>CAZKYP010000162.1:0-7327 GCA_964556885.1 uncultured Pirellulales bacterium | reverse complement strand
TATGTCGAAGAAGGGAAATTACCCGGTGCGGCTGCATTAATCGCCCGGCGTGGCAAAATCGCTTATTTTGAGACCTTCGGAATGATGGATATCGAGGCGAATGAAAAGATGCAAAAGGACACGATGTTCCGTATCGCTTCTATGTCAAAGGCCATCACGTCGGTGGCGGTTATGATATTATACGAAGAAGGGTATTTTCTCCTGACAGATCCCGTCTCGAAGTTTATACCCGAATTTAAGAACCCAAAGGTCATACAAATCGATCCGAATACGAAGGAAGAAAAGCTCGTCCCAGCCAGGCGTGAGATAACCATTCGTCATCTTCTCAATCACACATCCGGGATAACATACGGCGACGGTCCGCAGGCCAAATATTATAAACAGGCCGGAATGACGGTAGGTCTGACGCCGACCGAGGGGACAATAGAGCAGATGATAAAGAAATTAGGCAGCTTGCCCCTGATTTCGCATCCCGGCGAGGAATTCCATTACGGAATGTCCGTCGATGTGCTTGGCTACCTTGTGGAAGTAATCTCGGGTATGGGCTTCGACGAGTTCCTCAGAGAGCACATCTTTACGCCGCTGCAAATGAACGATACATGTATGATTCTTCCAAAAGACAAGCTTCCGCGTCTGGCCAAAACATATCTATACAAAAACGGCAGGATGGAGGAAAGCCCGATCGACCTGTCCTATTTGACTACGCAAACCTATTTTTCCGGCGGGGCGGGCCTGGTCTCCGCGCCCATGGATTATCTGAGGTTCGCACAGATGCTGCTCAAGAAAGGCAGGCTCGGTGATGTTCGCATCCTGAGCCGCAAGACGGTCGAGCTGATGACGACTAATTCGATAGGGGATTTGCACATCTGGGATTCATTCGAGCATAACGGGATTATGGGTGACAAATTCGGATACGGTTTTGGAATCCGCACCGAAAGAGGCAAATACGACCAGCTCGAATCACTCGGCATGTTCGGCTGGGACGGTGCGTTTTATACACGATTCTGGGTCGACCCGAAAGAGGAGCTTGTCGGTATTTTCATGTCACAGGTCGATAATTACTGGCAGGAAACTCTGATTGGCAAATTCCGTATCCTGACCTACCAGGCCATAGACGATTAAATTATAAGCGATGGGCTAAAAGACTTTAGTCACCATCCAGTCCGAATCGACCCAAAGTCCGAGCACCTTTACATCCGGATATTTTTCCGAAAGCCACTGTGTTGCTTTTGAAAGCTGTTCAAGTTGTCTGTCTTTATCGAGAGGATTGCCGGCGCAATCGTAGTGAGCGACTATCGCGATGGTCTTTGATTTGTGTTTGCCGACCGAGATATCGATTCGATTGAGAATCGACTGTGCCGGCGGGGAATCCTGCTGCTCAGCCAGAATCAGGACCGGACCGGCCTCAGTTATCGTATCGACATAATCTGTATGTAACAATTCGCGTAGATATTCATTGACCGGCAGTTGTGTCCTGCCGTCCATACAGTTTATCGCAGTACAAAATGACATTTCAGCAACCTTTCACTGAAACATAGCATATCCGGTGTCTTGAAATGAGATCAGTTGTATGAAACTATTTCGCCCTTGATATATATGAGCCGTCGTCGGTGCTAATGCGGACGATTTCGCCTATTTCGATAAAGGGCGGAACGCGGGTCTTCAGACCGGTCTCCAGGGTAGCTTCTTTGAGCTGATTGGTGGCCGTCGCGCCTTTGGAAACGGGATTGGTTTCTATGACGGTCAGGTCCACCGACTTCGGCAGCTCGATAACCACTATTTTGCCTTCGTGCTGTAATGTTATTACTGTGGTGTTGGGCCGGAAGAATTTTATTGCATCGCCGATAAGCTCATCGGATACGGTTATCTGGTCGTATGAATGGACGTCCATCAGGATATGGCCGGTGTTGTCCGAGTACAGGTATTCCATATCTCGCCGGTCAAGGTATGCCTGCTCGATTTCCTCGGTTGAGCGCAGGCGTTTATCAAACAATACGCCGTCGGACACCCTTCTGAGCTTGGCCTGTACGAACGCTCGAAGGTTCCCCGGGGTGACATGAGTTGCCTGAATACAAACAAACAAATCGCCATCCGAAGTAACGGCCATGCCCGGCCGTATATCACTTGCCTTCACACTTGTCTCCTTTGTCTATAAAAACCATTCCAGAAAACACTAAAACCGAGGTTATCGAATCAACGTCCGGTCTGCAAAAAAGTGTAATACTTATAATCCGTGCGATTGTTTATGTCAAGTGCAAATTGTGTTGCCTGTAGGTGTGAAGAGAATCTGAAAATATGTGATAAATGTTGTTCTGGATGGAATGACCGGATCCGTGCAGATTGGTAAGCCGGATTTTCGAAATCCTATATTACGCACGTTCATTCGTGAACAGTACCGGCCATACTAAATCTCATCGCACTGCATCAAAATTGAAGATATAGGCTATTTAAATTCGCTTTTGTTGCTGGTTATTGTGGTTTTTTCTTGCCTTATTCGAAAACAAGGGCCATTATATAGTGATTCTAAGAGATAAAATCATATGATAATTTGAAAGGGCGATAGTATGACTATCAGACAATTTCAATTGCTGTTTGTCTTATCGGCGATTCTGTTTAGCGGCTGCTCCGGTCCTGCCTCGAAAGACCCGGCGGGCGATGTTGTCATAGAGCTGAAAAAACAAAATGAAACGGACGCCAGGATGATGAGAATCCAGGTATGCGCCGACAATATCGTCCATGTCGTTGCATCTCCACAGGAAGATTTTTCATCGAGAAAAAGCCTGATAGTTCCGGATACGGCCCGGCCGCAAGTGGAATATACCGCGAAAAAACAAGGTGATGACGTCATTATCTCCACGAACAAGTTAACTGCCAAGGTCTCTACCAAAACCGGGCTGGTCACTTTCTATGACAAAAAGGGCAGGCCCATCCTGCAGGAACGAAAGAAAGACGGCAAGATTATCACCCCGGCCGAAGTGATGGGAGAAAAGACATACCATATCCAGCAGGTTTTCAACTCACCCGAGGACGAGGCGTTCTACGGTCTGGGCCAGCATCAAAACGACATAATGAATTACAAGGGACATAATGTCGATCTCCTGCAGTATAATATGGTGGCGGTTGTGCCGTTTTTGGTTTCAAGCAAAAACTACGGAATCCTCTGGGACAACAATTCACAGACCAAATTCGGTGACATCCGTGAATACCAGCCGATTTCTTCTTTGACAATGTATGATAAAAATGGCGTCATAGGCGGATTGTCGGCGGAGTATTTCTATAACTCGGATTTCCGCAGGTCACTTGTCATCAACCGAGAATCGACTATCGCGCATGAATCGATGGAAACGCAGGGCGGCTTCCCACAGGGATTCGATGTGAACCTCGGCAGCGTGCGATGGGAAGGCTGGATTCAGTCCGACCAGACCGGGGTCCATACGTTCAGGTTCTACAGTTCCCACTACGCCAAACTCTGGCTCAACGGTGAGCTTTTAGTCGACTCATGGCGGCAAAACTGGTGTCCCTGGACGCATATCTTGTCACTAAATATGGAGGCCGGACAACGTTACCCGATCAAAATAGAATGGTCGTCGAACGGCGGCTATATTGGTTTAAGATACCTGACTCCAGACAGGCCGGAGAACAAAAACACGCTGTCACTCTATTCGGAAGTCGGCGACCAAATCGATTACTATTTCATATACGGTGAAAACGCGGACGAGATTATCAAGGGCTACCGGCAGATAACCGGCAAGGCCCCGATGATGCCCAAATGGGCGATGGGCTTCTGGCAGTGCCGCGAACGCTACCAGACGCAGGAGCAGTTGCTATCGGTAGTCAAGGAATTCCGAAAGCGTATGATACCTCTCGATAATATCGTGCAGGACTGGTTCTACTGGCCGGAAGACAAGTGGGGCGACCACGATTTCGACCCTAAACGATATCCTGACCCGAACGGTATGGTTAAAGAGCTTCACGAAGACCTGAATACCCGCATTATGATTTCCGTCTGGCCCAAGTTCTATGTCGGCACGAAAAATTACGATAAGTTCAATTCCAAAAGCTGGCTGTATACCAGAAACGTCGAAAAAGAGCAAAAAGACTGGGTCGGGCCGGGATACGTCTCGACCTTCTACGATCCATATAGCGAGGGCGCGCGCGATCTGTTCTGGGAACAGATAAAGGAAAAACTGTTCAGTAAGGGATTTGATGCATGGTGGCTGGACGCGACCGAGCCGGACATCCAGTCGAATCTATCGGAAAAGGAACTGCGGCTGCGCATCGGCCCGACCGCACTGGGGACAACGGCACGATATCGCAACACGTATTCGCTGATGAACGCCAAAGGCATCTACGAAGGCCAGCGCCAAGCCAATCCCGATCAGCGGGTCTTTATCCTGACTCGCTCGGCATACGCAGGACAGCAAAGATACTCGGCGGCAACCTGGAGCGGCGACGTTGCCACGCGGTGGTACGACCTGAAGGCGCAGATTTCCGCCGGTCTGAACTTCTGCCTGTCCGGAATCCCATACTGGACGATGGACATTGGCGGCTTTGCCGTTGAGCCGCGTTTCGAGCGCGATGTCAATCCCGGAGATTTGGAGGAATGGCGTGAAATGAACACACGCTGGTTCCAGTTCGGCACGTTCTGCCCGCTGTTCCGCGTGCACGGTCAGTTCCCGTATCGTGAAATGTTCAACATCGCTCCCGAAGAACACATTGCATATCAAACGATGCTCGCTTGCGACAAGCTGCGTTATCGCCTTATGCCGTATATCTATTCACTGGCCGGCATGGTTACGCACAACGATTATACGATTATGCGGGCGCTGGTTATGGATTTCGGACAGGACAAAAATGTACTGAATATCGGCGATCAGTTCATGTTCGGACCGGCACTGCTGATTAATCCGGTGACGGAATACAAGGCAAGGACAAGGGATGTTTACCTGCCAGCGGGCACTGGCTGGTATGATTTCAAATCGGGCAAGTACATCGAGGGCGGCCTAATCGTATACGCAGATGCACCTTATAGTAATATCCCGATTTACGTCAGGGAAGGCTCGATTATTCCATTCGGCCCGGACATTCAATACTCAACGGAAAAACCGGCCGACCCGATCCGCCTTTATGTTTATACCGGCTCGAACGGTCGGTTCACGTTATACGAAGATGAAAACATCAACAATAATTATGAGAACGGGGCCTTCAGCACAATTCCATTCGTTTATGACGAGGAGTCCCGCTCGCTTACTGTCGGCGCTCGTACCGGTGAGTTTCCCGGAATGTTGGCAGAGCGGACCTTCGAGGTCGTCTGGGTGGATAAGGACAATCCAATCGCTTTTAACCTCGATACTCCGGCCGATATTACAGTGCCATACGACGGACAGGAAATAGTAATCGAAAGATAGAAAAAGGAATTAATTATGTCAGATAACAGATTCAATACTCACGGCGATTTTAGCTGGTGCGAGCTGCTCACGAGGGACGTGGAAGGCTCGAAAAAGTTTTATAAGGAACTCATCGGCTGGACGATGGAGGATATGCCGATGGAAGGCGGCAGCTATACGGTCTTGAAAGCCGATGGTCGGGCGGTCGGTGGTATGATGAAAATGCCGCCTATGGTCCCGCCGCAGGCCCCAAACCACTGGGGCGCCTATGTCACCGTCGATAACGTCGATGCAATAGCAGAAAAGGTAAAGAAATTAGGCGGCAAAATACTGGTTCCCCCGACCGACTTGCCCGATATGCGATTCTGCGTCTTCGAAGACCCACAGGGAGCCAAACTCTCGGCCATCACCTACACCAAAAAGCCCGAAACAACATAGATTCTCAGTTTTGAATAACTGTCATAGCAACGAGAAAGGGCCGCAATCATGTAATTGCGGCCCTATGAAATTCTAACTTATCAAATCAAATTATATCGTTCTGCGTCTTCTAAACCAACCAACAATCCCAACACCGATACTGCCAAGTAACAAAGCCCCCGGTGCCGGAATGACATTAGTAGAATCAGGAGGAATATCATCAGGTGTCCAAGTCGCCATGTAGATTTCTGTGTCATGACCATCCCAACCACGCCATACAATGTTCGTACCGGAGATATCCTGATAAAGGTCGTCATAGTCATTGTCAGTTAATTGTCCTCCAAAATTACTGTAAATTTCCCAATCTGAACCATCCCAGTGTTGCCACACCACATTTGTTTCTGATATGGCAGGGAGTCTGTCAGATGTGCTATTATTAGTTAACCTCCCGGCGAAGTTACTGTAAATCTCGCAATCATCGCCAAAACCTTGTTCCCATACAACATTCGTACCTGAGATATCAGGGTACTTATCATATTCAGTATTATTAGTCAGCATCCCACTGAAAGTGGTATATATCTCGGGATCATAAGGAAAAGGAGTAGCATAGACTTGCCAAACTACGTTTGTGCCTGAGATTGCGGGATTTTCGACGCTTGAATCAAGACTGTCCAATACACCTGCGTAATTACTGTTGATCCCGTCATCTGAGCCATCCCAATACCACCACACGACATTCGTACCTGAGATATCAGGGTGATTATCATCAAAACTGTTATTTGTCAACTGTCCGACAAAATTTGTGTAGACCTCAGTGTCAGAACCATCATATGCACTCCAGACTACATTTGTTCCTGATATACGAGGCCTTGAATCATTAACACTATTGTTGGATAACTGACCGGCAAAGTTACTATAGACTTCGTAGTCAGAACCGTCATATTGCAACCAAACCACATTAGTTCCTGAAATAGCTGGGCTCAAATCATCAGTGTCGTTGTTTGTCAATTGTGTAATTGTCCAGTCTGCTTTTGCCTGTGAGGCGCAGAGGCAAAACACTACCGCTAAAAAAAGAATTGAACATCTTTTCATCTTACCTCTCCTTCCGTTTCTCAAACCATCCTCCCAATAGACTCTCCTTAAAAGAGGACAGTTTGAGGACAATGTATTAAAGGTTGTATATTTACACTTTCCTCCTATTAATTCATAAATTATACATGAAAACAAGGGGAATTGTCAATGGAAAATCCTAAAAAAAACAGGTGTTTTCTGCTTTTTTTGTAATTTTTAATGTAATCCAGTCAAAAATAAATCGCAGAACAAAACTTGCAAGTGGGTGGTATTAACCTGTAAAATAAACCTTTTGACAACAAAACAACATGAATATTTATACCTAAAGAAGGGGGTAATCATGAAGCGCAGAACGTTTCTGAAAGTCGCAGGCGGCTTAGCCGGCAGTTTCTATCTTGGAACCTCGAATATCCTTCATGCCGCACAGGCAGATTTAAAAGATGAAAAAATGC
>CAZKYP010000161.1:0-7333 GCA_964556885.1 uncultured Pirellulales bacterium | reverse complement strand
GGCGGTGGGGTTTGCCCTGCCGGCGCCGTCACCGACGCCGCGGTGCGCTCTTACCGCACCATTTCACCATTGCCTGTTCCCCGAAGGGACATCGGCTGTGTATTTTCTGTGGCACTTTCCCGTCCCGATAAATCGGGAGGTGGCTGTTAGCCACCACCGTGCCCTGTCCTGCTCGGACTTTCCTCCGGCTTGTAAACAAGCCGGTGACCGCCCGACCCACTCTTCTTATTTACAATTTACTATTTACTATTGATTATTGTTTTTTATTTACTTTAATTTTAACAGAAAATGTCTTTTTTTACCACTTTTTTGTTAATTTCGGTGGGATGATAATGGTGGTCAGGGATTTTATTCGGCTTTTCGTGAGATTTCGAAGTGTTTTTTGAAATTTTTATCGTCGGTTTCGGGGAAATCTCTTCTGTAGTGTACGCCGCGGCTTTCCTTTCGCAGTTGCGCAGAACAGGCCATCAGCAGGCAGGTCGTCAGCATATTCTGACATTCCCAGCCTTCGGACGAGTCGAAAATTTTGTCCATCACGTACCTTTGCCAGAATCGGATAATCTCCTGCGCTTCGGCCAGCGGCTGATTGCATCGCGTGATGCCGACATTTCGCCACATAAGAGACCGCAGCGAATTTCGTACGTCGGCGGTGTCTAGTCTGGTCCGGTCCGAGTGCGGGATCTGATATTTAATTCGACGATGTTTGAGAAGGGCGGCGTTTGCATTTTCACATTTCGAGACGGCCTGCCCGGCGATCTTGCCGAAGACAAGCCCTTCGAGCAGCGAATTGCTCCCGAGCCGGTTTGCGCCATGCAGTCCGGTCGAAGCCACTTCGCCGCAGGCGTAGAGATTTTCGATACTCGTCCGTGCCGAGCTGTCTGTTTTCACACCGCCTATCATGTAATGCGCGCTTGGCCGGACCGGAATCAAGTCATGACTGATGTCTATATCGAAGCTTTCGAGCAATTCGTTAATCCACGGGAACCTCTTTGCAAAATATTTCCTGTCGAAATGCCGGACGTCCAGGTAGACATGTGTCGAGCCTGTTTCTTTCATCTGAGCGGTAATGGCCCGGCTCACTATGTCACGCGGTGCAAGCTCGGCGGCTTCGTGGTGTTCCTTCATGAAACGCCGGCCCTTGTTGTCGACAAGGACGGCTCCTTCGCCCCGCAGCGTCTCGGAAATCAAAGCACGCGTAGCGCCTGCGATGTAGAGCGTGGTAGGATGGAACTGTACGAACTCCAGGTCTCGCAGCACGGCCCCGGCGCGGTAAGCCATAGCAAGGCCGTCGCCGGTGGCAACATCCGGATTCGTGGTTTCGCGATAGAGCCGGCCTGCTCCACCTGTTGCGAGAATTGTCTTTGCGGCCCAGATAATCTGCTGGCCTTTTTGCTTATCGTGGCCGATTACTCCCAGGCATGTATTGTCACCGTTTGTGAGCAGGTCGATGGCGTAGAAATTTTCCAGGATTCTTATATTCGGGATATGTTTGACTTTTTTTATTAGCGCTTCGGCGATGATGCGGCCGGTCTCGTCACCGTGGGCGTGGGCTATGCGCGGGTGACTGTGGCCGCCTTCGAGGGTGATGGCGATATGGCTGTCGGCCAAATCGAACTTTGTGTTCCATTCGAGCAGTTGTTGTATCAGCTCCGGCCCCTGGCGGACAACCAGATCGACTGTATCCTTGTTGCAGATACCGCAGCCGGTGTTGAGCGTATCTTTTATATGTGACTCGAACGAGTCGGATTTGTCAAGCACCGAAGCGATACCTCCCTGTGCCTTATAGGTGTTGCTGTCTTCGAGGCTGCCTTTGCAGACGATGGTGACATTGCGCGACTCGGCGGCTTCGATAGCGGCTCGCATACCTGCGATGCCGGCTCCTATTACAAGGCAGTCGGTAAATAACTGGCTCGAGGAAATTGAGTCGATGTTTACGAGATAACGTCTGAATTCAGGTTTGTCCGTCATAAGTATTTTTACCTGTTCAAATTATTTTCTATTCATCCTAATACTACTGTTTAGTATCTGAAGTTGCCGGTTTAGCGGGAGCCGGGGAATTTGGCTCCAGGGCGACCTTGCGATGCAAAATGACTGTATCGGTAAATAATCTTTCATCATCGGCATACTCGATCACGAATTCCTGTAGCTCTTTCGTAGATGCGGTCAAAATGGGTCTATCCTCAATCGTAGTATGATTTATTGCACTGGGGTACTGTTTAAGCAGCTCTTTCATTTTTGATTCATCCGTCAGGCGAAGCATCAACTGGGGTTCTGTTGATTCAACCTTCAGAAAAGTATGAGCCGGTATCAGGAAAAAACTGTTGTATAACCATTCCACTTTATTCGGGTCTTTCGGTTCCCACGGCAGTTCACTTGGGAATACGTCAAGGAAAAGCTCATCCTGCAGCTTCACTAAGTTTGCGGTAAATGAACCTTTTTTGCCTTTATCATCTGTGAAAATCAGGTTGTATTCTTTTTTAGATTCGTCCACACGTGTAAATTTCCAGGTGGTTTCCGGGTTGTTGGGGTCACCCATCCATATTCCGAGCAGTCCGTTCTCGAAAACCACGTCCTTTTCGGTGTAAAGTGGATGTAACGATAAAACGGGTACGCACCCGCCCAAAAGGGTCGCCAAAATATAAGTAATCATCTTTTTAGTTTTCATATTTAAGCTCCTTGATAAAGGTTTTATACCGATTGATTTCCGGAAGGTGTTTATTTTCAGTTATCAGCGGCCAATTGTCAATTGCAAAGAACGTCCAAAACCTTTAGATTGCTCAGGTAAATGAGTTGAATCGGAGATTAAGAGGTTTTTTTAAGGATAAAGGGCGTTGGAACTTGATATTTACGGCTGGGTGGTTGTTACGTTATGTGCATTTATGATTGGAGTAACCAAGACAGGGATTCCCGGCCTTGGGATACTTGTGGTGCCTCTAATGGCCCTTGTTATGCCCACGAGCGAGTCAGTGGGAACGCTGTTGGGTATTTTGATATTGGCGGATTTGTTTGCCATAACGTACCATCGGCATAATGCAAAATGGTCGCACGTTGTCCGTTTGCTGCCTGCAACAATGGTCGGAATCGTGGCGGGCTATTTCGGTTTGCAGAGGATTGATGAAGCGCAGTTAAAGCCGATTATCGGCATGATTGTTCTGGTTATGCTTGCTGTCAATTTCTGGCGGGAAAGGGTCGGCGGAAAAGAGACTCAAATACCGACTCAATGGTGGTTTGCGGTGATAATGGGATTTTTGGCCGGAGTTACGACGATGATGGCCAACGCCGCAGGGCCGGTGATGATAATTTACCTGATGGCGATGAGACTGCCGAAGATGGAATTCGTCGGGACCGGCGCATGGTTCTTTTTCGTTGTAAACTGGCTGAAGGTTCCATTCAGCGCAAAACTGGAAATGATGACGGCGGCTTCTGTGAAACTCGATTTGATGATGCTGCCTTTAATTGCTATCGGGGCGGTTGCAGGGATTTATTTCCTCAAACGTATCCCGCAGAAAGCGTTTAAGATGGTCGTTCAGGTACTCGCCGCCGCGGCAGCCGTAAAGCTCTGTTTTAGTTGGCTATATTTATTGTTTAAAAATGTAGTTTAAAGCATAAAATGATTTTATGAAACGAGTAATTTTAGGATTATAGAATGAATCTTGTATACATCGACGAATCGGGTAATACAGGGTTGAATCTGAAAGATGTGCAACAGCCGGTGTTTCTTTTGGCTGCGATGATTTTGCCTGAATCGAAGTGGTTTTTGTTAGAAAAATTGTTTTTCGATATAGCGAGGAAATACTTCGGGGATCCTCTGCCAAATCCTTTTGAAGTACAGGCAAAAGACCTTAAAAATAGACGTAATATCTTTAAGAATCTGACTCTGGAAGAACAAATTTATTTTCGTGATGAAATGCTGGAGATGCTTATAGACAATAAAATTACATTCATATACCGGAGGATTATAAAAAGAAAATTTGAAACGTTCTGCGAAGTACACTATGGTCCTGGTATAAAAGTTAATCCTTATATAATGGCATTGCCTTTTGTTTGCATGGAGGTAGATCATTACCTGCGTCAGATGGGAAACGATCAATTGGGTATGTTTATTTTCGACGAACAGAAAGAGACTTTTGATGATGCCGAGCGTTCATTAAGAACTCTTCGATTAGATTCTGGTTCGGTTTTGAAAACGAGCAATATTATAGAGAAAGGTTTCTTCATTGATTCATCTAAGTGCTTTGCTTTGCAATTGGTTGATTTAGTGGCTTATTATATTCGTAAATATGAGGAAAATAAAATAGGATTACGAGTGAGTGATATAGACAAACAAACCTTTGATAGAATCAGCCGTATTGTGTCGATGGAAGTTGGTTCAAGCGTTGTGGATGTTATTGAGTGGGTCAAAAAAAGTCATATAAAATAAAAAGAGCGGCTGCCCCTTACGGGAAGGTCACTGCAAGAGCGGCCCATCACAGTCGCTATGTAAATTATCGACTATAAATTGAGTAATGTCAAGTGGAATAAGTGTTTTAATCGATATTTTTTGGATAATTCGATGAAAAATCAATTCAGTGCGGCTAAGGAGCGGATGCTCAGGTGGGACCTGAAGGGGCGGGATATAACGGATCCGCGCGTGCTGAAGATAATGATGGAGGTTCCGAGGGAGGAATTTGTACCGGATTCTTATCAGGTCCAGGCTTATTCCGACGGCCCGCTGCCGATTGGGATGGATCAAACAATTTCTCAACCTTATATCGTCGCGCTGATGACCCAGGAACTGAAAGTCGGCCGCGATTCGAATGTCTTGGAGGTTGGAACGGGCAGCGGGTACCAAACCGCCGTACTGAGCAGGCTGGCAAAGAAGGTTTATACAATCGAAAGATATCCGGAATTATCGCAGTCGGCACAAGCGGTTTTAAGCAAATTAGGTTTTAGTAGTATCGAATTTTACGTCGGCGATGGCAGTTGCGGCTGGCCGGCGTCGCGATTGCCTGAGTCAGGTTATTTTGACAGGATAATGGTAACTGCCGCTGTGCCAAGGGTACCGGAACTGCTAACCGGACAGCTTGCCGATGGCGGCCTGATGATTGCACCTGTCGGTTATCAGGGAGTGCAGGAGTTGGTGGTTTGTGAAAAGAGAAAGGGCACGCTGATCGAGAGAAAGATTTGCGATGTCCGGTTTGTTAAGTTATTAGGGCGATACGGCTTCGAGGAATAACAGAGTTTCGAAGGCGGGACGCCTTCGAAGCGCGGGCAAGATGCCCGCGACACGAGTGGATTTGAATATGGAAACAAAGACGCAAATCACTTTGTCAATGCCGGTGCAGTTTCTCAAGGGTGTAGGGCCGGCGAGGGCGAAGACGTTTGCAAAGCTGGGCGTCGAGACAGTCGGGGACCTGTTGGAATATTTCCCGCGCGACTGGAACTTCATGCCGGAGCCGATAAAGATAAAGCAAATCAAGCCCGGCCGGGAGGCAACTGTTGTCGGTCTTGTCGAATCGACCGACTACCAGAGCTATCGCAGGCAGCCGCTGTTCGAAGTGTTGATAAGCGACCAGACGGGGATATGCAGAATTATATGGTTTCACGGCGGTTATCTTCAAAAACAACTGGAGCCCGGCCAAATCATAATGGCATCCGGCAAGGTCACCACCTATAAGCATCAATTACAACTAACCAATCCGAGGTTTCTCGTTCTTGACGAAGAACATTCGCAATCGATGGAATATTTCAGCGGCGGGGTGTATCCGGCCAGCAGTCAGTTGTCCAGCAACCGGATCAAGCAAATAATTGCACCTGTGCTTGAAAATGTTTCCGATTTGGCTCCGGAATTCTATGATAGTAAATTTATGAAGGAAGCGAACCTGATTAAAAGGGTTGATGCATTTGCGTGGATACATAAGCCGCCGGACGAGAAGAAGCTTGCACAGGCAAAACGCAGACTAAAATACGATGAACTGTTCCTGATGCAGTTGGGTTTGGCGCTTCGGCGGTACAGGATGCAGCATTTTTCGAGGGCCGTACCTTGTGTTTGTACGGAGGAAATTGACAGGCGGATAAGGAAGCGTTTTCCATTTCTGTTGACTGCCGACCAGGATGGCGCGATCGCCGAGATTGTCGCCGATATGGGCAACTCGAAACCGATGAATCGATTACTGCAAGGTGACGTCGGCTCCGGCAAGACGGCCGTGGCCCTTTACGCCGCCCTGCTGGCGATAGCTCACAGGGAACAAGTCGCCATAATGGCCCCGACGGAAATTCTGGCCGCCCAGCATTTTATCAGCATCGAAAGATACCTCAAAGGCAGTGATGTCAGGAGGGTGTTGATAACGGGCGGGCTGACCGGTGCGAATAGAAAAAAATTGTTGAATCAAATCAAGTCCGGCGAGATAGATATTGTCGTCGGGACGGTGGCGTTGCTGCAGGCCGATATAGAGTTCAGGAATCTTGGGCTTGTTGTAATCGACGAGCAGCACAAATTTGGCGTCGAGCAGAAGGCGCAACTGCGAAAGCAGACTACGCCGCATTGTCTTGTCATGACGGCCACACCTATACCCCGAACGCTGGCGATGACGGCATTCGGCGACCTGGATGTGTCCATAATCCGGCATAGCCCGCCGGGAAGGGGCAAGGTGGTGACGCGATGGGTCGAGCCGAAGGATCGTCAGAAGGCATTCGATTTTATCGGTGAACGTCTGAGGGCAAGGAAGCAGGCATATTTTGTTTATCCGCGGATTACATCGGTAGAGTCCCGAGATTCAGGAAGTGACATTAAGGCGGCGACCGATGAATGGAAGAACCTTTCTACCAAAGTTTTTCCGGAGTATAAGGTCGAGCTTCTGCACGGGCAGATGCCTTCGGCAAAAAAGCAGCAGATTATGCAGGAGTTTCGAAAGGGCAAAATCGATGTGCTGGTTTCGACTGTTGTGGTTGAGGTAGGCCTGGATGTCCCGAACGCAACGATAATGGTTATCGAAGGGGCCGACCGGTTCGGGCTGGCACAGTTGCATCAATTGAGAGGGCGTATCGGCAGGTCTGAAGCCAAGTCGTATTGTTTTTTGTTTGCCGAGACCGATAACGAAACGGCCAAAAGCAGGATCGAGGTAATGACCAGAAGCAACGACGGTTTCGAGGTTGCCGAGCATGACTTGCGGCTGCGCGGGCCTGGGGAGCTGTTCAGTACGCGGCAGCACGGACTGCCCGATTTGAAAATAGCGAATATAATCGATGATTACGACCTTTTAGTTATGGCAAGAAGAAACGCCTTCGGGCTTGTTTCGAAAGACCCCATGTTAACATCTCATGAGCACAAAAACATCCGCCGGGCGTTACTGGC
>CAZKYP010000160.1:0-7337 GCA_964556885.1 uncultured Pirellulales bacterium | reverse complement strand
GCCGGGTCGTTGATAATCTCGTTTCTTCTCCGGATCGACTTCGGCCTGTCGGGAACAGTCTCAATAGGGACCGGCGGTCCGGCGGCCAGCTCGAACTTCAACCTTACGGGCACCGAGAATTGCTCGCTTAGTAAATTCTGAATCTGCTCGGTGCGGCCGTTGCTCTCACACATTTTCTTCTGCATATGACTGGATGGGCCGAACTGAAGCGTCAAAACGTCATTCTCAAAACGACTCGGCACGGCAGAGCTTATAAGCTCGCTTGTACCCGGCCCGAGCCTGGTATTGATTAATTTCAGTATATTTTGCCAGTCGTTCTTTATCAACCAGATGTCCTGAGATTTGATATTAGTGACCGGCGGTTCGGGTTTCTTTGGCTCAGGTTTGAAACTTGTTTGGCTCTCAGCGGTTATCGGCTCTTTTTTTTTATGCGCAGGAGCTGAGCCGGTGTTCAATTGCCTCAAAAGCTCATCGACGTTAAGGAAATGCTCGCTCAATGCAAATCGCAGCAGCGAAGCCTCCAAAAGCGCCCTGCTGGTATCGCTGTTTTTGATCGACCAACGCAGCTTTTCCATTGTGGCGATATTATAAACAAGTCCGGCAATATCGAATTTCTCGGCCAGTTCACCGGCGCGGTTTCGCTGCTGCTCTGTCAAAATCACAAGCTCGCTCCTGGCCCCCGCGGATTTGACCACCATCAGGTCCCGCATATATTCCACAAGCGAATCGATAATCTGGACCTCGCTCGTGCCGCTGCTGATAAGCTCCTCTATCGCCCCAAGCGTCCCGGCCGCATCGGACGAGCCGATTTGATCGATGAGATTCCAAATCTTCTCGCTGTTCGGCTGGCCCAGATACTCTTCGAGCATCGAGACGCTTAGCGGCGTAATACCGGTGCTTATCAACCTGTCCAACAAACTCAGGCCGTCCCGCATCGAGCCGTTCGCCATCTTCGCCAGCGGCAGAATCAAATCCTCTTCGTATTTTATCTTTTCCTGTTTGAGAATCGACTTCAACTGCCCGGCGATTTTGGCCGGGCCTATATTCTGGAAATCGAACCGCTGGCACCTGGATTGAATCGTGGCGAGGACCTTGTTCGGTTCGGTCGTTGCGAAGATAAACTTGATATGGCTCGGCGGCTCCTCAAGCGTTTTCAGGAGTGCGTTGAACGCCGAGACCGTCAGCATGTGAACTTCGTCGATAATGTAAATCTTGAACCTCGAACGGGCCGGCCGGTATATCGCGTTTTCCCGAAGCTCGCGAATTTCATCGACCCTGTTGTTCGACGCACCGTCTATCTCGATAACGTCGATGTCCTCGCCGACACTCACCTTCAGACAGCTATCGCACTTGCAGCACGGCTCGGCAGTCGGGGCATCGGACGAAAGACAATTGAGCGCCTTTGCCAGAATGCGGGCCATAGTGGTCTTGCCGACGCCGCGGGTGCCGCTGAAAAGATAGGCGTGGGCGACCCGGTCGGTCTTTATCGCGTTCCTGAGCGTCTGGGCGATAGGGTCCTGCCCGACGACGTCCTCGAACGTCTGAGAGCGATATTTTCTTGCCAGTACTGTATAAGACATACGTAACCAATTGAATATTGACTATTGAATATTGACTATTTGATTTATATCTATTTCGTCCTTTTTTTTCAAGCCCCGAGCGGTTTTCCTCGAAGACATAAAAATCGAAGTCAGCTCATACCCTTCCTGCAATAAAGGAAGTACACGGTGCTTTGGTAACAATTTCTCATCAATTATGAATTCGAGCCAGAAGCAGCTTTCGTCGGCTTCCTCAATTACAATGCTTAGTTTCGATATAAATTCCGGTTTTGATTGAGCAGTACAAGTCGATCTATAGTTAGCGGCAACTGAAGTAGAACACTTAATTAACTGTACTCTTACATGGTTACCCAAAGGCGTTTTCGGCAAAGCCAAAGCCAACTTAACACATCGGTGCGCGAAATCCTTGGTCCTGCGTTTTAATTCCTCTGCATCCATGTCAATATTCAATCGTCAATAGTAAATAGTCAATCAAAAAAGATGGCCGGGTTTACCACGGCACCACCAAGCACACGCTTATGGCTGCTCGGTTCCCCGCCTGACCAGGTTCGCGGGCTCGGTCTGCATGGGACCCGGCCGGAAAATAGCTGATAATTGATGATTAAACCGGTTTTTCAACGAAATTTCCAGCAAAAAACAAGCATAGCACCAACAGGAAATTTTTTCCACAAAAAGATTTTGATTTGGCAAATTTTGTCTGAAAAAACTATTGTTCATACAACGAATTTCTGATAATCATATTGGTTATTGGAAAGCTTTAATACTTCATTGGCCTGCCTGTAGTTCTAAGTAGGCAGAATACAGGTAAACAATTTCAGGTCTATGTAAGGAGTGTTACTATGAGAGTCAGAATTGAAGATACCTGTACCGCCTGCGGACTCTGTTGCGATACCTGCCCCGAAGTTTTTGAGATGGGTGACGATATGGCACAGGTTATTGTCGACGAGGTCCCGCCGGAGCACGAAGACGCCGTTCAGCAGGCCGCCGATGAATGTCCCGTCGAGGCAATTATCGTCGATTAAGAAATCGCCGATTCAAAAACTATAAACGGTTATCTGCAAGTATCCAGGTTTTGGGTCGTGCGGCTTACTATTGCCTTCACTCGGTCATACTATGTCAACGCTCCTATTTCGTTTATTACGCAAAAAGTCTATTTATCTCTATGGAAATTAAATATCAAAATGCAAATTGCAAAATTACATAGCAAAATGCAAAATGTTTTTTAGCCCTTTCAAGCCACAGAAGGTTTAACCTTGTCGAATTCTGATTTTCAGTTTATGAACTTCTTTTTGATTTTTTATTTGTCATTTTACTTTTTAATTTTTGATATTTGATATAACTCTCATATCAATTTATGTGATATTGTAGTGTTCAGATAATGTCAGAGTTCCTGTCTTTTCAGCATTATTACGCCCAATATAAAAGCCACGAAACCAATCGCAAGCAATATCAAACACGGGCCAATCATCTCGACGAGGCTGAAGTTGCGCCAGACAGCTCCTTCGAGGGTGTATATGCCCCATTTGACAGGACTGATATTACTGACTGAACGCAGCCACGACGGCATGAAAGCCAGCGGCATCATAGCACCGCCTATCATGCCCATAATCATCAGCATCGCCCAGCCCGCCGCTCCGACGCTTTGTTCGGTTCGCCCCAAAGTGCATATAAACATCATCATGCCGACGAAACACAGTATCGTGCACAGCACCGCCGGAACGAACAGCAGCCAATTGCCCATGGGCATCTTGAAGATAAACTTAGAGCCGGCGGTTAAAATACACATTATCAATACGCACGTTAAAAAGCATGCCAGCCCTTTTCCCCCGAGAATATGTGCATGCGCAAGAGGCCCGATTCGCAAACGGTCGTATGTACCGCTTCTACGCTCCTTTACAATCGAAATCGCAAACGTCGCCGTACACCCGAGGAATCCCCAGAGCAGGACCTGCGGAAATGTAATCTGAAACGGTGCAATGGGACCTTCACGCTCCCTGCTGACATCCAATTTCGCAAAATTTATTACGTCCCCTTTCAATCCGGCCTCGAAGTTCTCATCATTTACATCTTTGAGCAGCGTGTCAAAGGAGTTAAAAAAATCTAAAAACAGTTTTGCCTGCTTATTATCAAGGTCGTTGGCGTCCTCCACATCATCGCGCCATAGGCCAATCTGGCCCCTCAGCCAGCCGCGGTCGGCGGTCCTGTCGCCCAGCGCCTCGAATTGCGCCTTGGCAAGCAGGCCCTCAAGATAGCCGCTTTCCATCCTGCGTGACGGATCCGCCGCTATCTCCAACTTTGGATCATCACTGCTGAACATCGCCTCGAATCCGTCCCCGAAGCCCTTCTTAAGGACGGCCGCTGCGGCCACCTTGCCCTTCCTGACCCGCTCTATAGCCTCGTCACGGCTCAGCTTCTCTATTATCAGAGCATCATTGGATTCCAGCTTGGATATGAAGGAATTAGAAAACTCGGAATTGTCCTCGTCCACCACGGCGATCTTCATCCCGGAAGGCCCCTCGCCGGCACTGGAATATATTGCACCGAAAAATAAGGCGAATAGGACTGGAAAACCGAAAACCCAGAAAATGTTGCCCTTATCGCTGAGCAATACCCGCATGTCCTTTATTGCAAGAGATAATACCTTTTCCATTAATCTCGCAGCCTCCGGCCGGTAAGGTTCAGAAAAACATCCTCGAGATTGGCCGTCTGGACCTTCAGCGTGCGGAAACGAAATCCGCTGCGATTCAACTTCGCCAGTGACTCCATCGGCTGGCTCGTCTTGAATCTGATGACGTTTTCCTTAATTTGAATGTCCTTGTCGTCTACGAATGGTTTTATTTTTTCGATATCCGGTTTCTCCTCGAATTCGGCCTCGATATGTGACGGGCCGCCGTGCCTGTCGATAAGATTTGCAACGCTGTCTATGTCAAGAATCTTGCCGTGGTCCAGGATCGCCACCCTGTCGCAAAGACGCTCGGCCTCTTCCATATAATGAGTTGTGTAGATAATAGTGCGGCCCTGCTTTTTCCATTCCTCAATCGTATCGAATATCAAATTCCTCGACTGCGGATCCACCCCGACGGTAGGCTCATCCAGCAGCAAAATCGGCGGCTCGTGCAGAAGCGAACACGCCATATTGAGCCTGCGCTTCATCCCGCCGCTGAATTTGGAGACGCGGTCTTTGCTCCGCTGCGTCAATCCCGCAATCTCAAGACAATCTTTGACTCGTTCTTTGAGCCTATGCCCCTTTAGCCCGTATATCTTGCCGAAAAAGTTCAGGTTATCCTGGGCCGAAAGCTCTTCATATATCGCCAGCGCCTGCGGAACCACACCCAAAGATTTTCGAACATCCATCAGGGTCGGATCGTTTTTCCCATTGAGTGACACAACACCGCTGTTCGGCTTGATAAGACCGCAAAGCAACTTTATCGTCGTCGTCTTGCCGGCACCGTTCGGCCCGAGCAGCCCGAACGTCTCCGCCCTGCTCACCTCGAAGCTCACATCATCCAGGGCAACAATGTTCCCGTACCGTTTCTTTAAATTTTCAGCCTTAATCATTTTTTAAAGTGCACAAGGACATAAGAGCACAAGTCACAAGTATTGTGCACTTTCGCTCCAATCGAATTATCAATAACCAGTAACCAATCACCAATTTCCAACATTAACCACCGGAAAGCTCGCGGCTTCTTTCGGCCGCACGTCGCAAAGCTACCGAAACCATTTCACCAAAACCTCTTTCAATAAATACCTTAAACGCCGCCTCGGTAGTACCGTTCGGGGTGGCGACCTTCTTTGTAAGCATCTCCGGCGTTTCTCCCTTTTCGGCCACCCTCTCGGCAAGCAGCGCAGCGCCTTTGGCGGTTTGAAGAACCAGCTCTTTCGACACATCCTCGGGCAGGCCCAGCTCGACGCCCGCTTTAATCATCTCGTGCATCATCAGGAAGAAATAAGCAGGCCCGCTGCCGCTGACCGCCGTGACCGCATCCATCAGGCCTTCGTCCTCAAGAACAACGGCTTTCCCTACGGAGAGTAAAACAAGCCTGGCAAATTCGACTTTTAACTTTGCCTTCTTGTTGGCAAACAAGGCGCTGGCGGCTTCGTCGACCCATGCCGGCATATTCGGCATAACGCGAACGATTGCCACGTCGCCGAGAATATTGGAAATACTTTTTGTCGTGATGCCGGCCGCAATGGATATTACAAGCACATCCGGCTTGATTGCACCTTTGATTTCCTCCATGACATCCTTCATATTCTGCGGCTTGGCGCTGAAGACCAGAATATCAACGTTCGAAGCCAGTTCGGCGTTGCTGTTCGTCGTCCTGACTCCGTACTGCTCCCGAAGGTATTCGAGCCGCTCAGCCCGAACGTCACTGGTGAAAACCTTGCCCGGCCTGTAGACATTGGCCTTCAGTACTCCGTTTATCATGGCTTCCGCCATGTTGCCGCTGCCGATAAAACCTATTGTGTCCACTTCGTTCTCCTTGTTAAATTAAGTTTATGATTTCAACATTTTCCGAGAATTTTTTCAGCTAAAATACGACGCCTCCGGCTGATTTTGTCCTTTTTCGTTTCTCTTTTTATTATCCGCTCGCACGCCGGTGCGGCGTACTGCATTTCCCTGCGAGCAGTGGGCAGCTCCATTGAATCCAGGACAAGCAGCGTATAATAGAAAGGAAATCTCTTCCATCGACCCTTGCCGTCCCGCATGGACGCGAGCGTTTTCATTCCCGCCGCAAGTATCTTTTCGTTGTTTTCAAGTCCACCCGCCGCCAAATGCCTCCAGAACGCACAACTGCACGGCGCACAACAATACATTCCATTAGAAGCTTCAATATACTGTCCCATACGCTCCATGAATTCGGTGGAGGCCTTCTTCAAGGCCGACTTAACATTCGCCGACTTCACACCCAAAAGAATCAACGCCCGGCAGGACTCCTGGCCGAGTACATGAGATCTTCCGACCCGTGTCGATATCTTCTCGCCGGTAAAGAGTACCAGGTCGTTTTGAAAATCCTTTTTTGTCGGGGCGAACATGTTCGCATACGAACCCGCCAAGCCCTGGCGGGAGGCAATCCATTCGGCAACCTCATTTTTATCTGACTTTGTCAGGGGCTGATTTAGAAATAAAGCATCGTTGACTGCATCGAGTGTTAAAGCAAGGCTGTTTGGATTAATTAGCTTCATAATTTTCCCCTTGTTACTGATTCGACGAAGATTATAATTCTACCAGCAATCTCTCTGCTGTAAATATTAAAACCAAACGGGGACAAGAGCAATGCAAAAACAGGTAGAATATTCAGATGCGATAAAAACCAAATATCCCGAGCAGGTCGTGATAGCCATCGCCAAAGACAAAAACGGCAAGGCCAATCCAGTCACATTGGGCTGGACAATGATCGCCTCCGGCACACCGTCGATGATGGCAATCGCCGTAGCCAAAACACATTATTCAATCGAGGCCATCACGCACTCGAAATGCTTTACGATAGCATTCCCGTCGGCGCAGATGGCCGATGCGGCCCTTTTCTTCGGCTCCAAATCCGGCCGCAAGGTCGACAAGTTCGCCGAGTTCGAGTGTGAAACGGCACTGGCCGAAAAAATAGATTCGCTCCTGTTGTCCGAGGCCGCAGCAAACTTCGAATGCACCCTCGAATCGCAAACCCCCGCAGGCGACCACATAATTTTCGTCGGCAAGGTGGTCTGCTCCCACATCAACACCGAACCGAAAAAACGCCTCTACACCATAGCTCCCGCCCACAAACTCGGCCCAGCCTC
>CAZKYP010000159.1:0-7458 GCA_964556885.1 uncultured Pirellulales bacterium | reverse complement strand
TGTGTCCATGAGTCCACATATCCGCCGAGGTACGTTATAAAGATTGGTCCCAACGACCAGAAAGTCAGAGCACCTATACATGCTAAACTTGCAGTTAAATCGAATTTTCGTGTCTCAATAGTGTTCATTTGTCACTTTAAGGATTCTGAAGAAATAGTATGTGGAATATTGTGAAGATCGACATTCAGGGCAGCATTTCGCTAACTATTTGAGCGACCTCCCGGCTGGCGTTTTTCTCTGCTAACGGCAGAGTCAAATCGGTCAGTGATTTACTGATCTGTGCCAACTTCTTTTTATCTGCGATAAGCTGTTCAATCTGGTTTATAATCGGCTCGATGGAGCTGAAATATGGCATGAATTCGGGAACCAGTTCCTTGCCGGAGAGAATGTTTACCAGTGACAGGTATTTCGTTTTCACAAGCCAGCGCCCGATCAGGTGCCACAGTATCCTGCTTGATTGGTACATGATAACCATCGGGCAGCCTGCCGCCGCCACTTCGAGAGTCGCACTGCCGCTGGTTACGATCGAAAAGTCTGCGGCGGCTGCGGTATTGTAAACCGAGTCAATGGAATATTCACATTCGAAATCCGGAATATGTTTTTCTCGCAATTTCTGTTCTCGTCCGACATCTACGGCAACAGTGACAAATGTTGCAGCCGGATATTTGTTTTTAAGACGCAGGGCTATTTGCTGCATGGGGACCCATAGCGAATCCATCTCGGCGGCTCTCGAACCGGGCATGATGGCAAATCGGGCTTTTTGTATGTCGAAGTCTGCATATTTTTTATGATGGGATGAATCGATCTGGAGTTTATCTAATAGCGGATTACCTACAAAAGTAACGTCGATGCCTCGTTGACCGAACCAGTCCTGTTCAAAGGGTAGTAAACAGCAGAGCTTATCACAGTATTTGCATAGTTTATTAATTCGCCAGCCGCCCCAGGCCCAGAGTTGCGGAGCTACATAGAAAACAGTTCCTATCCCGGCTTTTTTTGCGGCTTTTGCGATATGAAAATTGAATGATGGGGAATCGCAGACTATGACCAAATCTACATGATTATTGATAAAATATGATCTTATTCGTTTTATTAACCTGTAGAAATGTGTAAGCTGACTCAAAACCTTGTAAATCATGGCGGCTTTGCCGACCGTACTTTCCAGCAGCTCACAACCGGCAGAGGCCATTTTCGGACCTCCTACGCCGACAAATTTGATGTTGGAACTGTTTTTTTGAAGAGCGGCTATCAAACCAGCGCAATGTGCGTCGCCGCTCGGCTCAGCAGCACTGATGAAAACTCGATAAATTCTGTTCTGCATGGGTATATTTATTATCAGGAATTCATGCTATCGGCAATCTTTATTTAGGTTTAGAGGGAGAGTGGGCTTAGATTTAATTATCATGTAATTCTATTAAAATGAAGATATTATGCGCATAATGGCGAATGAAATACGCAATATGGCGACTGATTTAGGCCGATATATTCTATAATGTAAATGTAGGCTAAGTGTCATTATGAATTAATATGATTTGTTTTCGAACGTTCTATCGGCTGGAATCAAGGAGGTGGTATCAAGTCGTGATGATTTTTCCGGCAATAGAAATGCCCTTTAAGAAAAGCAAATTTCTTATTTTGTATTATTTTGCTTGTTACTGTCTAAGTAGTAGATTTGCGAGGCAGTGTAAAATGGCGTGTGTTTTTGGCCTGTGGCTGAAGCATAGAATTTCAAAGTTTAATCATGCTTAGAAGGAGGCGTATTATGTGCAATAGATTGATTTGTTTCGTTTTTGTATTGGCGGTTATTGGTCTGACCCTGGTTACGGCCGATGCTCAAACTGTGAAGGTTAACTTCCAGTCCAGAACACAGGGTTCCAGGGAGGTGCCGGAGGGTTATTTACCGGATTATGGAGATATATACGGCGACCGCGGCAACGGCTTCAGTTATGGCTGGAGTGTAGATAAGCAAGACAGTTCACGTGACCGTGATATCAATCCTGACCAGCGATATGATACAAACAATTCTTTAAATATTTGGAATACAGGTTTAGGTTTTTGGGAGATTGCCATACCGAACGGTACATACAATCTGTTTATCGTTGGCGGAGATCCGGGATATAAAGATGCAACAAATTCATATATCATTGAGGGAGTAGAAGTTCTGGATCCAACACCTTATCCTCCAGGAGACTATTTCGATACATACGAAGATATCATCGTGACTGTAAACGATGGCCGTCTGACTATTGCCCCGGTAGAAGGGGTCGGATATGTCAAGATTTGCTTTGTACATATTACAAATGTCGGGGCGGCTGTTAATCCCGTACCTGCTGACAGAGAGATGGTGACCCGGCGTGACATAGTTCTCAATTGGGATGCGGGTGTCATGGCTTCACAGCATGATATTTACTTTGGAGAAAGTTTCGATGCTGTAGAAGCCGCTACAACCTCCACGACGGATATATACAAGGGCCGCCAGAGTGAGAATATGTATCCCGCCGACGGTACGGTAACGGTCGAGCCGGGAGGAACTTACTACTGGCGTGTCGATGAAATAAGTGGAAACAATGTATCAAAGGGAGATGTATGGACATTTACAGTCCAGCCTTTGACCGCTTATAATCCGGTACCTGGTGATGGTGCTTTGTTTGTTGATCCAAATACTGTGCTGACCTGGAACGCCGGTATGACCGCTCAGAGCCATGCTGTATACTTCGGTGATGATTATGACGCGGTTACGAATGCCGACACGAGTGCATCGGAATTTATGGGCTCACAGGATGCGGACAATACATCGTGGGCTACACCGTATACTCTTGTATTGAATAAGATGTATTACTGGCGAGTCGATGAACAGGAGGCAGATGGAACTACTCATAAGGGCGATACATGGACCTTTACAACCACAACGCGTGACTATGGAGGCGTTAAGGGCGAGTACTTTAACAATATTGATTTGTCCGGAACCCCGGCAGTTACCCGAATCGATCCTCAAATAGACTTCGACTGGCAGTATGATTCGCCGGACCCGCTCATAACAGAGGTCGATAACTTCTCGGTTAGATGGACCGGTCAGGTTGAAATCCCGACCGCCGGTGAATGGACATTATGGCTGCAGGTCGAGGACACATTCAATTTCTGGTTCAACGACCGGCTGCTGATTAACGATGCTCCCGGTTTGATTACGTGGTACGATGCCTCTGTTACTGTTCAGGCCGGTATGTATCCTATTGTTCTCGAGTATTTCGAGGACGGCAATATCGCCCTGGCTCGGCTGGCATGGCAGGGACCTACTGTCCCGGTACGGCAGATTATCCCGTCGGGAGCATTACTACCACCGTATGCAGTAGGCACTCCATATCCTCCTAACAATTCTATCGAGATCGAAGTTTCACCCATATTAACCTGGACTGCCGGAGATAAAGCCGCTCAGCATGAGTTGTATTTCGGCACAGATATGGAATCTGTTGAAAATGCTACGACCGGATCACCGGAACACAAGATTACCCTGGATCTTGGTAATGAAAGTTACGACCCCGGGACACTGGAATACAACAGCACTTATTACTGGCGTATTGATGAAGTTAACAGCGTTAATCCCGACAGTCCGTGGATTGGTCAGGTCTGGAACTTTACGACAGGTAACTATATTCTAATTGACAATTTCGAGAATTACAGTGACTATCCACCTGATGAGGTATGGAATACGTGGATTGATGGATACAGCGATATAACCAATGGTTCAACAGCGGGATATCCGGATCCGGACTTTAATATGGATGGACATTATCTCGAGAATATAATAGTGCATAGTGGACGCTGGTCGATGCCGATATTCTACGACAATACCACCGGTTTATCCGAGGTTACCAGGACGTTTGATTCTTCATTGCGTGACTGGACCAGCGATGATGTTGCCACATTGACACTGTTTTATCAAGGTGATCCGAATAATTCACCCGAGCCGATGTATGTTGCGCTTAACGGTAATGCCGTGGTAACCAATGACGATGCTAATGCGGCTTTGGCTACCGACTGGGTGCAGTGGGATATCCCGTTGCAGGAATTTGCGGACAAAGGTGTGAATCTCACCAATGTTAATTCGATGTCGGTTGGTTTAGGCAATAAGGCCGCTCCACAGGTCGGCGGGGGCTCGGGCCATATATTCATCGATGATATCCGTTTGTATAAATAGTTTCGATTTTCGAAGCGTGTAATTTATGAATTAAGGGCTTATTTTGATTAATTTCGGAGTAAGCCCTTTTTAATTTCCTCAGAGCATTACAGCTATGGGATTTGAAATTTGCATGTGGGTGTGCATAAAAGGATAACGGAGAGGGCGGGATTCGAACCCGCGGTACGGGTTTATTCCCGTACGACGGTTTAGCAAACCGTTGCCTTCAGCCACTCGGCCACCTCTCCAGGTGGTTTTCGACAGTTTACATCTTAACGGCCGGCTTTGCAAGAACATAATTGGATTGCAGGTTGGTCTACATATTACCGGCGCAAATTTTTTCGATATCCCGTGCTACAATGTCGGCAATGATTTTATCCTCTTGGTATACTATCTGCGGCGGCATGGCAGCATAGCTGAAGGACCGGGGCTGTTGCTGATTCTGGACTTCGCTCTTCCGGCCCGGGGCCTTTCTTCTTATTGCCGAGTATTTCCGCTGCTGGGCCATAATCTGATCGGCCAGGTCGAACTTCGGTATCTCATTCGGTTTGTTGTCGGTCATCTTATTCGGGTCCTATGGAAAGTTGTGTAAATTCGCCCGGATTGTATTGTTTTAGAAATGAGTGAATATCGTCTACGGTTACTGTTTTTATTGCATTGACATCATCTTCGATAGTACGGTATTGTTGCAGATAGGTCCAGTTCGAACCCAGGTTGTCGAGTCGTCCCATCGGAAGCTCGTTCTTTATTACCAGTGCGCTTAGTACCTTGTTTTTTGCTTTTGTCAGCTCGTCATCCGTTATGCCGTCTTTGTTAATGTTATCGAAAATATTTTTTACTATTTCGAGGACATCAGGGACGTTCTCCCTGCCGCATCGGATATAACTGTAAAATGCTCCCGTGCCGTCCATGGCTCCGAATTGCATTGAGGCGGTCTCGGCGATTGCCTTATCGACAAGCTCCCAGAAAAACCGTGACCCGATGTCGTCGCCGATAATTGTCGCTAAAAGCCCGGCGGCAAATCTCCTCTCGTCCTGAAAAGATGCCGCCGGACTCATAAGGCATATATGCTCGCGAACCAGATTTGATTTGGTAATTCGTTCTTTCTTTTTGCTGCCGCTGCTGTGCCCGGCTTCTCTTTCGACGGCCTGTGTCTGCCATTGGCTGCACGATTCTGCGGCGGCCGCAAAGATTTTTTCCCAGTCGAAATTCCCGGAAAAGGCCAGGACCATGTTGTTTGGTGCGTAACGATTATTAAAATAATCCCGCATCTGCTCGGCGGTCATGTTGTCGATACTTTCTTCGCTGCCGAGAATACTGTTGCCGCAGGGATGTCCTTCGAAATGCAGACTTCTGCATCTGTCCATGACGTCAAAGCTCGGCGTGTCCTTATACATCGCGATTTCCTCTTTAATGACGTTCTTTTCGATATCGAAATCGTCGGTTCTCAGCGCCGGTCTCATCAGTTGCGCCCAGAGCCGTGTAACTTCGAGGAGGTACTCCGGCAGGACCGCCGCATAATAGACGGTGTTTTCCTCGCTGGTGCCGGCGTTGAATTGCGCTCCCATCCTGTCGAAAATCTCGTTCACTTCGAGTGCGCTGAGTTTTTCCGTGCCCTTGAACAGCATATGCTCGAGAAAATGCGAGACGCCGCTTATCTGTTCGGTCTCGTCCCGTGAGCCTGTTTTAACGAAAAAGCCGACCGCCGCCGATTTGGCGGAATTGTTAAGCTCACCTATTATGGTCAGGCCGTTATTTAAAGTCTCTTTCTTAAATTCCATAATTATACCAAAACGTAAATATCAAAATGCGAATATCAAAATTACATATTAAAATGCAAAAAGTAAATGCCATTGTGAGCTGGAACACAGCAAAAATGTAAATCCTGGCAATCGATGGATGTTTCTGATCGTTGCACTGATTGCAATGAGATTCTTTGCATTTTTAAATTTTGATATGTCATTTTGCCTTTTAATTTTTGATTTTTACTTCTTTCGGGCCGATTGTCACGACCGTGAAGTCTTTGAATCTGTTGCTCCGCAGGAATCTCAGGACGGAATCAATGCTTGTTTGCTCGATTTTATTTTTTATTTCATCCAGGTTCCGGACCCTGCCTAACATGTAATAATCGCTGCTGATACCGTCGGCCCGGCTGCTGGATGATTCGCTGTTCAGAATCAATGTGCTTTCCAAACCGACTTTGGCCCTTTTAAGTTCGTCCTCGGTAATCCCTTCGCAAAGACGGTTGAATTCACAAATGATGCAGTCTATTGTTTCCTGGGCCTTGTCGGGAATTGTACCGGCGTAACACATTATACCGGCCGCTTGTTTCAAACCGTGATATCTTGCCCCGATTGCATAGCAAAGGCCGCGTTTTTCGCGTACCTCCGTGAACAACCTGGCGCTCATTCCACCGGATAGAATCGACACTGCTACTCTGGCGTTATAGTAATCTTTGTCTGTCGGTTTGACCGTCTCGGTCATCAGACCTATATGAACCTGGGCACCGTCGTTGTGTATATGTGTGTATTTACCGGCCCCCGGCCGGGTGGTTATTGGTTTGGCGGGGGCCTGTTGCTCGGTGTCGAACAGTTTTTCCATTTGTTTGCAGACGGCGTCGAAATCGTATTTGCCGGCGACCGAAAAAATTGTTTGTGAAAGATTGAAATTATCTCTTATCAGATGCTTTGTTGTTTCGGACGTGAGGACTTTGAGGTCTGCTATTTCTCCGACTGTGCTTCGTCCAAGGGGGTACGGGTAAAACTTTTCTCGCAGTTTCAGCATGACCTTATGCCGTGGATGGTCGTCCAGCGACAGCACGCCGTCAATTGCCAGTTGCCGGGCGGGTTCATACTGGTCTTCTTTTAGGCCGGGTTTGCGTATGACATCTGCGTACAAATTCAGGGCTTCGGCAAGATTGCTGGATTCGAGAGCGGCCCCGATGGTCAGATGTGAGCTGCCGATCGAACCGGCACGCTGTAAGCCCAGGCCGTCGAGTGCATCGCTTAGCTGTCTGCTGTCTTTATCGGCGGCACCTCTGAAAATCCAGTCTGAAATGACGTTTCCGGCCCCGCAGCAGCCGTCAGGAAAAGCAGCTTCTCCCGCCGGCAGCATAAAACCAAAGGCCACCGACTCAACTGCTTCCATCGGTTCGCCGAGCAGGACCATGCCGTTTTTCAGAATGTGCTTATCAAGTCCTTCAGCCATTATTGGTTCCTGATTATCCATACGAAAGTAGGAATCTACTTTAACATCTACAAATAAGAGGCCGGATTCTATCAATAAAC
>CAZKYP010000158.1:0-7488 GCA_964556885.1 uncultured Pirellulales bacterium | reverse complement strand
TTGATTCGGGAAACATCGCTGTTTGTCACAAATCGACTCAGCTCAGCTTCGAGCCGGTCAACCTCATTGAAAGCCGCCAATGCCGCCTGTCGGGCATAAAGCTCATCCTCGTGCATGATAATGACTTCGAAAGTTGTAGCCATTGCTTCATGACAGAATTTTCTTATGTTGGGAACCTGTTCCCAATTATCATAAATCAAACCGGTTTCATTCTGTTGCTCGGTCATCTTTCGGTTACCGTTTTTGGCTCCTGTGCCTGTTGTTGCTGGAGGTTGTCCCACAAATCCTTTCTAACAAAACCCAGCAATTTGACCTGCGGCCGCAACCATTCATAATACGGCTTATCAAACAAATATAAATACATCTGACGCTCCACCAGCGGTGTTAATGTATATAGCTTATTAGCCAGCGCCGCTTCCACCTTATCCGAACAGATAATCAATGGTGCGGACGGTACATCCTCAATAACCTTGTCCCACCAGTCGACATTCGAAAACGAACGTAAATACCAGGGCAGAGGCCAGTAATCAGAACCAGGACAAATCACCTGGATCGGCATATCGCGGCCGTCTTTAAAAACACCTGCATACTCTTCGACCTTGCGAACGACCTCGAAAACCTCCGACGTCGTATGTGCGTAAACATATGGATTGCGGCTGTCATCGTAGAATTTATAACTGCCCATATAAGCCTGCCATGCCAGTTGGACTGAAGCCGCAAATAAAACCAAAACAACAATTAAACGAGGAACACCCCTCGGTGCCACTTTTACCAGAGCCGCAGCCCCGATACCCGCGAGCAAAATCATACCATGCAGGAAGCCAAGCATACACCAGGGAGTTTTGTAGGGAATCGCAGAATAAACGACCGTCAGGATGAGAGTGTAAAAAGCTATGAACCTGAACAAGGCCCGCCTGGACGGTGACATGTCTTTGCCTCTCATTGCAACGATGAAACCAACTACCGCCAGTGCTACAATCAGTGCCTCAGTCCATATCGGGCCGTCACTGTATCGAGAGTAAACGAGCATTTTGAGATAGTAGTACCACGGGTGAATGTGTGTTGTGTTACCCCCGGCACGATTCAAATAGATTGTATAGGTCCGAATCGAATCGAAGACGCCGCCGGGATTCGACAAAAATGATGAATAAAAAAGCCCTGACACAACCACCGCGGCGGAAAGGCCGGCGAGAACCGGAAAAATCGAAACCTTGAATTTCAAATTCGAATCTCCCTTGCGCCGCATCAGGAACACAAGCAATAACGCCAGCAACATCGAGCAGCATACAATCAAACTCGTCTCCTTGGTTGCATGCATAAGCCCGACGAACATCCCGGTCAATACAGCCCAGCCGATTTTTTTATTCTGTGTGTACCTATAGCCGCAGGCAATCGCACCAAAGCTGAAACAGACCAGCAGCATCTCCATAATATAATACCGGCTGTAAAAAACCATTGCAGGTGAGATGGCGGTCAAAACCGCAGCATAAACCGCAGCGCCCGGCCCAAAACCATCAGAAATTAACACAAGCAGCAACACCAGCAAGACGCCGAAAAAAACCGGCACAATACGCAGAGTGAACTCATCGACCTCGGTCAGCTTGTGAGCAGAAGCCAATTTGGCCGGGATTAAAGTCAGGTAATTCAGCGTCGGGCCGTGATATTCGTTCGGGTCGTATGTATAAACGCCCTCTTCGAGTAATTGGCCGAACTTAATGGCGTGGACCGCCTCGTCGGTGTGCATAGGGCGCTGTCGAAGCCGCGGCAGCCGCAGTGCAAGTGCCAAAACCGTCGCCGCCAAAATCAGCACGGTGATTGGTAATCGGTTATTACCATTTACCATTTACCAGCTACCATGATTCGGGCCATCTTATTCTACCGGCTTGCCGTAAACTTCCACTTCGATATAGCGATTCAATTCATCGGTGCTGTTGCCGTTGCTGTAAAGACGAACGTAACGAGCCTGGACGCCCTTGGCATCGATGAGTTTGCCTTCGTTGGTTTCCGTATAGTTCATGTCCTTGCCGACACCGAGACCGGCGGAGTTATCATCGTCATTGTTGAAAATGGTCCGGACGTTCGTGATAAAATCGGGATCGTCGGCGACCTGCACCACCACATCCAAATAAACCTGGGCCTGCATGTGATAATGCCATATAACAATAGCGTAAATGTTATACATCCCCTCGAGGTCTATCGTCACGTATTGCACCATCGGACCCAGCTCAACATAACTGCCGTCGGATGCTTCCTTGTCGCCGTCGGTAATCTGTTCAACGTCACCGATAATCGGGTCGTTATCGCTGCTGGTAACCGGCTTGCCCGCTGCAACATTTGTAGTACCCACAGGGGCCAGGAACGGAGGGCGGGGACCACCCAATGGTTTCTCAAGATTGGTCACACGTACATCCTGCGGCGTACCGACAAACATCGGCTTCGGCAATTCAATATTAATCGGCGCCATACCTGCAGGGGCCTGCATCGTTTCCGGAGGAGGTGTTGGCATTGGAGTATCGGTTGAAGGTTTCTGCGTATTCTCGGCTGACATATCGTTAACGTCAGGATTCTCTTGAGCCGGTGCGGGAGGCGGCGTTTCCGTATCCTGTGGAGATTTTTTACACGATGAAAAAATACATACAGATGCCGCAATAACTGCACAAATCAGGATTTTAACCATAAAACTAAAGTTTTTCTTAATCATTTTCTGTCCTAAAATAACATTCTTATCGATAAATTACATTTTCTATTAAAAATACGAAGCTATATCCTATTCGATTTGCCCAGACTTGTCAACCCGCGACAAACCAAACATGCACGTCCTCCAAGAATTACCAAAACACAAGATCGGTGATATCGTAGACGCGCGTGCTCATCTTGCCCGGACGCCTTTCTCGCGATCTCCGCAACGCCTCGGCCGTTGCTATAACTATCACTCCATCCTCAACGGTATAATCAAGCAGGTCTGTCCTGCCCGATACGGACGACAATAAGAGCCTCAAAGCCCTGCCGGCCGTAACTCCGGATATTCCGTCCATATTAATCGGCGTCGTCCGGTCTATATCGGCATTTTCGGACAAATCTTTCCATAGCACGGCTATTTTCAGCGGCGGTCTGACGGATTTTTTTACATGCTCAATCGCATCTGCAAACGGCATATCCGGCCTCAACCGTGAAAGGTCTACGCCCCCGGTACTCTCAAGCTGCGAAGGAACATCGATAGTATCCGAAAAGGATTCTAATACTGCTGTCTGCGGCTTTTGAACCGCACCGGCCGCACACCATCGGATCGCTTGAATAACCAGCCTGCTATAACCCGGATTTTCATACGTCCGGGGACTGTGACCGGACTGAATAGTGAAGACCCTCGCCTTGCCATACCGCCTGACCCAGCCAATTGATTTGTCACTGTCCGGATTGTCCGTTGTCAGAAGCACATGATTGTCTTCTTCGAACTCACAGTTTTTATATACTTCATCGTTTATTTTGAAATCGCTTATTCCAAGAGTAACCGGATGTGAAGTGTCCGCAATATGGACATTTAAATCCATATCAAGTTTATATGTACTGGCCTGATGCATGAGACCATCTTTTTCGGCCGCTTCCATGTAGTATCTGCTACCAATGATTTTCTTGTATTCCGGCCAGTCCTGGAACGAGCATATCGAATGGTGCAGCGCCACAAGTCCCACACCGCGGTTCAGCAGCGAAATGAAGTTCTGCCGTCGTTTCGGTGATATCTTCTGCGTCTTATTAAATAGCACAATCATATCGTAATCCCATTTGCTGATGTCCTCGAAAATCTCGCTGTCGTCCTTCTGCTGGGCCTCTGTGTATTCGATATCTTCATGGCCTTTAAGCATAGCAAAGAACGGATCACGTTCGAATTCCAGCCCGCCGGTGACTACGACTACTCTGATTTTCTTTCGCTCAGAAGGAAGCGGCTTGACCATGATGTTCTTGTAGTAAACGACACTCTTCGGGTCATGTCCCTGTAGTGCAAATGTCCCCCTGGCAATTTTTCGGCCCTGGAAATCCGGATAGTTGACATCATCCGGCTCCGTGTAATCGACTGTCGTCTTGCCGTCCACTTTGACAATAATGTGTTTATCCTGAACGATGATGTGCTCAGTAAACCATTGGTTGTCTTTGGCAGGCGACTCGCGGATATCCACTATACCGTACAATCCGCCGGTCTTCCTCCAGTCGCTGTGCGTATTATTGACCTGGACCTCATAGCCCTTATCCGGCCAGCCGGTCTCCTGGTACTCGGTATGAAAATATATGCCCGAATTCGCTCCCGGCTCAGTCATGACATCGGCCTTCAATTCGAAGTTCTTAAAATCAGCATTTTCAATCGGGCCGGTATAGAAAAGATGACTTCGAGCACCGTTGGCAATTATCATACCGTCGCGAACTGTAAAGGTGCCTTTGTTCTCGCTCGGCCTCCAGCCATTCAGTGTTTTGCCGTCAAAAAGACTCTGCCAGCCATCTGTATTTTGCTCGGCCGCAACAGTGAAATTTGAAACTAACATAATTGATAACAGCGATATGAAAATCACCCATCTGGTCATCTGACTTACTCCTTTACAGATAACTTTGCTACGTGGTCGAATCTGTCAAACAGAAACAGTTCAACGATATAAGTATAACAAATTTCCCTTTCACAGTCAAATCGTAAGCATGGTCAATATTCTTATTGCGATGATGCTTGCTTTTTCGGCCCGTTATCAATAAAATTACAGTTCCTATGATTCTCGCTATAGAAACCAACGGTCTTACCCGCTGCTTCGGCGATTTACACGCCGTGGATGGTATCGATTTACGCGTGGAAGCAGGAAAATTTTACGGCTTCCTCGGCCCAAACGGCGCGGGTAAATCCACAACCATCAAAATGCTCACCGGCCTGCTCGCACCCACCAGCGGCTCTATAAAAATCCTGGACGAAGATACAAGCAACGCCGACAAAGCCAGGCAAGTCAAGCGGCGTGTCGGTGTCGTACCGGAGGAGATGGCACTGTTCGATAATCTGACCGGCCGCGAGTATCTCACCTTCGTCGGACGCATGTACGGCCTGCCAATAAAAACGGTGCATGAACGCTGCGAGGAACTGCTGGCGATGATGAATCTCGATGACGAAGAGAAAAAGCTCACACTCGAATATTCACACGGCATGAAGAAAAAACTCACACTCGCTGCGGCGTTAATTGCGAATCCGGCCCTGCTTTTCCTCGACGAACCTTTCGAGGGCGTCGACGCCGTTTCATCACGTATACTGAGGGAAACTCTGAAGCGGAGCGTCAAACGCGGCACGACTATATTCCTTACCTCGCACGTTTTGGAGATCGTGGAAAAGCTGTGCACGGACGTCGGGATTATTAACAAGGGAAAGCTGGCCCACCAGGGCACGATGGAGCAGATTCGCCAGAGCGGCTCGCTGGAAGAACGGTTCCTCGAAGTCGTCGGCAGCGACCAAATCGAGCGGCAGAAGCTGAGCTGGCTGGAGGAATAGATGAACTGGAGCCAACTCAAAACAATTCTTTGGCTGCGCTGGCGCCTGAGTCGAAACCAGTGGTCTCGCGGCGGACAGATAAACGCCATCCTGACGATGATTGTTACGGCAATCGGGCTGGTCATAAGCTTCATAGGCGGCATCGCCGGCGTGCTGATAGGTTTCTTTGTGCTGGCCGAAATGTCACCCCTGAAATTGCTTTTCGTGTGGGATGCGTTCGCCGCCGTATTTTTGTTAGCCTGGATGATCGGATTGATTTCGGAAATCCAGCGCTCGGAAACCATCGACATCGGCCGGATGCTTCATCTGCCAATCTTCCTCAGAGATATATTCATAATCAATTACCTCGCATCGCATCTGACCTTAAGCATCATTCTGTTCCTGCCGATAATGCTGGGCCTGTCTATTGGGCTGGTCCTCGGCAGGAGCTGGACAATGATTTTTATGCTGCCTCTTGTGCTCGGTTTTATATTCATGATATCGGCATGGACCTATTGCCTTCGCGGCTGGCTGGTAACTTTAATGGTGAACAAGCGGCGACGCCGCGCCATTATCGCCGGGGTGACCTTCGCATTCATATTGATCTTTCAACTACCTAATCTCCTTGGACAATTTATGCATGACCGCGAGCGTCGTCGGCCCAAGGTGACCGAATCAACACAATCAGATAAGCAAACCGAAACTTCCCAAAATACGGACGAAAAATCAAAAATTCCACAAGCGTTATTGATTGCGCACCGGTACGTGCCTTTTCTCTGGGTCGGCAACGGCGCGATGACACTGGCCGAGGGAAATGCCTTGTCCGCGGTTTTATGTGCGGCCGGCGCGTTTGCCATTGGCGGATTGGGTTTGAGGCGGGCCTATCGCTCAACCATTCGTTTCTACCAGGGACAGGCAACCGGCAAGGTCACTGCACGAAAACCAAAAGCTAAAAAAGTTGTCAAGGCACAAAGTAATTTCCTCGAAAGACAACTGCCCTTCGTTTCCAACGAAGCCTCGGCAATGGGACTGGCTTTTTTCCGTTCAATTATGCGCGCACCGGAAATCAAAATGATGCTGGGGACCAATCTTTTGATATTTCTCATCGTCGGAGGTTCGATGCTCCTGCGGCGCTCGGCAGGAATTAGTGACGCCTTCAAGCCTTTTATCGCAACCGGTGCTGTGGCAGTGACATTTTTCGGAATGAGTCAGCTAATGTTCAACCTGTTCGGCGCCGACCGTATCGGATTTCGAATGCTGGTGTTAACACCTGTACGACGGGAACGAATCCTGTTGGGCAAGAATCTTGCATACCTGCCTTTAGCGTTCGGCATAGGATTGATTCTGCTTACACTTGCTAAGTTCGTTGGGCGAATTCCGGTCATAATTATTTTCGCCGCAACTTTGCAGTTGGTAGCGGCCTTTTTACTGCTAAGCATAGTAGGCAATCTCATATCCGTGCTCGTTCCTTACCGCATCGCCCCGGGCTCAATGAAGCCGACCAAAACCTCGACTACGACAACTCTCATGCTCATCGCTTCGCACATGCTGTTCCCGGTAACAATGATTCCAATGTTTCTTGCGCCGGTTTCCGGACTGCTTTTTTCAAAAGCCAATTGGCTGCCGGCCGGACCGGTAAACCTTTTCGTCGCGGCCCTGCTTTTGACACTTATGATATTCCTGTACAGACGCAGCCTGGCCCCGCTCGGAAAACTGCTGCAGCAGCGCGAAATGAAAATCCTCGAGATAGTCACCAAAGAAATCGAATAAACCGGCCGAGCCAGACGGAACACCGAAGGCAAGCAAATTGGCTTTGTTTTTTCAATTTTCTCTTCTATTCGATTTGTTTCGTATTTCCGGCCAGAGGCCGGCGATTGGCTTTGTTTTTCCCAGCCCCTAAATCGGAAAATTTCTCATATTCTCTTTATATCAAAGAACTTACATCGATTTGGCCATCCGACAAATTGGCTTTGTTTTTTCATTTTGTCTTCCTTAAATTT
>CAZKYP010000157.1:0-7511 GCA_964556885.1 uncultured Pirellulales bacterium | reverse complement strand
GGCTTGCCGGGTGGTGTGAGAGGCCGGGGCTGCGAAGCCCCAGCCTACTCGATTCAGATTTCCTAAACGCCGTTTTTTAATGTTCAAATCTTTTTGTAAATACCTGTGTTCAAAGATACATACTTATCGTCTATACTCGAGAGCCGCACTTATGACATGGGCCGTATCGTCGGAGTTCATGCTTAAATCATAATCGAACATCAGACTTGTACGATAACTCGGCTTTGCACTTATACCGAAGCCAAGTACGAGAGTATCCTTCGCTATATCTGAGTCACCGACTTTGAATGCGGTCCCGGGATTATTAGCAAAGCTGGCGTCAACATTCGATTGCGTGTCTCCAAACTCATGTATGACACGACCTCTGAGCTCTAAAGTTGCGAACCGTCCGGCCGCGTCCTCATAGAAGTTGTTTCTGGCTCTCAAGCCTATAGAACCCTTAAATGATTTAAAGGTTTGTTCACTGAAGCTCAAACTGCTTACGCCGCCGGTTTCAGTGTAGCTGTCCAGGTTCAGATAAGAAAACTGTGCTGATGCAAGAGGCTGAACGAACCAGCTTACATCATACAGCCAGTCGTAACGAGCTTCGATGTATCCGCTTAATGCCTGACCTTCGAAGTCACCTTCGACTTTCTCATTAACCACACTTATGGTACGTTCTGTTTCATATTGAAGCGAACTTAATGTCAGGATTGAGTCGAGGCTCAATCCATTTGTATATGAGCTGCCGTAGACACCTATATGTGTGGCGCTGATTTTACTGGTGCTGCCCGATAAAGAATAGTCTACGTCGCTGTTGGATAATCCGCCTGTTATACCAATAAGCAGGTTGTCGGTAAACTTATAGTCAAGACCAAGACTTTGACCTAAAATAGAATATTTGTATCCTTTAATACCTTCTTCATCTTTTCTTGTGCCGAACACACCGTAAGCTCTGCCCCAGAATCCCCATTTTTGTTTCGCAAAATATTTTGCTCCGTTGCCTAAGGCAAAACTGTCACTGGTAGGATTACTGCCATAAGCACCAGTATCATCGAAGACATCGGTTTGAGATACCATAGCTGTGAATGGACCACTTACATGGCCGCTGGTTAAACCAGGGCTCGTGTTCAGCAGTCTGTCCGAAACCGTGCCGATGAACTTACTTGTATCAGCAACCGTGATTGGTGCCAGTGGTGCTCTCGTTTGTCCGGACAACTGGTCGTAAGCGCCCAAAACCTGGCTGCTTGAAGAAAGAGTCTGAATTGCTGTTGTTATCGAGTTGCCGCCGTTGTCGGCTATTTGCTGCAAGACCTGACTGATAGCTTTCTGATTGTCGGTTTGTGCTAATGTCGGATCGTCGAATCGTCTTGCTATAATCTGCAGTATAATTGTATTTGCATCGTAGCTGAGATCTGCAAATGGATCCAACACTCTAGCGCTGAGCAGTGCCGTATCCAGTGTATCAAATGTTCCTGAAACGCTGTTTGCTTCGACAATTGTGTATTCCCAAATACCGCTGATTGTCTGGGTAGAAGAAACTTGAACTATGCCTCCGACAATATTAACGTCGCCGGTCACGGATAGTTTGTCGCTGTTACCGCTGTTGTCTATCTGGACATAGAGGACACTGTTGGGTTCCATAGTAACGTTGCCGTCTACGGTTAAAGTTCCAATAGTATCGCCTGGTTTGATAGTACCGTAATTAATTAAATCGCCTGTTACTAATGTTCCGCTGCCGCTGAGTGTACCGGTGGACCAGATAGTTACGTCGGTGGCTTCGACCTGGGCTCCGGTGCCGATATCGAGCAGACCGGTTCCGCCCGCGGCCGAACTGCTGCCTCCTATATAAAGCTCCGCCGAGTTTGTCCAGAGAGAATTTGCATCATCTACATGAACCTGGCCTACGCTGTTTGGATCGTACGCGATATATCCGATGTTGTTGGTGACTGAGCCGGTGTCGGAAATATTTAAGTATCCATTGCCGGCATATCCTACATAGAGGTCACCTGAGTTCTCCCAAAGTGAATCTTCCTCGCTGACATCGACCCTGCCGGTACTGTTAACGTCGTAACCTATATAACCATCGGTATTTGTAACTGTTCCGCCGTCTGATATGGCCAAATCTGCCTCACCTGAGTAAGCGACGTATAGTTCGTTTGCATTCTCCCAGAGAGAATTTGTTCCGGAAACCTCAACATCTCCGGTGCTGGTCGAGCCGTAGCCGATATAGCCGGTTAGATTCGTAACTTTAGCGCTGTTCGAAACCACCATATTCGCATCGCCGTTATAGCCTACATAGAGGTCACTTGCATTCTCCCAGAGGGAGCCCGACCATTTAACTGTAACTTCACCGAAGCTGTTCGGGTCGTAACCTATATATCCGGTTGTATTAGTGACGTCGGCTCCGTTTAATATGTTCAATTCAGCGTTACCGGCATATCCTACATAAAGATTGTTCGAATTTTCCCATAATGAGTTCGTGTCGTCCACTGTTACAGTACCGACGCCGGTTGTGCTGTAGCCAAGGTATCCGTTGGAGCTTAAGACCGAGGCGCCGTCCGAAATGGTCATATCGCCTTCACCGGCGTAGCCGACAAACAGGTCGTTCGAATTCATCCATATTGAGTTGGGATCTGCTACTGTGACCGTACCGACGCTGTCTAAGGCATAGCCTATATACCCGTTAAGGTTAGTTGCCGTACCCCCGTTGGAGATGTTCATTTCACCGTTTCCGGAATAGCCGATATACAGGTCACTGGTAATCTGCAATATCGAGTTCGCATCCATAATATCAACAGTACCGGTACTGGTCGCGTTATAGCCGATATACCCCGCACCCGTAGCGGTTCTAACAGTACCGCCGCTTGAAATAAGCAAGTCACCGACACCAGAATACCCGATAGTAAAGCTGTTCGAATGCTGCCAGAGTGAGTCTGTTCCGGTAACAGTGGCGTCACCTATTCCGTTTGCGTCGTATCCGATGTACCCCCAGAGATCGTATACCTCACTGCCGTCGGAGATGCCGATTGTTCCATTTGCTGTGTCTCCGATTCTTAACGTCCCTGCAATGGTCCAGGGATCCAATCCGTCGAAACTCGGAGTGACATTGCCTGTTATGTTTATGCTTGCCCTGGTCACGTTCGGCATAATCACCGCAAACAGGGTTGACAACAGAACGCACACAGCATAATAAAATTTGATTTTAGTACGTTTCATAATTTTACTTTCCCAAAGAAATTGACATTCCGGGGTACCTGTTTTAAATAAATCTGGAAGTTTTCTCCCCCATTAACAATAAAACCACCAACGGGATTTCACTACCTGTCCTGTAAATTACTTCCTCTTCTTTTATTCCCCTAATCGAACAACATTGTATCAAATATCAATTAACATGTCAACTTTTTTTCGGATATTACATCGACAAAAAAGTCATCTATACTTAGGTTAAATCGGTGATGTCTTGACAGATAAAATAACAAAGCATATTATTTGCAATAAACGTCCTATATTTTGGAGCAGAAATAATGGCAAAGGCAGAAAAGAGTTGGGAAAAAAGATTATCGGGTGAACCGGATGAGCTGACAATTGATTTTGTGGAATCTTTGTCGATCGACAGGCGATTGTATAAATATGACGTTGTCGGTTCAATAGCCCATGCGCAGATGTTATCCGAACAGATGCTGATTAGTAAAGACGAATTCAAGGCAATTAGGGACGGTCTTATCGAGATAAGCGAAGACATATCTTCCGGGCGGTTCAAGTTTGAAAAGAAGTACGAAGATATTCACATGGTAATCGAAGCTGCACTCATCGAGAGGATTGGCCAGGTCGGTAAAAAGCTTCATACCGGCAGAAGCCGCAACGACCAGGTTGCGACCGATATCAGGCTTTGGATTAGGGATCAGATAACGGTCCTTCAAGCCAAAATAACGTTGCTTCAAAAGGCTTTTGTGAAATTGGCCGGCAAGCATATCGAGGATTTGATGCCGAGTTATACACATCTTCAGCGTGCTCAGCCGATTGTCATCGCTTCATATCTGTTGAGTTTCATCGAGCAGTTCGAGCGGGATTTTATCAGACTGAAAAACTGTAGTACTCTGCTTAATATTTCTCCACTGGGCAGCGGGGCGGTAGCGGGTTCTACGTTACCGCTGGACAGGAAAAATACGGCTAAACAGTTGGGTTTTTCGGATATCAGTTACAACAGCATCGATGCGGTCGGTGACAGGGATTTTTGTGCGGAATTTATTTTCGATTGTGCACTCATTGCTACACATTTGTCCCGCCTGGCCGAGGATTTGATAATCTATTCCTCCAATGAATTCGGACTTGTACAGATCGATGATGCTTATTGTACATCATCCAGCATGATGCCGCAGAAACGTAATCCGGACCTGCTCGAATTGATACGGGCAAAAACCGGCCGGGTCTATGGTTCTCTGGTGGCTATGCTGACTATTCTGAAAGGCCAGCCTTCGGGTTATAATCGCGATATGCAGGAAGACAAGGTCCATATTTTTACTGCAAGCGATACGATTGAAGTCAGTCTCGATGTGTCTACTGCTATAGTGTCACATACCAGGTTCAATACGAAGAATATATCGGCGGGAATGGATGAAGGATTTTTGGATGCCACCGCCTTAGCCGAATACCTTGTTGGAAAGGGCATCGCCTTTCGCGAGGCGCACGGCATAGTCGGAGCTCTGGTTGCCGATTGCGAGAAGCAGAACAGGAAACTGGCCGGACTTGATTTGGAGGAGCTTAAGAAATATTCGACTTCGATTGAATCCGATGTGTACGAATATCTGGGTGCTAAAAATGTTACGGACAAGTATGTCACCGAAGGAGCGGCCGGACCAAAACAGGCCCAAAGACAAATTGCATACTGGCATGAGCAGTTGGGGCGGCGATGAACACAACCGAGGATAAGATTACTGCGTGGTTTGCTCGTCAAAACAAGCTGTCCCCGTCGGATTTTCCCATCGGCATAGGCGATGATATGGCCCAGATAAAATTCGGTGCCGAGTCGGTTTTTATCACTACGGATATGCTTCTGGACGGCGTTCATTTTGATCTGAAAAAAGCCACATTAAAACAGGTCGGCTACAAGGCGATGGCGGTCAGCCTCAGTGATTGTGCTGCGATGGCGACTGTACCCGTTGCCGCGGTTGTATCCGTCGCCATGCCTAAGGGATTTGGCGGGAAGGAATTGAAGCAGCTTCATGCCGGCATTGTTCTGGCCGGCGACAAGTACGATTGCGCACTTGTGGGTGGTGATATTACATGCTGGAAGAGAAATAATCCGTTTACAATAAACGTGGCTATGCTGAGCAGAAAGGGTAACAATAAACCTGTTAAAAGATCCGGAGCGAAGATTGGTGATTGTATCTGCGTGACCGGTTACCTCGGCGGCTCAGGTTTCGGAAAACATCTGAAGTTCGAGCCGCGGGTCAGAGAGGCCCTGAAAATAGCTCAGATGGTGACGATTAATTCGATGATGGATATAAGCGACGGGCTCAGCAGTGATTTGAAGCGAATCTGTGAGCAGAGCGGCGTAGGAGCGATCGTGGAAGCGGGATCTGTTCCCATATCGAAACAGGCAAAGCGTTCTGCCAATCCATTAAATGCGGCCTTGAACGACGGAGAAGATTTTGAATTGCTTTTTACCCTCTCACGGACAAACTGCAGAAAACTGTTGAATGATTGGAACGAATTGATTCCAATTACACGAATTGGAACTGTCACCGATACCCAAAAAATGAAGATAAAAATGCATGACGGTCGCCTTGAGGATTTGAAAGCCGGCGGTTATGAACATTTGAAGGGTTGAACAGGAGGCTGGAGGTATTAGTAGTGAAACGAGGCTTTTATTTTTCGGGAGTATTTGGAATTTTCCTGCTCTTTATGTATGCCACTGTCGTATCTGGCGTTGAGAAGCTGGATCGGGGATTGATAGCTATTGAAAAGGCGGATAGCTCGGTTTTCTTTAGTTGGCGTTTACTCGAAAGCGATCCCGAGAATAGTATTTTTTCGCTTACGTTCCGTTATGATGGTTCTGACGTTCATCATGCCGCCGTGCTTAAGGATCGCACGAATTACATATATGATGTTCCGTCGAACGAACCGAACAAAGATAAAGATATTGTTTATGAACTTTTCAGGAACAGTCCGGATGATTCAACAGAAGTGTTTGCCGGTGGCGGCAGGATTTCTGTAACGCCCTCTGGTAAACCCAAGCCGTATATTAGCATACCTCTTAATGGTGATTACGATTTCCAGAAAGTTGGTATTGGTGATTTGGATGGTGATGGTGCTTATGAATACATAATCAAGCAGCCGAATTTCAATACAGATCCATATCAGCAGCCCGGCTATTGGAAGCCAAGCACTACCACCTATAAGCTCGAAGCGTACCGTTTGGATGGTACGATGATGTGGCGCTACGATATGGGCTGGTCTATCGAGGCGGGGATATGGTATTCACCCTGGATTGTTTATGATGTCGATGGTGATGGAAAAGCTGAGGTTTATTGCAAGGCCGGTGAAGGAGATCCGCGTGACGAGAAAGGTCTTGTCCAGACCGGCCCGGAATACCTTGTTAAGATTGACGGCCAAACCGGTCAGGTTGTGAAAAAAACCGAATGGCTCAGCAGAGATGGATATCCCGATTACAATTATTATTGCCGCAATTTTTTAACGGTGGCATATCTCGATGGCAATAGCCCGTCGCTGATTATGCAGCGGGGAACCTACAATCTGATAAAAACACAGGCTCTGGACAAGGATTTCAGTCAAATATGGTACTGGGAGTCACCACAGGAAAAAAGAAAATACCACGGGCAGGGCTCACACGGATTGATTAGTGCGGATGTCGACCGGGATGGGAAGGATGAGTTGGTAATAGGAGCTGCTGTGCTGGATGATAACGGTAAAGGACTTTGGACACTGGAAATGGGACATCCCGATGTTTGCTATGTCGCTGATATTAATCCGGACAATCCTGGTCTGGAGGTTTTTTACGGATTTGAAACGCGGCAGGAAACCGATGGGATATGTGTGGTTGATGCCGGGACCGGCCGCAAACTCTGGGCTTACGATAAACCCACTCGTCATATTCACGGCCAGGGGATGGTTGCTGATATCCTTGCAGATTCGCCGGGTATGGAAGTGTATGCCGGAGAGAGAGATTTGAAGCAGCGTTGGCTTTACAGTGCTAAAGGTGAGTTGATAGATTTTATGGAAGAAGAAACGTTGAATCCCCGTCCTCTCTGGTGGGATTCGGACCTGCAAAAAGAGGTAATTATTTCCGGAGCTATTCGCGATTGGGGCGGCAAAGCAATTCAGCCGATTGAAGGCAGTGTAATATCAGTGGTTGATTGTTTGGGTGACTATCGGGAAGAGGTTATTACCAGCTTAAATGGGGAGCTTCGTATTTATACAACTACGATTCCTGATTCTGCCCGGCGTGTCTGTCTTATGCAGGACCATCAATATCGACTCGGGATTGTCGCTCAAACGATGGGTTATTA
>CAZKYP010000156.1:0-7566 GCA_964556885.1 uncultured Pirellulales bacterium | reverse complement strand
TCCAACCGCTTTCACCTGACCAGTTTGTCTGGGTGTTATAGCTGTCAAAATTGTCAATAAACACAAAAGCAGCCTTGCTTGAGCCAGCACAGATCGATAGCATACTCAATACTATAAGGATTGTTACTATCTTTTTCACTGTCCATCTCCTTCCAAAAAAAAATTGCATCTAATTATAATTAAACCTACACACTGATTTATGCTTGATTCACATCTTTACATCAACCTCACACCTAAAGAACTCTGCATAGTAGCACTTCTAACGAGGGTGACTGCATATAAGACAAGATTTGGAATTTCATTTGGTAAGACGACGATGACAGATGCTATATATCAAGATGTCAAACTTGACTCTCAAAGCAAAGTTACAGTAGAACACCATCACAAACTATCGTTGGATTATTGACTCCGCAATCTACTTCTTTACTTGAGGTCTGTTCTCTGCCTCCTGCCGATTTACCTCACTCCAATTCTGTCTATTACCTAAACTCGATTTAAGTATTAGCTCAGGAATAATAGATACTATGCACAGTGAAACTTAATAAATGAAATATTACCCAGCCTCACTTTCCTATTTATACCATATTTGCTATATATTTGTCAAGCTAAAAATATTCAAAATGTAAAATATTTATCATTTATCATATGTTAATATGAGATATATAATGATAGAAAAATATATTATTATGTATTTTCCAGGAAATATAGGAAGAATATAAATACTTTTTAACAATATATTTGTTAAAAATGATTTCCGATAACAATTTCAGAAGTGAACAACAACTATCCTATGGACTTGCCTTGCCTTTTGACATTTCTTTCCCAAAAAACACCGTCCTGATAACCCTGTATATTCGTATCCATTCCGGCCGAATATAGGCGTTTTACAGCAAGCAGGCAATATTCCTTATCAATCTCAATCCCGAGAAACCGCCTGTTCAGCTTCTTTGCAGTTACTATACCGCTTCCAACCCCCATAAAAGGGTCAAAAACAAGGTTCTCTTCATTCGTGCTCGCCAGAATGAGCTTTGCAAGCAGCTTTTCCGGCTTTTGGGTCGGATGGTCCGTATTTTCAGCCATAGACCAGAACGGTACGGTAATATCATTCCATAAATTCGACGGGTGAGTCAGGCGGAAACGGCCTTCCGAAGTTTTTTGCCAATCTTTCGGCTCGCCGTTTTCGTATGTATAAGGAGCAATCACCTTTCGTTTTAATTTAACACTTTCTATGTTAAAAATATAATCATCGGAAACAGTTGCAAACCATATATCTTCAGACGAGTTCTTCCAGTTACGTTTCGCCCCCCTGCCTTTCTCTCTCTCCCATGTGATGCGGTTCCTGACCTTCAGGTGCTTATTCAATACAAAATGAATCGCAGTCGATGTATACCATTCAGAGCAGACATAAACCGACGCCGTTCTTTTCAAAGTCGGCAATAACTTGACGAAAAGATTTTCGAACCACTGAGTGTATTGTTCTATAGATTTTTTTCTGAAAGTCGCCGATGCGAATGTCTTTGTTAGATTATACGGCGGGTCCAGGATAAGTAAGTCCACGAAAGAGGAAGGTAAAAAATCAATCGCCTGAAAAATATCCTGATTTAATATTCTATCGGTAACAGAACCAATATCCGAAAGACCTGATAAGCAGGACAGGTCTTCACTATAACGCTTTATTTCCTCAGGGCTGAGAGTAATTGTTCGATTCCTGCGTGCCCGGCGCTTGTTTTTGCTATCAGCTCTGTCGTTGCGATCGAGCATGTCAGGATTTACGCCGATTCTTTCTTTAAGTTTTGCCTTGCCATAAACAGGTCCGTCTTCCTCTCGACTATATCACCAGTAATGACATATTTCGAAGGTTTCTCCTCTTCCGGCAACTGGTACATCAAATCGATCATCAGCTCCTCGGTTATCGAACGTAACGCCCTTGCACCAGTATCACGCTTAAGTGCTTTGCGCGCCAGCGCCCGTAAAGCATCATCGGCAAATTCGAGCTCGGCGTTTTCCATCTCAAAAAACCTTTGATACTGCTTGCAAAGAGCGTTTTTCGGCTTTGTAAGGATATCCACAAGGGCATCTTCGTCGAGGGCACTCAGAGCGGTAATTACGGGAAGCCTGCCCACTATCTCCGGAATCATTCCGAACTCGATAATATCTTCCGGTATTACCTGCCCCAATAAATCGCTGTACTCTTCCTTATCATCTCTCTTAGCGGACAGTTCGGAATCGAAGCCGATCATCTTTTTTCCAAGCCGCTTCTTTATGATATTATCCAGACCGTTAAACGTCCCGCCGCAGATGAACAGTATCTGCGTGGTATCCATCTGTATATAAGACTGCTCCGGATGCTTTCTTCCGCCCTGGGGTGGTATATTGGCCATCGTTCCTTCAAGCATTTTCAATAATGCCTGCTGGACACCTTCACCGGAGACATCACGTGTAATCGAAACATTTTGGGATGTTTTGCCGATCTTATCTATCTCATCGATATAAACGATGCCCCTCTGGGCAGCTTCGATATCGTAATCTGCGGCCTGGAGCAGCCTGAGCAGGAAATTTTCAACGTCTTCGCCAACGTAACCTGCCTCTGTAACGGTGGTTGCATCACATATTGCAAACGGTACTTCCAGTTTGTTTGCAAGAGTACGCGCAAGGAGGGTCTTTCCGGAACCGGTCGGACCTATCAAAAGTACATTGGACTTATCGATTTCAATATCGCTGTCGCTGCTGTCGCTGTGCAACAACCTTTTGTAGTGATTATGTACCGCAACCGACAGATACTTCTTGGCGTGCTCCTGGCTGATAACATACTGGTCCAGATACTCCTTAATCTCCCTCGGCCGGGGCATTGTCCTCAAAGCAAAGCTCCCCTTTGTATCCTTTCGACGGTCCTGCCTGATGATATTATGGCACAGCTCGACACATTCAGGGCAGATAAACACCTTGTTTGGCCCTTCTATCAGTGTGTCAGCCTGGGACCCGGAACGACCACAAAAACTGCATATCGCCTTTGATTTTTTATTATCTATTTGTTTGGCCATTTTTAATCTTCCGTTACAAAACAAAATCTTTGTTTTAAATTCACCCGCCTCGGCACAACACTACGTCATAATTTGGTCGCAGTATACCGCGTAATAATATATATCGGGTTTTTTATTATAACTTCATTCACAGATGCTATAAAGTATTAAATTACAAAACATGAGCCTGAGAACAGAAATTCGACGGCTGTTATCAAACTTAGCACCCTCCAAACCTCTATTATTATCGGAAATAATATTCCCACCACTCTGCAACGAATCCAAGTAAAAGTTTGTAGAAAAAATGTGAATAATATCCACATGCGAATCGGCAAAATATTAGATTCATCACCCGGACATCACACATATAAGCATTTTATTTGCTTAAAACATGGTTGCAGCAGTTTTCAGCAAATTCTCCGCCTTTGTGCAATGCCTCGATATTTAGTGGTAGTGTTTCATGGTACCGGCTTGCAAGAACCTCAGGCAGTGCCTTGGCCGCCGCTTCGATAGTCAGGTACGGACGCTTGCCTAAATAGGCGCCAAGCATAACCATATTGGCTGCTTTCTGGTTGCCCAGCTCAACCGCCAACTGGTCCGCAGGCACAGATATAATCTCGATAGATTTGCTTAATTGGGGTTCGGAATCAATAAGGGAACTGTTGATTATTAAAAGCCCGCCGTCCTTAAGACGCGGGCCAAATTTGTTCAACGAGGCTTTATTCATAGCAATCAATGAATCAGGTCTGCTTATGACCGGACAGGCAATCTTTTCGTCCGAGATAGTTACCATGCAATTTGCCGTACCTCCTCGAACTTCTGCACCGTACGAAGGCATAAAAGTAACCTCCTTTTCGGCTCTCATCGCGGTCTGGGCCAGAAGCTTACCGGCCAGGATAATCCCTTGTCCTCCGAAGCCAGCAATGATAATTTTCTCACAGACACTATTCGCGGTCATTATCAACCCTTCAATCGTCCAAGAGGAAAAACCTTTGTCATTTCGTTTTCAATCCATTCCATAGCCTCGATGGGGCTCATTCGCCAGTAAGTCGGACACGGACTCAGAACCTCGACGAGTGACAATCCTTCGGCGCCATTAAGCTGCAACTCGAATGCGTGTTTGATTGCTTTTTTTGTTTTACGAACGCCGGATACTCCGGAAAGCGCACACCGTTCGATGTAAATCGTTCCCTGTAATGTCGCCAGCAGTTCCGATACCTGCATTGGATAGCCCTGTTCGAGGCCGGAGCGGCCTTTCGGAGTCGTTGCCGTTACCTGGTTTATCATCGTGGTCGGGGCCATCTGTCCGCCGGTCATACCGTAGACGGCATTATTTATAAATATGACGGTTATCTGTTCGCCGCGGTGTCCCGCGTGCAGAATCTCCCCGGCCCCGATACTGGCCAGGTCGCCGTCGCCCTGATATGAGAATATTATCTTGTCGGGATTGGTCCTTTTCATGCCAGTCGCCACCGCCGGCGCCCTGCCGTGGGCAACTTCAATCATATCGACGTCAATATAATCATACTCAAGCACAGCACAGCCAACAGGGGCTATGCCAATGGTCCTGCCGCGGATGTCCAGCTCATCGACAACTTCGCAAATTAGTCTATGGGCAATCCCATGCCCGCAGCCGGGGCAATAATGTGTCTGGCAATCTTTATAAGTAGGTGTTCGCTTAAATACTGTTTTCATAATTTGCTTTTCGACTGTTTTATTCTTTCCAGGACGTCTTCAACGGTCAATATGCCGCCACCCGGTCTGCCGTAAAACAACACGGGACACTTTCCTTCCACAGCAAGCCTGACATCATCCAACATTTGCCCAAGGCTCATCTCAACGGTCAGGAAAATCCGATCCCGATTCATCGAAGCGGCGGCTCTGCTGATTAATTCCGTCGGGAAAGGCCACAAAGTAATTGGACGAATCCAGCCCGCCTTGATACCTTGTTCTCTGGCCTTATTGACCGCCCCGCTGACGATTCTGGCCGCTATGCCGTATGCGATAACCACAATTTCAGCATCGTCAATCTTGTATTGCTCACAGAGTACTTCGTCTTTTTCTATTTTGTCATACCGTGCTTTGAGCTTGTAGTTTAATTCCTCTAAAACTCCTTCTCCGAGCCACAACGACCGAACGATATTCTGTTTTCTGTTTGCGGCCCCGGTCAAGGCCCAGTCTTTCGGCGGCAGTTTCCGGTGAGGCATTTTTTTCAATACTATCGGCTCCATCATCTGGCCGAGGATACCGTCCGCCAGAACCATCACGGGCATTCGATACAGATCGGCCAAATCGAATGCAAGCTGCATAAGATCGACCATCTCCTGAACGCTCGACGGAGCCAGTACAATAGTTCGATAATCGCCATGACCGCCGCCGCGTGTCGCCTGGAAGTAATCGCCCTGGCTCGGTGCGATATTACCCAAACCCGGTCCGCCCCGCATCACATTTACAATCACGGACGGAAGCTCGGCGCCTGCCAGATAGCTTATTCCCTCCTGCATCAGGCTGACTCCAGGGCTTGAGGAGCTTGTCATGGACCTTTTGCCGGTGGCCGATGCCCCGAAAACCATATTAATAGCAGCCAGCTCACTCTCGCTCTGAACAAACACCCTTCCTTCTTCGGGCATTCTCCGGGACATATACGCCGTGATTTCATTCTGCGGCGTAATCGGATAGCCGAAATAGGCATCGCAGCCGGCGATAATAGCGGCCTCGGCAAGGGCCTCGTTGCCGCACATCAACACTCTTCCATCGGTCATGTTACCAGCTTGCCTTTTTTGAGCCATTTTATTTTGTCTCGCCGGACTTACAACGGGATTCACTTTTTCTCCTCGATAAGTTGAGATCCGTCTTTTTCGTATGATTTGGTAACTATTTTCGGATTATCATCACCATCCCAAATCACCTCGATAACCGCCTCAGGGCATATTATCGCACAAGAAGCGCAACCCGTGCAGTCTATATTAGTCGCTTCCGCGGGGAAGTAACCGTTCTTGTTGGATTCTTTGGATATGACGATACTTTTTTTAGGGCAAACAGCCACACATAAGCCGCAGCCTTTACACCGTTCGGCATTGATTATTATTTTGCCAGCCATCGGAATAACTACGTATCAATAAAATTACGGTTCAATAAAACAAAAATTCTAACAAAGCTAAACAATACTGTAAAGTTAAAAAGACAATTTATAATTGCATCAAAATAACAGGCCAACTGCAACAAAAATGAATTATTTTTACCAAAATAAAGGTCTATGATAGAATACAAACACCTGCTTAATAACAGGGATTAAAGTACAAATCAATATTAATCAAAAGGAGGTTTGCAATAATGAAACAATTCTCTTATTCGACAATAATAATACTTATTTGTATTTTATCAACCATCACATTTGCGGAAACAGAAATCCAGGCTTCTACTATACTGAATACGCTCGACAAAAATCATCCCAGATTGATGTTGAAAGACAAGGACTTGGAGCGGCTCAGGCAGCAATACGGCCAGGACGAAATTTTACAAAAGTGTGTTAAAGATGTTATCGACAGGGCTAATGGTTATATGACAAGGCCGAAGCTGGTTTATGAAAAAATCGGGCCGCGGCTGCTTCACGTCAGTAGGGATTGTCTCAATAGGACCTATGCCCTTGCCCTTGCATACAGGTGGACCGGCGAAGAAAAGTATGCGAAAAAGGCCGCTGAGAACCTGCTGACTGTCTGTGCGTTCGATGACTGGAATCCATCGCATTTTCTCGATACTGCCGAAATGTCACATGCAGTTGGAATCGGATACGACTGGCTCTATTCTTATCTCGACAGCGAGACACGAGACAAAATAAAAGCTGGCCTCATTAAAAATGGCCTCGAACCCGGATTGAAGGCATACGAGAATGCATGGTGGGTCAAAAGTGAATATAACTGGAACCAGGTTTGCAATGGAGGATTGATCGCCGGCTCGCTGGCAATCGCAGAAACCGATCCGCAATACGCAGAAAAAATTGTCACTTCCGCGATTAAGTCGCTGCCGCTCGCTCTCAAAAGTTACGGCCCCGATGGTGCCTGGGGAGAAGGACCGGGGTACTGGAATTATGCAACCAGTTATACGGCCTACGGCATTGCGGCCCTGCAAAGCGCTTTGGGTAGCGACTTCGGCCTGCTGCAAATCAAGGGACTCTCAAAAGCGGGATATTTCCCAATCTACACAACCGGTCCGACCGGATATTATCTGAATTTTGCCGATGTTGGTGAAAAAAGTAAAAGAGGCCCAATGCCGTGCATGTTCTGGCTGGCGAGGGTTTTTGATAATCCAATATTTGCCGAATCAGAACATGCCGAAATCGCCAAACACAAAGCAAGCCCCGAGCATGTAATCTGGTATGTCCCCGTTGCGGAGAAAAAGTCCGAATCGATGAATCTCGATTATTATTTCGACGGCCCGGTACAAGTCGCATTATTACGCAGTACATGGGACGATTCCAATGCATTGTTCGTCGGCGTCAAAGCCGGCTACAACCAGGTCAATCACGGCCATTTGGACCTCGGCAAGT
>CAZKYP010000155.1:0-7575 GCA_964556885.1 uncultured Pirellulales bacterium | reverse complement strand
AAGACGTGCTGGTTGGGTTGGATGTAACATCGTTCTTGACTTGGTCCCACCAGAAGGAAGAATTAGGGTGATTCATTCCGGCAATATAATTTCCAAGCCATCAGTACGAAACAGTTTTAATAATGTACAACCTCTTAAAAATATATCTCCAAAGACACGAGGGTGGACGCTTGATGTCCTCACTGTTTTACGGTCTTTACAAAGGCCAGAATTTACAATTGATGATGCATATTCCTTTGAACAAGTCTTGTCACAGAAACATCTTGAAAATCGACACGTTAGAGCTAAAATAAGACAGCAACTTCAAATATTGCGCGATTTGGGTTATGTCCAGTTTGTGAGACCTGGACAATATCGTTGGCTTTAGTCACCTCATTTTAAAAAACTACATTTTAAAAGATTGCTACCTTTAGGCTGTTGATCAATATTGCCATCCGATCAACGATCCTGACAAAAACGAGAGTCAGGATTCGTGTCGGCGACAGGTAAATCAAACAACACATATAAAGAAGTCGGGCCTCTGTTCTGGGAGCCGGAGTATACGACGGTTTGGTCGTTTCCGGAGCGGGGGAGCTGGGCGACTCATAATTCGAAGTATCGCGGCAATTTCGCTCCGCAGATTGCACGCAATATTATCGAGATGTACAGCGAGCAGGGCGACTGGGTGCTCGATCCGATGGTGGGGGCCGGAACGACGCTTATCGAGGCCAAACTCCTGGGCAGGAACGCCCTCGGCCTGGATATCAATCCCGAGGCGGTCGAGCTTGCAAGAGCGGCCCTGCGATTCAAGCATCATCCAATGAGCGAGCAGCGGGTAAAAGTGGCCGATGCGCGGGATTTGTCGTTTATAGAGGACGAGTCGTTCGATCTTGTGCTGACGCACCCGCCTTATATGAACATAATCAAGTACTCGGACGGCAAGATTGCAGGGGACCTGTCGAACAGCGGGAGCCTGCCGCAGTTTTGCGAGGAGATAAAAAAAATCGCCAATGAGCTTTTCCGCACCCTCCGAGAAAACAAATACTGTGCTATACTCATTGGCGATACACGGAAAGGCCGGCATTTTGTTCCGCTGGCCTTTCAAGTTTTGCAGCGTTTTTTAAGAGCAGGCTTTGTGTTGAAAGAGGACATTATAAAGATTCAGCATCACTGCAAATATACCGAACGATGGCGGCCCAAAGCCCGGCGGGACAAATTCTACCTGATTATGCACGAACATTTGTTCGTATTCCGCAAACCTGCGAAGGGTGAGGATTTATCCCGAATAAGGTATAGTACCGCCGCTATTGATTGAAATTAACCCCCCAAATCAATTACCGTCCCGAAGAGCTTATCGGGATTCATAATTACATATAAACCACTTTTACCGGTGCCGTACGCAGGTACGACTAATAGCGTTTATTTTGGCAAACCTGAGGTAATGTTGCTGCGGCCAGGAATTACTGAGCCTGGTGCAGCGAACCTGACGGAGCAGTCGTCGGGAATACAAACGAATGCATCCGCATTTCATCCTCGAGCTGGGCCCCCAGTCTCTCGTGTTCCGTTTCCATCTTCGCAACAATCGGATCGAGACATCCTGATAATGTAACCGCCATCAAGATTAAAACAGTCAGCATTATCAGCCATCTTCCTGTCGAACTACAAATGCTTTTCATCTTGCTCCTCATTCCTTAAACCCCTCATATTGAAAAATGAACGATAAAATTGCAGTCCCTTTTGGGATACCTCCATAGCTTTCTCATTTATACCGACATTTCCACATCACTGTTAATGCAAAAACGTCTCGATTTACCTAACCAGCCGCTTATTATGCAGAAAACCTTGCATTACGAGGCTGTACTAACACACCCCAGTTAGATAAAGCTATTATACCATCTTAACATATAAAGTCAAGAAAATATTAGCCATTTTTACATTCTATGTGAAAAATACATGTTAAGCAGCCCATAAATACCGTCTTTTTTATTGGCTAAAGGGCTATCATTGATTATTATGTCGAGCTATGAAAAGACTGATTGCAGACAGGGCGTCTCGAATCGATGCCAGCGGGATTCGCAAGGTTTTTGCATTGGCCGCCGATATGAAGGACCCGGTGAATTTCTCGATAGGCCAGCCGGACTTCGATGTGCCCGATGAAGTAAAAGAACAGGCGATAAAAGCCATCCGTGAGGGATTCAACAAATATTCGCAGACCGCCGGCGACGAAATGCTGAAAGAAAAGGTTGCCGAGCGAATCTGTGAAGAATACGGGTGGGAAAGGCCGTCGGTGCTGATTACCAGCGGCGTGAGCGGGGGGCTGCTGCTGGCGTTTATGGCGCTTATCAATCCCGGCGACGAAGTGATTATTCCCGACCCGTATTTCGTGATCTACAAGCACATAATCAATATGCTGGGCGGAAAATGTGTCTTTGTCGATAGTTACCCGAATTTCGAGCTGCCGGTTGCCAAAATCGCCGCGGCGATTACCGACAAGACCAAGATGATTATCGTTAACTCTCCCTGCAATCCGACCGGGATGGTGTATTCACAGAAGCAGTTGGAGCATCTTGCCAAAGTTGCCGCCCAAAATGATATACTTGTCATGACGGATGAAATTTATGACAAGTTCAGCTACGACGGGCCGTGCCCGAGTATAGCCAACTGTTATCCGAACTGCCTTGTGATGAAGGGCTTCAGTAAGTCCTGCGCGATGACAGGATGGAGGATGGGCTATGTGGCGGCCAACGAATCGCTTAAAGACGTAATCGAGCAGATGACCAAGATTCAGCAGTATACGTTTGTCTGTGCGCCGACACCTTTTCAGAAGGCGGCCATTGCGGCCATGGATTTCGATGTGAGTGGTCTGGTCGACGGTTACAGAAAGAAAAGAGACCTGCTCTATGACGGACTCAAGGGCAAGTTCGAGCTTGCCAGGCCGTCAGGGGCCTTTTATGCATTCGTCAAGGCGCCCGGCGGGCTGGACGCAACCGAATTTGTTAAAAAGGCCATTGCAAACAACGTGCTGATTATTCCGGGCAACGTCTTCAGCGAGAAGGACACGCATTTCAGGATTAGTTACGCGACAACCGATGAAAAAATCGTGCAGGGGACTCAGATTCTTTGCAGTTTGGCATAGTTTGAAAAACTTAAATCATTTTGATGAAGTTTTTCACTTGACCGTTTCACCCAAAAACGATAGAACTATCGCGCCATTATGAAAATCCAGCTTAATACAAACACACAAGGGGACGGTATCTGATAACTTATCCATTTACAACGCGCTGTCTTTGCAGGGAGTCAGGATGATCAAGGATATGATTTTCGGGACAGTAGGGGGGTTAGGCCTATTTTTATTCGGTATGGGCTTGATGTCGGACGGGCTGAAAAAGGTCGCCGGACAGCAACTCAAAGATATTCTCGAATCGCTGACAAAGCACAGGATTGTTGCGGTTTTTGTCGGGATGATGACAACTGCTCTGGTTCAGTCAAGCTCCGCAACAACGGTAATGACCGTCGGATTTGTTAATGCGGGATTGCTTACTTTAAAACAGGCTTTATGTGTCGTTCTCGGAGCCAATATCGGAACCACCGTTACAGCCGGACTTGTTTCAGTCCTTGCTGTTTTTAAGATCACCAGTTATGCGCTGCCAATTGTCGGTGTTGGATTTCTTTTATCCATCCTTGGAAAAACACAAAAGACAAAAAGCATCGGCCAGGTTATGGTCGGTTTCGGGATTCTGTTTCTCGGTATCCACTTTATGAAAGAAGCGTTCGCACCTCTCAAGGACCACGAGGGCGTGCTGCAGGCGCTGATATGGCTCGGTCGTAATCCAATCCTCGCGGTCTTGGCGGGGACTGCAATAACGATGCTTCTACAAAGCAGTTCTGCCTCGATTGCCATGATCCAGATGCTTGCTTTTCAGGGCGCATTCGGGACAGACTGGCATCTGGCTCTGCAGGTTGTAATACCATTCATACTTGGCGACAATATAGGCACGACAATCACTGCTCAAATCGCCGCATTGCGTACGTCTCGTAACGCAAGACGTACGGCCATGGGCCACACCATATTCAACGTTATTGGTGTAACATATATGCTGCCGTTGGTCTGGCTCGGCTGGTTTGGAGATGCTGTTGAATTTATCACACCCGGAGTGCTTGGACAGGGTACGATTATGAGGCATATATTCTTTGCCCATTTTATGTTTAATGCATTTAACACGATTGTATTTCTACCTTTGATCAACGTGCTGGCGGCTATCGTTTTGAAAATCATACCTATAACCGAAAGCGAGCTGGCGCAAAAGCCCGTCGCGTTGGAAAAACACCTGCTCGACACACCCGTTATAGCCCTGGAGCAGACAAAACGCGAAATCATTCGTATGTCAAATACGGCCCAAATGGCTCTCAGAAACGCCATAACAGGAATACTCACCGACGATAGGAAAGAGCTTAAAATAGTCACAACACTGGAAGATTTTATCGATATGTTCCAGTTGGAAATCACCTCATACCTTTCGGCTTTATCGCGCAGGAACCTGTCCGACCAGGTTTCTATCGAGCTGCCGGTACTTTTGCATACGGTTAATGACCTTGAGCGTATTGGCGACCATGCAGTTAACATTGTAGAAATAGCCGAACGGAAGATCGGGCAAAAGCTTACCTTCAGCGATTCGGCAATGATTGAGGCCGAGCAGCTCAGAAAAGAAGTAGACCAGATGTTCAACAAAGTAATAGCCGCATTGGAACACAATGACATTAATGCAGCTAAATCCGCCCTGACCAACGAAGCAAACCTCAACAGGATGCAGATGGAATTTCGTCGCAGTCATGTGGACAGGATGAGTACCGGCATCTGCTCGGCGGAAACGGGCCTGATATTTATCGATATGGTGGACAATGTCGAGAAAATCGGCGACCACCTGACAAACATTGCACAGGCGATAATAGGGGGGCTGCAATGGGAAGGTATCAAACCAAAAAAAGTCACAAATCTATAACCTGATATTGCCAAACCGGCGTTTCAATAGTACAATTCTGGTATGGAGAACACATTTCGGCAAATAGCTGCTTTTGTGCTGTGTTTATTGCTGCTTGCAGGCGTCTCTACAGCGGCCGAACCTAACAGCCCGGGTACGGATTCATCGGATGTCAAGGCGGCGGTAATAGTCTGTAAAGGCATGATCGACGACGGGTTGTTCAAATCCATCCGGCGCAGGTCCCAAATCGCACTCGAAGACGGGGCCGAATACCTGATATATGAAATAGGCACTTACGGTGGTTTCCTGCAGTCAGCGGACGACATATCGAAATACTTCATTTTGGATATCGGAAAAAAGGTTCATACCGTTGCTTATGTAACGACGGAAGCGATTTCGGCCGGAGCGATGATTAGTGTCTCATGCCGGGACATTATAATGAAAGAGAATACAACCATAGGCGACTGCGCCCCGATAACAGTCGGCGGCAAGCTCGAAGGCGTCGAACGGGAAAAGGCGGAAAGTTTCACGCGGGCCGCTTTCATGCGTGCGGCCGAGGCGAATGGTTATCCCCCTGCGCTGTTAAAAGCAATGGTCTCCATGCAGAACGAGGTCTACCGGGTTAAAAATCTGCAAACCGGCAAATACGAATTCTTCGAAAGCAAGGACCTCCCCAAAGATCCTAATATGTACGAGTTGGATACAAAAGAGCTGATCGTAAAGGATGATGAGATATTGACACTGACTGCATCGAAGGCATTCGAATATGGTATAGCAAGGGCAGTGGTGAAGGATTTGGATGGGGCCCTTGATTTTTTAGCAAAACGCGACAATGTCACTTTCGCAGGCAAGCCAATCATGCTCGAAACCAACTGGTCGGAGGAGATGGTCCGGTGGCTGAATTCTCCCGAGGTGATGGCGATACTTGTCCTGCTTGCATTATTGGGAGTGTATATCGAATTCAGTACACCCGGTATCGGCCTGCCGGGACTCGTGGCGGTTATATGCTTTGCAATAATTATCGGCAGCAAGTTCCTGATTGGACTGGCGAACTGGGTGGAAGTGCTCATATTCGTCGTTGGAATTTTATTGTTGCTGGTTGAAATTTTTATCCTGCCCGGATTTGGGATCGCGGGTGTCATGGGAATAATTTGTATCTTCGCAGGTTTATTCGGTATGTTAATTAAGAATCCGCCGGGTGAGCTGCCCTGGCCGCAGACTGCTTTCGACTGGACTTTTTTTACGAACGGGATTTTGTCGATAGTGGCTGGAATTGTGGGTTTTGCCGTCCTTGCGGGGATATTGTCTAAATATCTGCCGAGGATGCAGTTTCTCAGCGGGCTGATACTTGTGCCGAATGTTCCCGGGCGGGGTATTGGGAGAATAAGTATGAAAGCCACACCTGAAACAAAAACAGTAGGTGTCAATGTGGGAGACACAGGCAAGGTGATTTCAACGCTGCGGCCTGCAGGCAAGGTGAAATTCGGCGATGCGATAGTTGATGTTGTCGCCGAGGCGGAATTTCTTGAAAAAGGGACAAAAGTCAGGATAATCAAAATATTCGGGAACAAAGTCGTAGTAAAAAAGGAATAAACCTATGGGCTGGTGGCTGGTTTTTGCTGTTATTTTATATTTTGCCTGTGCGGCTCTGATTGTAGCCGAAGTATTTGTGCCGAGCGGCGGCCTGATAAGCATTTGTGCATTGGCATGTCTTATCGGCGGCGTATCTATATTTTTCCATCAAAGCACGACCGCCGGTTGGGTGGGTGTTGGTACCGCCGCTGTAATGATACCTTCGGTATTGATTATGGCTTACAGGATATTCCCGAAGACCAGATTCGGTAAAAGTGTCACTCTCACGCCGCCGCAAAGACGGCAGGGCGATGCGATACCTGATACCGAGCAGCTCAAGGGACTTTTAGGAGCCGAAGGCGTTGTTATTACGCCCCTGCGGCCGGTGGGAATGTGCGAGATTTCAGGACAAAGGGTTGAATGTGTGGCTGAAAGCGGATATGTTGACAGGGGGCTAAAGATTAAGGTTATCAACGTGGAGAGTACACAATTGACGGTTCGGACCGTCGAAGAAGGTTAATGAAAGGATAAAGATTATGTATAACTTGTCAAACTCAATCATGGCGGCTGGTGCCGGAGGCGGCGGCGATTTCCTGAAATTTGTCGGTGTGGCGCTTCTTGTCATAGTCATTCTCGTAGCGATAGTATTTTTCCTGCTTTTCCTGAAGTTTTTCAGATTATGGCTGCAGGCGAAATTGTCCCGGGCCGATGTCAAGTTCTCCGAGCTTATCGGGATGTGGCTCAGAAAAGTTGATTTGATGATAATCGTTCGCAGTAAAATCATCGCAATTCAGGCGGGCCTTACATTGACCACGCGAGACCTTGAAAGCCATTACCTTGCCGGCGGCCGCGTACCTAACGTCGTACGAGCGCTGGTGGCTGCAAACAGGGCCAACATTGATCTGTCTCTTCAGACTGCAACTGCCATCGACCTGGCAGGCCGCGATATCCTTGAAGCAGTCCAGACAAGCGTCAACCCCAAGGTGATCGATTGTCCCGATCCTGCGAAGAGCAGAGGCACGATAGATGCAGTGGCTCAGGATGG
>CAZKYP010000154.1:0-7591 GCA_964556885.1 uncultured Pirellulales bacterium | reverse complement strand
TGTCTTTTTGCCACGGCCAAGGAAAGCAGCCGCTATGCGATAAACGGTGTACTGTGGGAAATTAAGGACAAGAAGCTGTTTCTGGTGGCGACCGACGGCAGGAGACTTGCCCGCACAAGGGTCAACCTTGCTTCGGGGGCAAAGGGCGAGGCGGCAAACAGTATGATTATACCCGCCAAGGCGATGGGCCTGCTGGATAAAATCGGCAGCAGCGAGAAAGATACCGTTTCGGTCAAGCCCATCGATAACCAGATTTTAATCAGTTGTGCGAACGTTGTGATTAGCTCGAATCTGGTCGAAGGTAACTTCCCGAAATATGAGGACATTATCCCGACCGATTACGACAAGAAATTGACGCTCTCGACCGAGGCGACCCTGAGCGCGGTACGCCGGGCTTCGCTGCTGACCAGCGAGGAATCGAGAGGGATCAAATTCTCGGTTCAAAAAGACAAACTGGTGTTTTCCGGAAGGGCGCCCGAGACCGGCGATGCAGAAGTCGAAATGCTTATCGATTACAAAGGTGAGCCTATTGAAATCGGTTTTAATCCGCAGTTTTTAGTAGACGCTCTGCGCGTTATTAAAACGCCGGAGTTCGAATTCGAATTGGGCCAGTCGGACAGGCCGGGATTGATAAAAAGCGGGTCGGATTTTCTTTATGTCCTGATGCCGATTAACCTGGGATAATTAGAATCTACCGAACACGAATAAGCATGATGCTTGTGTGTTCGACAGGGAGGTCATTCGTAAGATTTTCGATTGATATGCGTAATGTTTAAGGATGAACAATTGCGTAGGATGGTCGAGGGGCGCAGGTTACAGCAAGCGGACTGCACCGTCAGGTTAGGGCATGCCGTCGAGCAGCTTATGACAAAACAGATTGCCCCGCAGCAGTCGAAGTACGGCCCGGTCGCCGAGGTCTGGAAGCGGTTATTGCCCGAAGGGCTTGGCGAGCACTGCGAAATTGTTGATATTTCCGCCGGAAGGCTGAAAGTAAAGGTTGATTCACCCTCGTACAGATACGAGCTTCAGCTTTGCAGCATGGAGCTTCTTGAGGAATTGCAGCGTCAATGCCCGAAAACCCGGCTGAGTCAGATAAGATTCGTCATTGCCTGAGGCGTTATTAAAGCCGAAGGCGGTTCGAGGGAGCGAGGGTCAAATATTCAATAGATATTAACAGGTTCGATATACACAACAGAGGCAAAGAATAATATGGCAGATAACAAATATGATGCAAGTAACATAAAAATCCTCGAAGGTATAGAAGCTGTGCGGAAGCGCCCGGATATGTACATCGGCGACCGCGGCAGCGGAGGTTTGCACCATCTGGTTTACGAGGTATTGGACAACTCGATCGACGAGGCGCTGGCCGGATACTGCGACAATATAAGCGTTCGCATCTTTCCTGATGGAAGCTGTGTAGTCGAGGACAACGGCAGAGGCATACCCATCGAGGTGCACAAGGAGACCAAAACCAGCGCTTTGGAAGTTGTATTGACAAAGCTGCACGCCGGCGGCAAGTTCGATACCGACAGTTACAAGGTGGCCGGCGGGCTGCACGGTGTCGGCGTCAGTGTGGTCAACGCGCTGAGCGAGTGGCTCGAAGCAGACGTGTACCGTGACGGAAAACATTGTCATTTCGAATGCGCCAGGGGAATTGCCAAAGGGAAGGTCAGGGAAATCGGCACGACCAATAAGCGCGGCACTAAAATATCATTCAAGCCCGACGAAGAGATTTTCGGCGATACCGAATTCGCATACGACACACTGCTCAAGCGTATACGAGAGCTGGCTTATCTAAACGCCGGCCTGCAGATTTCGTTCAGGGACGACAGGAACAATAAAAAAGAGGTATTCAAGTTCGATGAGGGGATCAAGGCGTTTATAAAACATCTGAACGAGGGAAAGGAAACTCTTCATAAGGATATCATTTATTTGTCCAGAGATGACCGTGATGCAATGTTGAGCTGCGAAGTGGCATTGCAGTACAACGACGGATATACCGAGAACGTTCTGGTTTTCGCCAATAATATACGCAATATCGACGGCGGTACGCATCTTTCCGGTTTCAGGACGGCCCTGACGCGAACGATGAATTATTACGCCAAGAACAACAACCTGCTCAAGGACGGCCAGAATACGACCGGCGACGATTTACGGGAAGGACTAACGGCGATCGTTGCGGTCAAGCTTTCCAATCCGCATTTCGAGGCGCAGACGAAGGTGCGGCTGACGAATCCGGAAGTGGGCGGTTTTGTCGAAACCACGATGAACGAGCAACTGGGTCATTACCTGGAAGAGCATCCGGCCGAGGCAAAGCGGATTTTAAATAAGGCCATTCAGGCGGCCGCTGCAAGAGAAGCCGCAAGAAAGGCCCGTGAGCTCACAAGACGCAAAGGTGCGCTTGGCTCAACAAACCTCCCCGGCAAACTGTGGGATTGCGCCAGCAGGGAAAAATCGACGACGGAGGTGTTCATTGTAGAAGGAGATTCCGCCGGCGGCTCTGCAAAGGCGGGAAGGGACAGGAATATTCAGGCGATACTTCCCCTGAAAGGAAAAATCCTTAACGTGGAAAAGGCACGTTTGGAGAAGATGCTGGCGCATGACGAGATCCGGACGATTATCAGCGCCTTGGGGACCGGCATCGGCACCGATGAGTTCGATTTGGGCAAATGCAGATACGGGAAAATAATACTGATGACGGACGCCGATGTTGACGGTGCGCACATTCGAACGCTGCTGCTGACGTTCTTCTTCAGGCAGATGCCGGACTTATTCTCGGAGAGAATGATTTATATCGCCCAGCCGCCTTTGTATGAAATCAAAATCAAGGGCAAAAAGAAATCCGAATATATACTCAGTGAAAACCAGATGCGTAAGCGTATGATTGCCCGTGGCCTGGAAGGAACAGAGCTTGTTATCAGGAACGGCAATGGCGACAACAAAGGTAAATCCAAGGCAGAAGGTCGCAAATCGAAAACAAAAGGCTCGTCCGCCGAATCCGGGACACCGAAACGTATAACCGGAAAAGAGATGGATGAGTTTGTTAAGCTCCTTTCCGAGGCCGAGCGAATTATCGGAGTTTTGAGCAGGCGCGGCATTAAGTTCGAGGAATTTCTCAATGCATATTATAATCCGTCCAAAGGCGGTCTTCCGCAATTTCGTATATGCCTCGAGGGGCAGGATGATGAGATTTACTACGTAAGAGACGAGTACGCCAAGAGAGTCAACGAGCTTAAAGAGCGAACGAAGGCTTTGGCCGAGGGCGAGGAGGATGAATCGGTTTTTGCCGAGGAGCTTCACGAGGTGGGACGTATCAACCAGATAGATGAGCAGCTTAAAAAGCAGTTCGGCCTGGATTTGAGGGATTTTCTCCTGAAGCCCGTCAGGGCCGATTCGGGCGAGGCTTTACAGACGAAGTTCCAGCTTATCAGCGGCGATGATAGTTACGAGATGGCGTCATTGGGTGACATTTGTCATGGCATCCGGCAAATCGGCGGCAAGGGAATGGAAATCAAGCGTTTCAAAGGTTTGGGTGAGATGAACGCCGACCAGTTATGGGAAACGACAATGAATCCCCAGACGCGGACGCTGCTGAATGTTAAAGTCGAAGATGCCGGTGAGGCCGACAGGCTCTTCAGCATTCTGATGGGCAGTGATGTGGAAGAACGCCGCAACTTCATCCGCGACCATGCGCTCGAGGTTCAGAATCTTGATATTTAATCCGTGAGATGAGCGAGCGACTCTGTCATTCTGAACGAAAATAGTCTTTAGCCCTGAGCGAAGCCGAAGGGGAAGAATCTCAATGTTAATGTGCTGACGTTGAGATTCTTCCACCTTGGGTGTGCCATAGGCAGGCTTCGCCTCAGAATGACATTACGAATGTAATTATCTTGGTTCGCCGTACATATCACCACGGCTGCTACCGGAACTTCTTCCGCCTCTGCTGGTAGATGTGGTAGATGTTTTGCCTCTTCTGCTGGTGGATGTGGTAGATGTTCTGCCTCCCATATATATCTGGCTTACGTTTGAGCTTAGATATGGACAGTCGAGGATTTGTACCTTTCCGAGGAAATTTTCCATATCGATTTGTCCGTCGGCAACAGCATCGATGTCCGATTTCTTTGCACGAATCACAATCTTTGTAGGCGGTGACATATCAATATCTGCCGCTCCCGAACCGGTAGTTGCTTTGACCGTGTTACCGTCAACAACTATTTTTCTGGTAACTATTGTCGAGCCGGTGCCTTCTCCGCTGCCAGTAATGGTTATAATCACCGACTCATCCGGCCGGACGGCGCGGATATTTGCAGCGTGTCTGAGCGACTTTATAAGTGTGGCCTTGAGACGCTCGACCTTCTCGGCGTCATATTCCATTTTGGGCTTCTCCTGGGTACGCCTTCTGGTTTCCTGCGGCTCGAATATTTGTTTTTTGGTATGCTCCCATACCTGGTCGGTACTATCATCTGTTTGTTCTTCAACCTGGTTTGGCTCAGGTGGCAGGGGCGACAAAGGGAAATCCACGTTCATCATAAAGATGGCACCATATCCCTGAAGGTACATGGTTTGCGGATTAGAATTTCCATATCTCCAATTAGAGAACGGATCCCCGATATAATTATAGGAAAACCATTTATTACTTGCTTGTGCAATGCCTGCTTTCTCGAGATTTTCCTCGAAGATGCGCGACATTACGTTCATGTCCTCGTTTATTGCAATAACGTCTTCGGTTTCCATCTGCGTCATGGGAATGACAAGGACCGAGTCGCCGCCGAATGACGTGCCTGTGTTGAAAGAGGGGATTCTGATTTCCGGCACAGTTATACTTGATGGGACAGGATGGGGGAAGGATAATTTTTCGAGGTCTTTCAACTGTTCACGTAATGCTTCGCTCTGCATTCGAGCAGCTTCTGCTTTAGCATTTGATAGGGTGGCTTCCTCGGCTGCGTTGCTGCTGAAATCCTGGGCGATAGACACACCGGCCGTTATCAGGTTGATAGTGAGTAGTACGATGATAGTTCGGATTATAGTTTTCATATTCTTGCTCCTTTATTGATTTATTTCAGTTTTGGTTATTTTTGGGTAATTTACTTTCCGGTTGTTTTTCGTATAACAACCGTGACATGTCCTGCTGGGTGCGTGTCAGCTTGTCTTCTGTTTGTGATGCAAAGTTTATCAGGGCATTGCTCAACTCGGCATTATCCTGAACACGATTAATTTCCGTCTGTTCGATTGCGGCCTGTATCCATTGCCTTTCCTGTGACTGAGCCGTTTGAAAAGATTCGATAAGTCTGGCCAGCATTTGGTTGGTAACAGTATTGGAAGCGGCTAAAGTCTGTGAGGCAAAGCTGCTTAAGTCCTGACGATATTGCTCTGTAAGGTCGTCTTTAAGCTGCATATAACAATTTGAAAAACCCACCTGCAGATAGGGTTTCATCTCGTTGATGACCTTTTCGCGTACCTCCGGTTCCAGTGAAGCTCTTAATGATGCTTCGATATCGGACTTGAGCTGCTCGGTATCCAGTCGTGGGGCAGTGAGACGCCCTGCGGCGTAACCGGCAACAATCATAAGAACAGCCGCTGCTGCGAATTTAGAGAAGCTCTTGATAATTCTAAACCTCTCGAAGAGCAGGACTTGCCTGCTGTCCGTCTGGGGTTGAGCCTCGGCAAGCCTCGATACAGTCGCATCGATTAGCTCCTGGTCGGGACCCGGTTGAACCGATTCGTTCTTAAGGGCGTTTATAGCCTTATCTAAAATATTATTGTCATCTTTCATAATAACACCTCATTTTTATTATGTTGCCGACAATTCGAAAGACTCACGCAGTTTTGCCCTGGCACGGTGCAGCAACACACCGGCGGCGCTGGTTTTAATGTTAAGTGCTTTCGCTATCTGTCGATAGCTCAGGTCATTGAGATATCTCAGGCAAAAAACCTCAGCTTCCTGCGGCGGTAACTGGCCTATTAACTGCCGCAATCGACCCGATAACTCCCGCTCATGTAGCTGCTGTTCCGGCCCGGGATTTGTCGATGGAACCGAATCCCAGTTATCCTGCGTGGTGCTGTAACTTGACCGGCGGAACCTTCGACGAAGCTGGTCTATTGCCCGGGCGGTTGCCAGCCGAGTCAGAAGGGCGGGAAAACTTCGAACATGCTGTCGTTTCGAGACCTCTAAAGCACAGACGAATGTTTCCTGGAAACAATCCGACGCGTCTTCGTGATTTCCCAGCATTCTGTAAGAGATTTGCCAGACTCTCGCGCCGTGTTTTTTGATAATTGTCTGCCAGTCAATCACTTGCAAGCTTGTCTCCTATTTACTTAAAACCGCTGTCAACTGCTACATAAGCATAATCAAACTTTTTTAGTGGTTCCACTGATATGATAGTCGATTAGGCATGTTTTTTATTACAAAAAATTTTACATTCTGTTTTAGTTAGCTTACTTCTGTTAGAGGTGTTAGTTACATTCAGCCGTTTAATTTGGGGAACAGCATTTTGTCTGATTTGTTTAATTTTTTTCTTGCAAATGTTTTTTCATTCTGACACAATTCCCGTGTATTAATAAATAGAGAGAGAAACAATCAAGCAGTTAGATGCTTGGTGTCTAACTGTCGGAACCTTACATAGGGGAGGCCTTCAATGGCAGGAAAGGTCAAAGGTATCAGGGAAAAGGCAAGAAGTTTTGACTCTTGTTTTGTTTCTTTTCCTTTTTTGATTCTTCTTTTTTCCTGTACATTGATTATTAGCGGCTGTAACGGTACACAAAAACGATCGGCTAATAGCGGCATTGTCCATGAAGTACCTGCCGAGGTACAAAAAGCCGAGTTACAAAGGTCGCTCGATAGCAAGTTCGAAAATCCCAATGCACATTACCAGTTGGGACAGTTATACCATGCGGAAGGATTGTGGACTAAGGCGGAATATCATTATAACGTCGCTTTAAGCTTCGATCCGGCGCTCAGAGAGGCCCAGGCGGCGATGGTAAAGTTATTTTTGGATAGTGGTGATACCGCCAAGTCCAAGACATACGCCGGAATGTATATGACTCAGGTTTCCAAGTCGCCGGGCCAGGCGCTTCGACTCGGGATGGCATTCCAGAAGCAAATGCTCGATGAATATGCATTGGCCTGTTATAAGCAGGCGCTCCATCTGGCCCCGAATTCGGCGATAGTCAATAAGCAGTTGGGTTATTATTATTTGAGTAAAAACGATACGGTTCGAGCGAAGGAGTATTTGACCCGGAGCTTCCAGCTTGATCCCGCCCAGTCGGAAGTTGCCGGTGAGCTGGGCCGGCTCGGTGTAGAGGTAAGAATACCAGGCAAGGCAGAGGCAACACCTGAGAAGATAGACAAAACAATCGAAAAAACACAATAATAAAATGCGTTGTGTGATATTCGGTACTCGGTACTCGGTATTCGTAAGGAGTTGCTAAAAGAGGTTGAATGTCGGATATCGGATGTCCGATATTGTTTTTTCATTGCCCCGTAGCGAACGGATGCGCTGCGGGGTTTTTTATTTTCCGTTTACAAGCTCTCTTTTTCTGTTACTATGTAGCTTCAAATTCGGTTTTGGCACTAACTTATACGCGGTTTGTC
>CAZKYP010000153.1:0-7598 GCA_964556885.1 uncultured Pirellulales bacterium | reverse complement strand
TATCATTTCCCCTTTCGAACATGATTATCTGTGCATTCTCGTCCAGTCTGCGAAGCCTCGCCGCCGCTGAAGCACCGCCCGCAACACCGCCAACAATCAGAACCTTTTTAGTAACCGAATTTGTCATTGAACAAATATCCCTTCATACAAATGTCAATATCACTTATCTTTATTTCAAATAACACTTTAGTCAAACTTTCCCTTAGGAGGTTTTTGCCGCCCGCCGAATGTAAACGATATAGCATTTACCGGGCAAGTCTCGATGCAGGTCCCGCAGGAAAAGCAGTCCGGGACGGTCTTATTTTGTTTTAGAATCGCGTCCATCACCGTTGACGGGCACGCCTTCGAACAGGCCTGACAGGAGATACATTTATCATAATCTACTTTAATCTTAAACAGGCTTATCTTTTCCGCAACCCAGCCGACCAGGCCGAACGGGCAGAAGAAATGACACCACGGCCTGTATACAAAAAGACTCGAAACAAGAATAAAACCGATAAAAAGTCCGCCGGCGATACCGATAACCTGCGGCTTGAAAATCTTAAACGGGTCTATTCCTTCAACAATATCCGTCGCCCAGACAAATGCGGCAAATATCAAAAATACAAAGAACAAAGCCCGAACCGAATTCGATATTATAAACGGTACCTTAATCTGACCGAACAAACCCTTGCGGTCTCCTGTGCCCCGGTTGAGCCTGAAAATCAAATCCTGCAACGTTCCCAACTGACAGCCCCACGAGCAAATGAATTTATTTGCCAATATTACAGTAAGAATGAATATTCCGAAAGCTAAAAGCCTCGGCGGAAAAATCGCTCCCTTCGAACCGTAAAGAACTATTGCATCCTTGATCGTTCCCATCGGGCTCGGATCGCTGCCTAAAACGACTCCGAATATTACAACAGCGGCCGCATATATCCATTTTCTATTCCCGGCGTTGATTTTGCCTTTTCTCAACAAACCGAACACAATTAAAAGAAAAGCGATCCACAGGCCGCCTTTGAGTGGAATCTTGAACCAGTTTTTGGACGCCTGCTCGGCCTGGAGCGCAAGGACCTGGTTTACCTTTTTGCCAAGCTGCTCATCCCCCATCCCAAACTCAGCAACTTGTTTGCTGAGATCTTCCGGAGACCTGAGATCGAAAAGTCTCTTCAATACCTGCTTGTCGAGATCGTATTTCGCACCGAATTCGGAAATCGTCATTTCCTGGCTGCCGGATATGGTTATGCTTTCCGGCTGCTGCTCTTGCTTGCCAGCCCAAAAGCGGCTCGAAACCGCAGAAGCAGAAATCACCATCATTAAAATAAGTACAAAAGATACAACCAACCGTAACATAAAAAAAATTCCTTCGTTGAACGCAAGAAACACAGGATGTTGATAATCCGGTAAACTTCTCACCCGAACAAAGACTACTTCCTGCCTGTTCTTTCACAACTGTCATAAATACAATGCAGCAGCTTGATTACATTTTTATCTTCTATTCGATAATACACTTTCGCCCCGTCGCGCCTGCAGCTCAGAACGCCCTTGTCTTTCATCATATTAAGCTGCTGGCTTGTTATTGCCTGCTTTCCGCCAACGGCGTCGACGATATCTCCAACGCACATCTCTTTTGTCTCAAGCAGTTCGATAATCTGCAGGCGAACAGGGTGCGCAACCGCTTTCAAAACTTCCGCCACATGTTCTGCAATCTTCGTATTCATAATAAAAATTCCATGAATATTATATATAATATTACTATATAGTAATATTATTATACTATCTGAAATTGTTCAAACAAAAAAATGAATTTTCTAAATTCTTTTACTTCCTCAAACAGTTAATTCTTTTCCTTAAACAACTTATCAGAATTTATTACAATCTCATTCTCTAACTTCCTATCTGCTTAGCATCACAGATAATATCAAAGTGTCAACGAAGTATTATCAACGACTTATAATATTCATTCTATTAATAAAGAAATTTATGTTTTTTAACATTTTTATTCTTGACAGCATTAAAATACGGCAGTTAAATTAGGCCAAGAAGGTAACTTGGTGGGAACATTAAACAAAAGGATTTGGTTAAAGAAAAGGAATGGATAAAATGAAGGATTTGTTCACCACCGGCGAGGCAGCGGAAGTTTGCAGGGTAAGTCAACAAACAATCATTCGTTGTTTCGACGCCGGTCGGCTGGAGGGCTTTCGTGTTCCGGGCTCAAGATTCAGGAGGATACCACGCCAGAGTCTGATCAAGTTCATGAAGGACAATAACATCCCTCTCGACGCCATCGAATCAGGTAAAAGGAAGGTGCTAATCGTAGATGATGATGTCGAAATTGTCGAGCTTATCGTAGATGTGCTCGACAGAGACGGCAGATTCGAAACAAAAACGGCATCAAGCGGTTATGAGGCCGGAATTGCCACCCAGCGGTTTCGGCCTGAGCTGATACTGCTCGATTATATGCTGCCGGATGTCAACGGAAATATCGTCTGCCAGACGATAAGGAAGAATCCGGAATTCGAGAACATAAAGATAATAATTGTCAGCGGCGTCGTAAAACAGGATGAAATCAATCAGTTGCTGAAATCCGGCGCCGATGATTTCATCAGAAAACCGTTTGACGTCGCCGAACTCACCGGCAAAATCTCCACGGTCCTTCAAATGAAATAGAAACTGTGTGTCTGTTTGAAAACACCTTCTGTCGGTAGAAGACAGGGACTATGTATATGCCGGACGAACTATCCAATGCCGCTGCAACAGCTCAGCAGGTAGAGTTTGCCGCAGGTCGGCTCGATTCACTTTCAACTCTGCCATGCACCGCAGCCAAATTCCTCCCAATAATCCTTCAGGAGCAGTTTCGCCCTTCATCGCTTGCCGATATAATCAAGTCGGACCCGGCTCTTACTGCCATGATTCTATCACTTTTCGGCAGACGTGGTATAAGCATGTCCGGCGGCAGATTTTCAATCGAACGAAACATGGACAGACTTCCGGCTCATGAAGTTCGTGATGCCCTTTTGAATACCAAAGTATTCCTGCCGGATAGAACCGGTATCTCGAACAAGCAGGAGCTTTTGTTGCACGCTATCGCCGTCGCCTGCTGCGCCGAAGAAATAGCAAAAACAGCATCACCACAAATTGATTCGGAAATGGCGTACTGCGCAGGTTTGCTGCATGATATCGGAAAACTGGCCCTTGAAGAAGTCATGCCTAAAAGTTTCGTCCGAATAATCGAAGAGGCCCGGTCTGCAAAAGAATCTTCCTGCACCATCGAACAGGAGCATCTCGGCGCCGACCATACAATCATAGGCAAACACCTTGGGCAAAAATGGCGGCTGCCGAATCCGATTGTTCTTGCCGTCTGGCTTCACCACAGCGAGACAATGACAATCGCCCACAATATGCCCGAGGCAAGAATAGCCGCAGTAGTGCAGTTAGCCGATTCGATAGCTCGCCAGGCCGGCATAGGTGTTTCGGGTAGTTTCGATCTGCCTGAACCGGCCGAGCCGATTGGCAGGTGGCTGGCAATAAATTCAGAACAGATTATGAAAATCCGCTCGAACCTGCGCGAAGCGGTCGAAAAAAAATCCAGCCTTTTAGGTCTCGATGCTCCCAATGCAGTAAAAAGCTACTTTGAGGCCGCACGGACAGCAACTTCCAAACTGGCACGGCAGCAAACAGAGTCGTCTCTGGAAAACCGCCGTTTACAGAGCATTTCGAGCCATCTTGATTTCACGAAAGATTTTCTGCTCAACACAAGCTCGTCTGTTTCAGTTCTCGATATTGCGGAAAATTTCGCCGCAGCCTGGCAGAAATTTTACCAGACAGGCACGGTCTGTCTGTACCTGGTGCCTTTGGGCGACTCACAAACGCTGGATGTTGTGGTCATCGAAAAACTCGGGCAAAGCAGAATAATTTCCGTAGTCATTCCAGAAGAGACACCCGTCATACCACAAGCGATAGCGAATAACTTTGTTATCTTAAACGCTCCAGGCTATATCGACTGGCTGTTCGAACAATTAGACGTCGAATTTGACGAGAGTCGAACGAGGCTGCTGCCGTTGCTTTCGGCCGGCAGTCCTAAGGACTCCTTACGGAGAGCGGTAGGGGCCATTGCCTTCGAGATTTTTTATCCGGGCGATGTCGAGCTGTTCGAGCAAAACTTCAGGACTTCCGCCTCAATGGCCGGGGACATCTTAAATCTGGCTTTGGGCCGGCAGAAACAACAGTTATTCGCAGAACGTTTTGTCAGGCTAATTTCGAAAGCCCCGGACACACAGCCACAAATCGACATGGCGGAATATTCAATAAAAGCGCTGGCTGAGATGGCCGCTGGTGCGGCCCATGAATTAAACAATCCCCTTGCCGTAATATCCGGCCGGGCGCAGTTGCTCGCCGACGCCGAGACCGACAAGGAAAAAAAGGAAATACTCGAGCAGATTTACAAAAACGCCCGCGAGGCCTCCGAGCTAATCGAAGACCTGATGAGCTTCGCCGAGCCAAGGCTGCCAAGACCGACACGAACGGACATCAAACAGCTTATAGAAGAAGCCGTCCAGTTGACCAGCAGAAAAACAAATCGGGAAATATTGGATATCGAAATAGAAATCGCCGAGGACATCAAACCTGTCCTCATAGATTCGGCCCAGATAGTCTCGGCTGTTGCGAACATTATCTCCAATGCAGTCGAATCTTACTCAGGCCAAACCGGACCAATAAAAATCACGGCAGGTATAGATCCGTCGGGCGAATCAATCAAGCTGATTATAAAAGACCAGGGCTGCGGGATGGATACCGAGACCCTGCAGAAAGCAACCCAGCCGTTCTTTTCGGCAAAAGAGGCCGGTCGGAAACGCGGTATGGGTCTTGCATACGCCGCACGCTTTATTCAGCTCAACAAAGGCACCCTCAGTATCACAAGCGAGTTAGGCAGGGGAACAACCGTGAATATTTATTTACCCATCGGGTAATCCCCGCTGCCTGGATTATTCTAAAGGCAGATACTTAAAGTCCCTTATTACAACCTCTGCGGCCCGGCCGCTGGCAGGAGCATTTCCATTCATCAGCCAACAGTTGATGCGCGGATTTTCCGCGCCCGCAGGCGGAATGTCCGTCCCTGTGTATGACCAGGTCGCAATCAGGTTGTTCGGGTCCAAAATCGGCTTGTAATCCCCATAATAACTCTGGAAACGTATTTCATTCGGCTCCCAGGTGAATACGTGCGTGGTTATATCACTACCAGCACCGTCGATTTCGAAACGATGCATATTTCCACTCACATCCCACGGCTGAACTACATACTGGCCGTTATTCGGGTCATCAGGATTTCCCCATTGGGATATTTCGATATCGATTTCACGGTAATGATGCTCCGGCACGCAATCTTCCCACGTGAACAAACCCAGAACGACGTTTCTATCGAGTGTATCCAGACCAGCTTCTATGGTGAAGACATACATCCCGTATCCAAAAACGGCATCGGCCACGACTTCGCCGCAATACCACTTTTCACCTCTCTGATCGATTCGTACATGTAACAGCCCGTTTGGATCGACCCGCACATTCTCTTCTGCATCGGAAAAATAATTCGGTCCCGGACCGACTCTATCATGGTGTTGCTTGACCCACCAGTCCACGCCTGCAAATGTCAGTTTCTTATATCTTATGGCTATCACATGCGGAAATTGATATAACCGGCTATCAAAACACTGCTGTCCCGAGGCTTGAGGCGGCTGATAATCATACGGCACCAAAAATGCGGCAATCTCCGTGGCATACCGGTCCTGACCTCCGGTGGATATATCACATACCCAGTAACCATTTTCGCTAATAGTAGTCAAAGGCTGCGCCAAGGAGGGCTTGTTCCACCAGCCGTAAGGCGGAATGGAGATATATACGGCAACCCGATATCGTGATATATCGACCGGGTCACCCAGCCGAACACACCCCTCCAGGTATTCTTCGGTTCCATAAGCAGGCACATGGTCGAATTTGATTTCAGGAGGTCCGTTCAACTCGCCTGAAGAAGTACAAATGGAAGCAGAGACACTCAATACAGCAATTATAAACACTATTCTCTTAATCTGCATCGACGTATTCACCGTAATAATCTCCATTCCAATACTCTGCAGATAACAGTATGCCTTAATCGATTAATGAAATCAATCCAATTAAACAAGACGGCCGCAGGATTTTCTGTTGAATTGGTGTGGAAACGGCCTTTAAAATAACATTGGGGAGCGGATTTTTCCGCTCCCCGTTATTTTTTTGAAGGAGGGGGATGAGCTCTCGGTTATTTATACGTTTTTTTCCAAACATTTGTTCGCCAACTACGTAAAATAAATAAAAAAATGTGGCGTTTTTTTATGTTACTTGGCCTTATATGTGAATTTTTTTAGCCATTTCTCAACATTTTTACAAGTTTTAGGACTCAAAATATCCCAGGCTGGTTGGAAGGACAAATAGTGAATCAAGAATCGGGACGGAATCTTTTAGCCAGTGACTGGAAAATAAAGGCCTGGTCGTGTATAATCTTCAAATATTACCGGCTGTGTGAGCCGGCTAAGATGATAAATAATTATAACCCGGGTACGGATTATCCGGTATGCCCGGGCTGGTCCACTTTGAGAGGAGGAATGAGATGATGCGTCATGTTTTACATCTAATTGTGCTTGTTTTAATTGGTTCATATACTGCTGCCCCTGCCTGGTCGGAATTGATATCGATCGAGAACGCCTCGTTCGAATCACCCGTAGTGGATTCGAAAACTGACTCCACATTACCCATCGTAGACGGATGGACGGAAATAGACAATGATACATCAGGCGGTACAAATACCGGTGTATTGGCAAATACGGCAGAAAACGGCTGGGACTACGTCAATAACGCCGATGGAAACCAATTAGCGTTCTTAGGCTCCGAGCAGGGCAATGCCCTTGAGCAGGACCTGACCGCTGTGTATAAGGCAGGTTGGGATTACCAATTGACCGTTGGAATATGTGCCGCCTTCCCGGAAGATTTCCCACCATCTACCGTCGAGCTGGTTCTCTACTATCAAGACAGTAACGAACTTGTGGACATAGTCTCCGAAACGATTGAATCAATCGGTCTATCCTCGACGCAATTGCAGGATTTCCCGGTATACCTGCCGCAGGTAAATTCCGATGATGCCTGGGCGGATAAAAACATCGGCCTGGCTATTCGAGCGACCGGTACATCCGGCGGCTTCTGGCTTCTGGACAACGTCCGTCTGATCGAGTCGGTACCCGTACCGGTTCCGGTAGGGAATGCCTCATTCGAGTTGCCGGAGACAGAGTTCGTAGACGTCGAAATCGACTCGTGGCAAAAGTCACCAACACCATGGTGGTATGATGAGAGCGGCGGGAACTTGTGGATTCAGCTCACAGGCGTATTCCTGAACCTCGCTCCTACTGATCCCGACTATATAGATAACTGCGACGGTAAGCAGGCCGTCTGGTTGTTCGCGGTGCCGGAGGTCGAGCTGTTCCAGGATCTAACGGACACTTTTGAGGTTGGACAATCCTATCACCTCGCGGTCGGGATTTTTGGCGGCGGAGGCAATATGAAAGACAATGTCCCTATTGAAATCCGCTTGT
>CAZKYP010000152.1:1929-7729 GCA_964556885.1 uncultured Pirellulales bacterium | reverse complement strand
CCCCCTATAATTGGAGCTACCATCGTTTTTGATTGATATTTTCGGGATTTTAAAAAAAATAAAAATCGTAAGTGTCTGTGCGGCAGGAATTTAAAATTTCTCAAAAAATTTTATTTTTGCCCTGCGCTACCATCGTTTTTGATTGAAAATCTACCACTTTGGGAATAGGGAATAGGATGGAGAATTGACTATACCTGTGACATAAATACCTATGGCACAAGTTGATTCCCGATGAATCGGGACTATGAATGACATTGTCACAAACACCGATACCCGGTACAATTCTACAACAATATTATTCCTGAATGAAAAGCAAATGATCATGCTTGAGTTTATTACAGACAGGCAAATATATGAAAGAGTGATCTGCGAGCAGGTTCCGAATGCCGGAAGATTCCTCTGGCTGGCAACCGCCGACTTGAAGGACCTGTATGTGGATAAGCAAAGCAAAATGGTCCCTTTTCTTGAGATACTCTCTGTTCTGGCGGCGAAGAATGTCGAGATAAGGCTGCTTCATGCTAAAGAGCCTGGTGCGGCCTTCAGAAGGGATTTCGATAAGTATCCGAATTTGATAAAAGGGATGGAAAGGATTTTATGTCCCCGGGTGCATTTTAAGTCCGTAATAATTGACGGTGAATTTGCTTATACGGGCAGTGCCAATCTTACAGGGGCGGGCATGGGTGCAAAGAGCACCGAGCGGAGAAACTTCGAGGCCGGTATTATAACTGATGATACTAAAATCATAGGCAGGATTATGGACCAGATAGACAAAATCTGGCGAGGTGAGCATTGTCGTCAATGTAAGAGAAAGAAGTTTTGCGCTGATTACAAAGACCTTCTTTTGCAATGAAATAAAGTCTACAATCTACAATCTACAGGAATGACAACGACGATACGACGAACACCGGATCCCGAAATACGAACAACCAACAAATAGTGCAAATTTGCCTTAAAATGGCGATTTTTTATTATTTCCCCTTTTTTGGCTTTGCCATGCGGCTTTTTTTAGACGGATTCAGCAGATTCGGCCGCAATATTTAGTTATATCGCACACCAAAATCGCCGATAATGCATCAAGCGAAACTACTTTGAAAAGACAAACTTCAGATGAAATAGTAAATATTGAAGATTTTTATCGACGAACAACGAACACCGAACCTGGTGGGGCACAGTTCGACCCTGAGCTCACTGCCGAAGGGAGCCGCCACTATACGGTTTTTTATTAGGAGAAGAGACCATGCGTAAATTAGAGATAACGAGCCATTGGGATTTTATCAGGTATCTGCTCGTAATAACCGGTACGGCCATAGTTACCTATTTACTGTGGACGAGAGTTGATTGGTTGATAGCGTATTTCTTTGTTATTCCCGTTTATTTTATGATGCAGTACATATTCGAATTTCTAATGCTGGGTTTTTATTTTCGAACGCCTAAACATAAAGTTGCTTCAAATGCAATGAATGCTCTTCACAGAGGTGATATAGACGCCGCATTTAAAATATTGGAAGATTATGAAAACTGTAAATCAACATCTTCAAACAATGATTCGAAAAATACAACTTCTGAAGCAGGTGCAGGAAAATAGTGATTTAAAAAGATTTTTTGGTATGCACTCCGTAAGTACCTAAGGCATCCCTCACGGGAGAGTCCCAAGGACTGCATATCCTACCGTTTTTATAACAGCGTGTGCAACTAAAGACAAGTTGTACACCCTACAATTTCGATTGGTGCGAAACATCGCACACTACAAACTGGATTCTGCATCAAGCGTGCCTTGAGCACAGTCGAACAGGTGCGGAATGACAACGGCAATCAACGAACGATGAACAACATGCGAAATGATTGCGGCTCCGGTGTTCTGACGGAACACAACATCCGGGCTGTGCTTTACAACTTCTTGTCTTGCAGGCAAGGCGGTTATGACCTGAGGATCGGGCCCATGTCCTCCAGCTCCTTGTGTGCCGCTTCCTTTTTGTGCCTGTCTTTTCCTCTGAGGGACTGTATTTTTGCAAGGGCCTTGTCCTGCAGAGGACCGGGCTGACGGCTATTGTCGAGCATATCCTCCAGGGTAATTTTGCCGATGTCATAGAGCTGCCAGAGGTGTTCGTCGAGAAGCTGCATGCCGAGCTTCTTGCCGGTCTGGATGCTGGAGTCGATTCGGTATGTTTTGTTCTCGCGGATGAGGTTGGCGACAGCGGGTGTCACCACGAGGAATTCGTAGGCCGCGACTCTACCTTTGCCGGCGGCCAGAGGACACAGGGCCTGGCTGAGCACCGCCATCAGGTTACTGGCCAACTGGATTCGTATCTGCTCCTGCTGGGTTACGGGGAATACATCGATGATTCGGGTGATAGTACCCGATGCGCTTGTAGTATGCAGCGTGCTGAAAACGAGGTGGCCGGTTTCGGCGGCGCGTACGGCCGCTTCGATTGTCTCCAGGTCTCGCAGCTCACCGACCAGGATCACGTCTGGGTCCTGTCTCAAGACGCGCCTTAAGGCTTCCGCGAAGCTCGGGACATCGACGCCGACTTCGCGCTGGTTGATAACTGATTTTTTGTGGGTGTGGTAATATTCTATAGGCTCTTCGATTGTAATAATATGGCGGTCGAAGTTTTCGTTGATGTAGTTGACCATGCAGGCGAGCGTTGTCGTCTTGCCGCTGCCGGTAGGGCCGGTGACAAGGAACATTCCTCGAGGTCTGCGGCACAGGGCGGCGCAGATTTTCGGCAGGCCGATTTCCTCGAAACCCATAATCTTGGTCGGGATAAGCCGAAGGACCAGGGAAATATTGCCTTTCTGGCGGAATACGGATACACGGAATCTTGCGACGTCACCATAAGCGAAACCGAAATCGGTGCCGCCTTCTTCCTGAAGCTCCTGCTGGTTTCTATCTGGAGTAATACTCTTCATCAGTGACACGGTGTCATCGGGCTCGAGAACTTTCGTTTCGAGTGACCTGAGCCTTCCGTCAATTCTTAATACCGGCGGCCGGTTGGTTACAAGATGTATATCAGAGCCCCCCTGCACGACACAGGCCTGGAGCAATCTGTCCATATTAACTGTTGCCATTAATCAAATCCTCAAAACTTTTATACAGATTTAATCTACTACAGTAGAACCTTCCGTTTGTGTGATTCTTACTACTTCATCCGGTGTTGTTATACCCTTGAATATTTTAATCCTTCCGTCTTCCATCAGCGATCTCATGCCGCTCGCTTTGCATGCTTTTCTCAGGTGGGTCGTGGGCGCTTTTGTAAAGGCCAGCTCTCTGATTTCGTTGTTTAGCTCCACCATTTCGAAAATGGCTATTCGTCCCTTGTAGCCGGTGTTCTGGCACTGGCTGCAGCCGGCACCTTTGTAGACCGGAGTTTTTTCAAGCGTTTTCATGGAGATGCCGAGCGATTTTATCTGCTTCGGGTCGGGATTATCGTCTACTTTCCTGCATTTCTTGCAGATGATTCTAACGAGTCTCTGTGCCATGATGGCCTGAATCGAGCTTGCCACGAGGAACGGCTTGACGCCCATATCTATCAAACGCGTGATTGCGCTCGGGGCGTCGTTCGTGTGCAGCGTACTGAAGACCAGGTGTCCTGTGAGTGCGGCCTGGATTGCAATATCGGCCACGACGCCGTCACGGATTTCACCGATCAGGATGATGTTGGGCGCCTGACGCAGCATCGCTCTGAGAATCCTGTCGAACGAAAGACCGATATCATCCTTAACCTGGCACTGGTTCATACCGGCGAACATGTACTCGACGGGGTCCTCGGCGGTGATGATTTTTTTGTCGGGCTTGTTTAGCTCCTGCAGAGCGGCGTACAGCGTGGTCGTTTTGCCGCTTCCGGTCGGGCCGGTAACGAGAAATATCCCGTTGGGTCTTTTGATTATGCGCTGGAAAATTTCATAGTTGTCCGACTCAAAACCCAGCGATTCGATACCGATGTTGACCGCGTCCGGCCTCAAGATACGAAGCACTACGCTCGGCCCGTGAGTACCGGGCAGCGACGAGACACGGAAGTCGATGTCCTGGCCGCCGATGTTGCGTTTGATACGGCCGTCCTGGGGCAGTCGTTTTTCCGCGATGTCCATACCGGACAGGATTTTGAAACGCGTCACCAGAGGAGCCTGCATGTTCTTCGGGATATTGTCCCGTTCGAGGCAGACGCCGTCGACGCGGTATCTTACTCTTACCCTGTCGGACATCGGTTCGATATGGATATCGCTGGCCCGCATGTAGTAGGCGTTGTCGATTATCAGGTTTACCAGCCTGATGATCGGGGCCTCGTCGTCTCCGGCTCCGGCCTGGGCAATCAATGAGCTTGTTTCCATCTGGAGCCCGGCCTCGGCGAGCTCGGCGGCGGTTGCATCGATACTATGCTTGAGCCTGTCGTCATCTTCTTTTGTTACCTGGCTGAAAGATTCCTCGATGTGGGTGCGAATCTTGGTTGGATTTGCTACGCAGCATACCGGGTCGGCATTGAGACGAAAACGAAGTGCATCCATCATCTCCAGGTCCGTCGGGTCGGCAATCGCCACCCGCAGCTTGCCGTTGCTTTTGTCCAGGGGGATGATGTTGTGCTTTTTCATCAAATCTTCGGGGATGAGCTTGGCCGCATCGGGCGAAGGCGGGGTCTTGTCAAGGTTGACGTATTCAAGCTCGAACTGCTTGGCGATTGCCTTTGCCAGGATGTCTTCGTTAATCAGGCCCTGCTGGATAAGGACCTGGCCGAGCCGTTTTTTTTCGGTTTTCGATTGTTTAATCGCAGTTATGAGAGCATCTTTCTTGACCAATCCGGCCTTATAAAGAATTTCACCTAAATGTCTGCGATGCTTTGCCATATTCTCCTCAAAATTGAGCTGACCCCAGATATTTTTATTATAACATTTTAATCGATGTTAGTCAATCTTTCAACCTTAACCATAAAATGTTTAGTGCGGTTTGTGCGGTTCTTAGCCTTATAAATTGCCTGTCGTTTGAGAAAAAATATCGTTTTGTTTCGCATCCTTGTTCGCAGTCCAGGCTGATGTACACAAGTCCGACCGGTTTTTGCTCGGTTCCTCCGTCTGGACCGGCTATACCGGTTATTCCAATCGCATAATCTGTACCGGCTTTTTTCCTTGCACAAACGGCCATAGCCTCGGCGACCTGCTCACTGACGGCGCCGTATTTTTCTATTAAATCGGACGGTACACCGAGCTCGTTTATTTTAGCCTCGTTACTGTAGGTCGTCCAGCCGTGTGTGAAATATCTACTGGCCCCGGGTATGTCGGTCAGCAGCTTGGCCAGCCAGCCGCCCGTGCAGGACTCGGCTATAGCAATAGTTTTTTTCTGTTTTGCGAGCCGTTCGCCGGCGACTTCGGCCAGCGTTTGTTCGCCCATGCCGAAAACAAGCTCGCCCAACTTCTTGCGGAGCAGTTTTTCATCTTTTTCGGCCATCGTTGCGGCCTGTTCTTTGTCCGCCGCGGAGGCGATGATGTGCAGGGTGATTGTGCCGAAATTCACGGTACAGTTGATTAATGGATTCCTGCCTCGCTGCATCAAATCACCGAGCATCTCGGCGATGTCCGATTCACCCGCCCCGAAGCAGTTGAGCTTGGTGATTGCGACGGCCTGGCCGCCGGTGGAAAGTCGAATTTCCGGCAGGACCGTTTTTTGGAACATCTGCTTCATTTCCATCGGCACGCCGGGCAGGGCGAAGAGCAGCCTGCTGTTCGATTCGGCCATTATGCCGGGGGCCGTGCCCAGCTCATTTATGATTGCCTTCGCAGCGGCCGGGATGCAGGCCTGGATTTTGTTTCG
>CAZKYP010000152.1:0-1829 GCA_964556885.1 uncultured Pirellulales bacterium | reverse complement strand
GAGCAGCTCGGCGCAAAGGTAGGCCGCATTGGTATCCACCGTCCGCCCGGAGAGAAGCTCGTTACCAATACTGATTACACTTGCCATTTTCATAAACGGCGGATTGTAGCCTTACCCGCGAAACGAGGCAAGCGAAAATATTTATATCGTTACAAAAGAGGTTTTTGGATGATTTCTAACGATGTTGTCATTGCGAGGTCTGTCTTTTAGACCGGTGGTCCCTATGGGACGCCTTACGGCGCAATCTCGTTCAGTGTTCATCGTCAATGTCAAAACGTCATCCCGACAAAGTCGGGATTCCACAATTTTGATATTTTATTTTTAATTTTTTATTTCTAGTTGAGACTGAAATCGCCGAAGTCTGCCACCCATCACATTAATTTCTTCAATCATCAAAGGACACAAGGAAAAAATGTGTCGTCACGAGATATTTCTCTTGACAAACTCATCCCAATCAGCTAAAAACAGTATCAGGAAGGTGTTGAGAAGACATTATGCGGTGTGTCGTTAAGCTCTTCCTTCACTTGGTCCTGGGCAGACAGAATCCAAAATATGAATAGCGTATGGTTCGGCAGATCAAGGGCAAATGGGTGGTCTGTACGGCCAGTAGCGGCTAATTGTCCAAGAGCCATGGCTACAACAAAAGGGCACGGATATTATGCTGGTGAATTCCTGTTGGCTATGGACACATTCTGAATGAAAGGAGCGGGGAAAATGGAGATGAGGTGGGTGAAAAATATGACTACGGTTGTTTTGATGATAGTTGCTGGACTCGGCGCTACGAGTGTTGGCGACATAGCTTTCGACCCGGGACCTCCATCGGATGGATATCTATACACGGGGAACAGCACATGGGGATTGGAATTTGTCCCAACCGTGTCTATTACCGTCGTAGATCTGGGTATTTGGGATTACGAGGGTGACGGTTTGGGATTCGACCATTCGATCGGTATATGGCGCAAGAGTGACCAGACGCTGATAGTGTCTGGAGTTGTAAGTGCCGGAACAGATAACCCGCTCGTGGATGAGTTCCGATACGTTGATGTAATTGATACGCCGCTAACTGTCGGGGAGCACTACCTGCTCGGTGCATGCTACCCTTTAGTGCCGGCTGGTGAGATTACATATGATCCTCTTGTATTGGTGGAACAACTCCAGGTTGACCCGGCAATAACGCAAGTGGGTTGGAACGAACTCTTCGGGTCGCCTGGATTTGCTCCACCCATTGAGCTGGTTCCGGGCGGCGATCCGGATGGTCCCTTCTTCTTTGGTCCAAATTTCCAATTCACAACAGGAGAGACGGTCCCGGTCCCGGGCGCTCTTTTTCTCGGCAGCATCGGTTTGATAGTTGCAGGTTGGAAGCTGCGAAGGCGTGAAGAGTAGTAAGAGTGCTGTGTTCAGCGTTCGTGGCCTGCCCCTTCACAGGGCAAGTTCTGAGCTTATCGAAGGATTTGTGATTTGTGGCTTGTCATTCCTTCAGCAAGTTCAGGACGGCTTCTGAGTCCCGATTCATCGGGATCGAAGAATCTATTTAGAATGTCATCCCGACAAAGTCGGGATTCCACAATTTTGATATTTTAGTTTTAATTTTTGATTTCCAAACCGTGGGTTGCGATGCTTGATTCTCGATGCCTGATACTCGATGTCATCCTGAGCGAAGCGAAGCGGAGTCGAATGGATTGCCCACGCTGAATTGATATGAATAAGTTGTAATAAAATGAACCTGGCCATCCCACCGTTAGGTGTCCCTTACGAGATTCACGGGAGATGTGATCCCACTCCCATGACTAATCATTCACCTGTTGTTGGTTTTCTATTTGTTTGATATA
>CAZKYP010000151.1:0-7737 GCA_964556885.1 uncultured Pirellulales bacterium | reverse complement strand
CCACTATAAACCTTGCGAAAATCCACAAGTCCCTGAAGCATTTTGCTGAATGTAATATCCGGATGTGGCCTATTAACATATTGAAATATCTGGCTGCTTCCGGCATCTAGTGATGGAACAACCACGTCCGCAGATTTCAGAGCGTCTCTTACATCAGGCAGCCATAACAGCGAGCCGTTGGTAAGTACTGCTACCGGGATATCGGTAATTTCTTTAATTTTGTAAATTAGCTCATCAAGTCTTGAAAACAAGGTAGGTTCACCAGAGCCGGAAAGAGTAATATAATCAGGTTTTGAATATAAATGATCTTTTAGCTGGTCTATCACTTTCTCCAAAGGCACCCATTCTTTTCTTTCTGTAGTTTTGTTTGTAGTCCTGCCCAACTGACAGTATACGCAGTCATAACTGCATGTTTTAAAAGGTATCAGGTCAACGCCAAGTGACCTCCCCAGCCTTCGTGATGGTACTGGCCCGAATATGTACTTTCGTTTTTTGTTGTTAATTTTTGTGCTCATATGACATCTAACCGTTTTACTGGAGAACCATTCGTTTATAATCTGGCCTTATAAATTTTGCGATAACATTATCCCCAAAAACATGACAATTCTTAAAGTAATTAATTTGGGGTTCTGTTTTTATATACAACTCTACATTCAGAGGATTATATCTGCCCATCGTGCTTGCTTGGCCAAGCAATTTTATTTCAGCCTGACCAATTCCTTTTCTATCAATGTATGTTTTTATCTTGGTTGTGTAGCTGTACATTATAAGCATATTTTCCATCTCTTCCTGAATCAATTTAAAAAGATCTTCTCCGCTTAGCTCAAAATATCTATTCTTTAATCCTTTAAAGGTAAACGTTCTGTCTTCAAATTCGTTTATTGTATGTGTAGCTAAAGTTATCCCGTCGCTTTCTTGATATAAAATATTTTTCCTTCCCTTTATCAAATCGATTACAGACATTTTATATTTCTTCTCGATCTACAACAATGAATAACTACAACCTGATTTCAATATATTCTCAATCAGCCGTTATATAGAATTTATTTATCACTTTTTCTTTCTGAAATTAAATACACAGCCTTGATTAAGACCGTCATCATGACTTATAAGATCACAATTTCGCTTCATAAAAGCAAATTTTGAGTATTGAATTTCCTTCTTGATGTCTTCCATGTTCATATTCTGAAATTCCTTTATCGGATTGTCTGCCAGACAGTGCTTGGGGTATATAGATAGCAGTCCATTTTCTTTCAAAACTCGGAAGGTCTCCTGATATAACTTTTTTCGTTCAGCCTCTTTGAGATAATGCAAGACATCATATAATAAAACCACATCGATACTTTTTTCTTCCAACGGCAAACTCAGTTGACCAAAAGTCTTTATTATTCTGATATTTGTTAATTTTTGTATGTTTTTCTTTTGTTCTAATTCTGCTAAAGCATCACCTTGAGTATCTATGGCATAAACAGTGCCTTTGCTCCCTATTATTTTTGCTGCAGGGATTGAGTAATGACCTACCCGGCAGCCGAAATCCAATACAGAATCACCTTTTTTAACTCCAACCTGTTTTAGGAACTCAATTCCTTTCTCGGTTTCCCAATATAGCATCTGAGGTGATAATTTGTTGTATCTAAGAGATAATTTTGTCATTTCTCGTAGCAACTTTTGAAAAATAAATATTTAGGCACTGTGCGAAGAAGGAATCTCATCTTTGTGTTACGGGCTCTCATTTCCTTTTTCTCAAAACTTTATTTTTAGGATTTATCATTCGGTATTTGAGCGAGCTAAGATGCTGTAAACTGTTCCGGATGACAACAGCAATAAATCATAAAAGCTGTATAAGCAGCTAGCAGAACAATAACAAACAACGCCAACAGCCAGATTATGAGATTAGAACCTTGCGGATGACCGCAATTACGGCAAAATGGGCTATATTTGCTTACTTCCTTGCCGCATGCTTTACAGTTTTTAAGAAATGATTTGTTCATTTTCTGAACCTTTATCGATTATTTTATCTGCATAAACCACTATTCATTAAAAAAGAATTAATTTGTTACAGTTAGAAATGATATCATATATCTAATAAGCATAATTCATTATTCAAGACAAGGTCTTTCTCCAAAAACAGCAGTACCTATTCTAACCATGTTAGAGCCTTCTTCTATGGCAATTTTGTAAGAGTTTGTCATTCCCATCGAAAGATATTTCATATTTACATTAGGTAAATTGAGGCTCTTGATTCTATCATAAATCCTTTTCGTTCTTCTAAAGTGCGGCCTTACGTCTTCAGGATTGCCAAACCGGGGCCCCATTGTCATTAAGCCTTCAACTCGCATATTATCAAGCCGGGATATATCCTTAATCAAATATTCCATGTAGTCCTCAAAAGGTTCATGTTCATCTACCCGTATACCGGACTTTGAATCTTCGCTACCGATGTTAATTTCTATAAAAACCGGTATTATCTGCTTTTTAGCTTTTACAACCCTTTTATTAATAGCTTCAGCCTTCTCAAGAGAGTCAATAGTTTCGATTACATCAAAGATTCGTAATGCCTTGTTTATTTTGTTAATTTGCAAATGACCTATCATGTGCCATTTGACTTCGGCGGCTTTTCTCCTCAAAGCACTATACATATGCCCGGCTTCCTGAACGTAATTTTCTCCTATATCCGTAGCGCCAGCATCAATAACTTCAATCAACTCTTGGGGAGTTCTTTTCTTGGCAGCCAATACGATAGTTACCTCGTCCGGGATCTTTCGCCGCAATTGTTCATATTTTTTTGCTATATTCATTTTATACTGATATTGTTAGCACAAGATTTTTGATACTTTTTATTCACACGGCCTATTATCACAGGTTGTTTCCCTGCCGCAGCAAGGCCGCTCTCTACCACATGCGGGACTACTATTTGAACGGTAATCGGTTGCATAAAAACCTGATCCCTTGAAAATTACCCCTGCTCCACCACCAATGAGACGTTGCACTTTGCCATTACATTCTGGGCACTTAGCCAAAGGTTTTTCTCTCATGCTTTGGAACTTTTCAAACGTGTGGCCGCAATTTTGGCATTTATATTCGTATGTCGGCATAATCGCTTCCTTTCTTCTTCGAAGGATTTCGTAAAGTATCGATTCCTGTTCCCAGCTCAGATTTGGTTTCTAATTTGTTCAATGCCTGTTCCAAATCCTCAAGAAGAATCTCGGTCTTCTCAATTCCAGCAGATAGTCGAACCGTATTGGGCCTTACTCCAAAAACAGTTCTACGCTCCGGCGGCATATAAAGCAATGTCGTAAGGTATGGTATGCAAATCAATGATTCTGTCGCTCCTAAACTTACAGCATGATAAATTTTCTTAAGTTCGCCAATAAATTTCTTGGCATCTTCCTGGCTGCTGCCTACATCGAACGCCAATACTCCACCAAAACCATGCTGCATCTGTTTTATGGCAGTGGCATGTCCCATATCATCTTTTAATCCAGGATATCGCACCTGTGATACTTTTGCATGGCTGCTTAAATATTTCGCTACAGCCATTGCATTAGCTGACATCTTTTCTGCGCGTAGTTCAAATGTTTTAAGACCTCGTTCCAGCAGTGATCCTGAATAAGCATCCAAAGTTGTCCCGATAGCCTGGCGGGTGAACCATAATTTATCATAATGGCTTTTTGAGCCGGCGATAGCACCTGCCAAGAGATCGTTGTGGCCTCCTAATGCCTTTGTGGCACTGTGTACTACAATATCAGCGCCAAGCGAAAGGGGCTTTTGATGAAATGGCGTAGCAAAGGTGTTATCGACAACCAATAAAGCTGAGACCTTGTCTGCTTCTTTCCGCAAAGAAGAAATATCCAGAACCTTGCATAAAGGATTGCTTGGGGTTTCACAAAAAATCATTTTTGTATTTGGCTTGATAAAATCCTGAATTCTATCGTTGTCATCGGCATCAATCCATGTGATATCAATTCCCATTCGTTCAAGAATGAGCGATACTTTATAATGTGCTCCATATATATCGTGGAACAATATCAAATGGTCGCCGGCATTCAGGTAGGTCAAATAGACCATTGAGCAGGCAGCCATCCCCGAGGTACAAATAATACAGTCTTCAGCCTGTTCAAGTATAGCTATCTTTTTCTCCACAGCACGAACAGTAGGATTATCGTCTCTATGATAGGTGTAACCGTCTATTTCACCGTCTGTGATCTGCCTTAAGACTTCAAAGGAATTGTAGTGATAATTAACAGCATTGACAATGGGGGTCACCATTGGCTTATTGCCATAGGGTGTTAATGGGTCATTCATAATTATTCTCCATAAACTATCAATCCAATAATAACATCGCAATTGCAACAGTTGTCGTCCAGAGATCACTTTGTCCTCTGGCTGTCTGTGTAATATTAGAAGTTCTGATAATCAGACCGCTGGCTTTATAGACCTGCTCTTTTTCAGACCATGCCTGATTCGGATCAACTTCAAGGCCGAGTGTGGTTCCAAGCATATCCGCTGCTAAATCTTCAGACATGTCGGCTGCTTCTTTCTGATTCATTCCATGACCATGAACTTCACTGATATACCCCCAGTTGTTTCGATCCTTGGGTACTGCAATCCCGATTGAGGATGCAATTAGACGTCCGTGCTCATTGGTATCTGACCTAGCCATAACACAGTAAGATATCTGACCTGGAACAAGAGATCTTAGTCCATTTTCACGGGCGATAATTTTACACTTCGGAGGAAGTATTGATGATACCTGAACAAGATTCTGCTGAGCTACATCGGCTTGTCTTAATGCTTCCTCGAAAGATTTTAATTGATATCTATGTCTGCCTACTCCCTTTGTTAAAAATACTCTTGCCGGAACCAAATTATCCATTCTGATCTCCAAAAACTCTTAATATATTCTTTTCAATTATTCATAATACAATATATGCAATGCTACTTTGTGGGGAAGACCAATGACCAATTGCCCCTTTTCGATACTGCCATATTCTCGGGAATCGGGGCAACCAAAAGAAATGCTGATTTTCTGATTGATATAGCTTTTAACCGCAACATTTCCACAGACAGACATTATGCCTGAAATTTCCGTACCAAGATTCTTTCCGGTTCTTTTTTGCCAGGATCTAATCAGTTTCATCGCCGATTCCGGGCTGGCGTAACTTATATAAACATCTCCATAGATATCTTTGCCAAGAGAAATCCCGGAAAATTCCTCATTCAAAACAGGTACATTTCTTATCAACTCACGGGCTACGTTTTGAATTATGTCTGTTTTCTCGGATAGTTTTTGAGCCAGTTTATCATCACTATTTTTAAGCCAACCAAAGCATCTTTTAGCACCACTGCAGCAAACCTCAGGAAGAGATAATGACATACGCTTCTTTCGCGCCTTGCATACGGCTTCACAGAATCTGACTGGTTCAATATCATTTGCAGGAATTTGTTTCTCAAACCTAACTGCAATCCAGTCAGAATCGCTGATATTAGATAATTTCTTACATATCTGTTCCAGCTTCAACACTTTATTTGACATACTTAGTATGGATCTCCATTAGAAATTAATCCCTTTACCAGCATCTAAACACAAGCATTTATCAGTGAAGGCGGCTTTTAGAGCCTCCATAGCCCGCCGGCCGGTGCAATGCAACGGCACAATTTTTTGTATTCGATATTTTTTGAAGGTTTCTATTGTATTGGCGATTCTGGCCGGATTTGCATTCAGCAGGTGCATGCCGCCTATAACAGCATATATGTTTTTTCCGCCTGTTAATTTATTGATATAGTCAAGTGTGTTCACAACCCCTGCATGGGCACAGCCAAAAATAACAACCAATCCTTTTGATGATTCGATAAACAACGACTGATCGTCTAATAACTCATCCCGCTTTTGACAACTTTCATCACTAAAAAAGACATCTTCAACGTTCTCATAATCATTTAGCCGAGGCACTTGCCCGGTTACCGATATCCCGGGAAATATATGTGCAGGCGTTGTTGTCCAGATAACATCGCAGTCCTTAATAGATTTCTTCATGAAATCAGACATACCGATATAATTTGCCTTTGAACCTTTTAGACTGAACTTTGGTTCAGCCGCCACAGGGTGCATATAAATTCTGGCTCTTGAAGCAATATTAACAACAGATGGAAATCCGCCTGTATGGTCATAATGGCCGTGGCTTATTATAATTGCATCTGTACTCGGCAAATCACAGCCCAGTGTTTTAGCATTTTGTAAAATTAAATTGCTTTGTCCTGTATCAAAAAGTATCTGCTTATTCCGGTAATTAATCCATAAAGCAAGTCCATGCTCTGAGTGAAGCATACCAGAAGAAGTGTCATTTATAATTATTTCGATAGAAAGCATGTCTATTTTGCTCAGGCCTTTAAAAATATAGTTCATTATTGCTCTATGTAACGTTGAAGCGGCAAGGTTAGAACAGTGATATTTATATTCAGGCAATCCTCCCAATGCCTCGGCGATTTGCTCGTCTGTTAGATTCCAGGCTTCATCAATATGTTTTCCGATTGCAAACTCGGTCATCATACTGCAACAGGCGATCGCCGCCGGACATCCGTATACTTTATATTTGACATCAACCAGATGTTCGTTAGAAACCTTTATCCAAACTCGAATCATATCCCCGCAGTCCTGTGATCCGATTGTACCAACACCATCGGCATCCGGGATCTCTCCAGAGTTTTTAGGGTTCATAAAATGCTCGAGTACTTTATCTGTGTATTGCATTAGAAAATCATATCAACCGTGTCAATCAGTTTGGGTTGATCATAATATTTACCTTTAGCAGTCGCTTTGACTTTACCTTCCTGGATAATCTCAGCCTCCAGTATATAAAGAGGGTGTGAATATCGTATAATCTTTGCTGAGATTGTAGCTTCCTGTCCTATCGCAACAGGATGCCGGAATCTTGTCGTCATCTCGGCAGTTACGGTTGCCAGACCACGAGCAAACATACAATTGCCCATTGCGCCATCTAAAATTGACGAGATTACCCCACCATGCACCATACCCGGGTATCCTTCGAAACTCCTATCACAGCTAAACATAGCCTTAACACCACCATCATCATCAATTTCAAACTCCATACGCAAGCCCCTGGTATTTTTTAAACTACATACGATGCATGCAGGGTGAACACATTTACGTGTATCAGTGAGAGTATTTTGTATTGTCTCAGTATTCACAACTTCACCTTTGCTTTCTTTTTGACATACAGAAAATCAACATTTTATTTGCCGTGATCAGTGGTCGCAGATATTTTCTCCCGTTGCAAGGGTGTTTTGTAAATAGGCCAAAATGAGTTCTTCAGGTGTTCCGGCTTGTGCCCCAATAACAACTTCAATGTCATTTTGTGCAAAAAGCTGCTGAGCCCGCTGCCCCATACCACCGGCAATAATCACATTTACACCCATTCCATGCAGCCATTTTGGCAATACACCAGGTGCATGATCGGGCGGAACTTCGTCGGTCCTTCCAATGATTTTTTCGCTGTCAATTTCAAATATAGCAAATTGATCACAATGGCCAAAATGAAGGCTTAATCTCCCCTGTGCTAATGGAATCGCTATTCGCATTTTATAATCTCCTTTTTGATTCGTTGAATTTTTTATCTTTACCAAAATCAAGTTCCAATATAGGTTTGATTGCGTTGTCAAAGCTATTAGCAACAATAGTGTTTTTGTATTTTTCTATGTATGGCTGGCCAGAATCGC
>CAZKYP010000150.1:0-7953 GCA_964556885.1 uncultured Pirellulales bacterium | reverse complement strand
TTCGTGGTCAAGGCCGGAGGTGGAAAAGGCTCGGAGGCGTACTGAAGTACGTCGAGAACCTTTTTCGCCGACAACGCAGAGCCGCGGAATTTGCAGCCAATCGCAGTAGGAAGAGGTTTTGGGATGAGTTCAAGTATCGAATCTTGCCTAAGCCCTGATATGTACTACGATTTCCACCCGGCGGTTCTGGGCTTTTCCACTCGCTGTCGAATTGGAAGCCCTGGGCTTGCTTTCGCCGCAGCCAACCGCGCGAATTTTATCTGCAGAAGTCCCCCGTTCAATCAGATACCTGGTCACGGTCAAGGCACGCTCGGCTGAAAGCTCCCAGTTGTCTTTCCATTTTGATTTCTTGATCGGATCAGTATCGGTATGACCGATTACATCGATTTGCTTATCGGGGTACTTATCCCGCAAAACGGAACGAATATGGTCAAGCTCAGTGCTTGTAGCCTTCTTTAACTCGGCTTTACCGGAATCAAAAAGTATCTCGTTCGGCAAAGTAACTGTTACCGTTCCGGCGGACGGGTCAAATGCGACATCATACCCCGCCCCAAAGCCTGATGCCTCGGCCGGGGTCTTCTTGCTTTCTTCGATCTGCCTGCGCAGCTCATCAATCGTCTGCTGGTCCTGAGTAATCTTGTCGGTAAGCTGACCTTTCTCCGACCTTTCGCGTGTGAGAAGACCTTTGAGGTTCTCATGCTCGACGCTAAGCGCTTTATATTTCTGTTCCCAGTTGGTACAACCGGACAAGAGGACAAACATTACAAAACAGGCAAGCAGGACAATCGATTTTTTGTTGGCAGGATACATCTTGATATCTCCTTATAATTCTGGAACACGAATCCTTTGTTTCATTTATAGAAAATCAGACCCATTCGGTCTAATATCCAATCATGTAAAATCATAACAACGAACACTCCCAAAGACAAGAACGGACCGTAAGGAATTTGATGAATTTTCTTAAAAAACATCTGAAAACCGGCCCATGCCAGTCCGAAGAACGGCGCGATGAAAAACGCCACAACTACATAAAACGGTCCTATCACGGCCCCGGCCGCCCCCATAAGGTGCATGTCGCCGAGCCCCATCGCCTCCTTGCCGAAGGCCAGAGTACCGAAAATACGAACGCCCCAGACAACGCTGCAACCAATAAAGTAACCCCACAAACTCCCTAAAAATCCGATAACAAAAGGACGCTGAGAAAAGATTATCCACCAGCCTCTGACCGGTCCAATCTTATTAAAGAGCAGGTATACACACACCGAACCGATAATAATAGGCAGTAAAAACAAGACCTCTCTCAGTGCCTCCAGGCGATGATTGAACTGGTGATTAGGTAAATTCTCCTGCTGGGCCGCATCATCTGGTCCGTCATGCTTATCAGGCTGGATATAATCGTTTTTTCCGGAGCTTTCGGACTCATAACTTCTTCTAATCCGCCCACTCGCCAGCAGGAAAATTGATATAAGCAAACCTATAGTTGCACCAATGGCAAGAGCACCTGTACCAGCTGATGCTCTCGGTAAAAGCATAGAGGCAGCAATCAGATCGGATCCAATCATAGAACCGCCGAGAGCCGAACCCATCAGTCCGGCGCCGGTAACGAACCAGCATATAGACAGCGGAATTATCCATAACTCCAGGTCGATAGCCGAGGCGGCTATAAAGGCACCCAATAGAATAATATGCAGCATATAAATCAGCCAGCCGCCTTCCAAAAACGGTACCATCCCCGGAATTAAATCCGTGTAAAAGTACAACACGAAAAGCCCGAGGAAAACCACCCCGGTCAGCAATTCGATGACAAAATATCGGGAGGAAATCGGGATTTTGCAATATCGGCACTTCCTGCCGAGCAATAGCCAGGAAATCAGCGGGACATTGTCATAAAACCGGATATGCCTTTTGCAAACCGGGCAGGCAGAAGGCGGACTCACCAATGACTTGTCGCGGGGCAGGCGATAAATCACGACATTAAGAAAACTGCCGATACAGCACCCGAATGCAAAGATAAAAATAAACCAAATCCAACTTGCCGTCACAACAATCCTTTGTTATTTATTGTGTTTTTTTGCTCACTCTCTATCTTACGTTCTTAATCCCAATGAACTACGGGCTATCTTGCGAAAATAGCTACAAAGCCGTTTCGCCTGAACCGCAGATTCCTTATCGGCAGATTCGCCGGGATAGCGAAATGCCACGGCAAAGTCCGAGAGATAAGCAAGATCTTCACGAAAAATTTCCCATTTAGGTTCAACTTTTAGGACCTGTTCCATCAATACAACCAAATCATGAATTTTACCAAACGGTATTTCCGCTTTACACAAGTGGGCCTTAAGATATTTCTCAGCACACTGCTGATAATGAAAACAGATGCCGTCATAGTTAGGATTTTTCCTCACGCGGCTTTCTCGTTGTGCAGTGGCAAAATCTGCTTCAGCTTTGGCAATCCACTCAGCGGTCATCGGCTTCATAAAGCACCTTTCCTTTTTCAAGGATTTCCCGCATAAAGCAGTCACCCATTTTTATACGCTGATGCACCTTTTCCGGTGTCCTGATGAGAATGTCAACAGGAAATTTTGGGCGCAATTTCATTCGGATTTCTACGGATTTATCAACACTTCTGCCTTTGAACGGCCCGATGACTAATAAATCAACATCAGAATCAACCGTAACATTACCTTGAGCATGAGAGCCGAAAAGGATTACCTTCTCAGCATGAAATTGCTCGCCGATTTGCCTGCCGAATTCTTTTATTTTGTTTATCGCCACCATCGTTATTTCTTTTGACTAAATCACTTCTTATTGACTATAGCTGAGACCTTCATCGGCAGACCGAGCAGGCGTATGAAGCCGGTTGCATCGGTCGGATCGTATTCAGCCCCCATCTTGAAGCTCGCCAAATCCGTTCGGTAAAGGCTGTTCGGGCTTTTGATTCCGGCAATCGTGCAGCGGCCTTTGAACAGCTTGACCTTGACTTCACCGGTAACATTGCGCTGGGTAACATTAACAAATGCATCGAGGGCCTCACGCAACGGTGAAAACCACATGCCGTAATAAACAAGCTCCGCGTATTTCAAAGCGAGAAGTTGTTTATAATGTTTGGTCTCCCGGTCGAGCGTCAACGATTCCAGAGCCTTGTGGGCTTCAATAAGAATCGATCCGCCCGGCGTTTCGTATACACCGCGCGATTTCATCCCTACAAGACGGTTCTCGACCAGGTCTGCCTGGCCAACACCATGTTTGCCGCCTATCTGGTTCAATGTTTCAATCATCTTGACGCCGCTCATCGACTTACCGTCGAGTTTTACCGGTACGCCCTCATGAAAACCTATCGTGACATAATCTGCCTTATTGGGCGTTTTCGAGACAGGATTGGAGATTACAAACAAATCGTCCTTCGGCTCGTTGGCCGGGTCTTCGAGGTCCGCTCCTTCGTGGCTTATGTGCCAGAGATTGCGATCACGTGAATATATTTTCTTCTTCGTCTGGTCGATGGGTATATTATGCTTTTTGGCGTAATCAACCGCCGCTTCGCGGGAAGTGAGCGTGAAGTTCGGGTCCTTCCAGGGAGCGATAATTTGCAGCGACGGATCCAGTGCCATATACGTAAGCTCGAACCGCACCTGGTCGTTGCCTTTGCCGGTTGCGCCGTGAGCTACTGCGGCTGCTTTAGTGGCATGGGCGACCTGTACCTGGTGTTTGGCAATCAATGGTCGGGCAATGCTTGTTCCCAGCAGGTATTTGTCTTCATAAATAGCCCCGGCCTTGAGCAGCGGCCAGATATAGTCTTCGACAAATTCCTTGCGCAGGTCTTTGACAATGCACTTGACCGCCCCGCTTGCCAGAGCTTTCCGTTTTATACCGGCCAGTTCATCGCCCTGCCCTAATTCGGCCGCGAACGCGATAACCTCATAGCCGTAAGTTTCCTTCAGCCACGGCAGAATCACACTCGTATCCAGTCCGCCGCTGTATGCCAATACTACTTTCTTTGCTTTTTTGTCACTTTTTACCATGTAATTTATCCTTGATGAAAACGGAAATTATGAATCTATAGACCTGCTTTTATCCGGCAGGATCATTTAGATGAGTATTATATCGACCTAATGCGGCCGATTCAATGAAAAGTAATGTGAAAAGAGGCCGAACCTCAATCTTTGAATTTTATCTCAGGCATTTCTCTGCCAAGCCGCTCATATGTTGCTTTGAGTTCCTGCATGAATTCATCCGGTTTCGTCCATCCAACATGACTATCCATATACAGAACATTCAATCCTTCAGTGCAGTATTCCGGATTCTCATAAACCAGAATATTCCTCGGATCCATAGATGTATTTTGGCCGGTCACATATATATAACTCGGACCGTCAAAATTCTTAGGCTTGCGTTTGGACTCAAGCGCTCTGGGATCAAGTTCTTCTTTTTCAACAAGTTCCTGGAGATTCGGTGGAAACTGGTCGTCATAGTCATTTGCATATATTAACATTGCCTTACCAATTGCAGATAAATTTGTACCGGACACCATTCGTTTAGATATCTGTCGAGTTCGGGCCAGGGCCGGCATCATTATCCCGACTCCCAAAGCACCGCCGGCTATCGCTCCCATGCTTACCTCGATACCTGAGCCGCGATAGCATGAGCGATACCCGTCGCTGTCGGAATACGAATATTTACAGGACGGCCCTAAATCTTTGATGATATATGAAAGATTCGGCAGCACAAAAGGCAAAGTCAATCCTTCTTTAGCAGCGAACATGGTAGCCATCGGCCAGACCTGCTGCAAACCCATCATAAGCTGGTTGAACTCGATCTTTGTATCGCCATATCTGAAAGATGTAATATTATCGGGCAGCTTGGCTGTGACCTTCTTGAATCCTTCGGTGCCGCGTATCGACTTCGTCCCTGAGCTTATTTGAGCTGCGGCCAGATTACACAACGGGAGGTTGGAGGTAATGAGAAGTTTATCACCAACAACCGTCCAGCATGGCATTACCTGCGCCATCATCAGTGGCGCTATCCCCCATGTATGTATGGTCCTTCCATCCTGCTGCTGTGAGCTGACCTGCACCATACCTTCACTTTTTTCAGCCGCCATCTTCTCGATGGCCCCTATCGACTTTTCCCACAGCGACGCATCCTTCAAACCGGCAATCATAACGATTCCGCCGTTGGGTATTTCCGTTATCGTGCCCATAGGAATGGTATAGGAAATCATCGGTCCTGCCAGACTTTCCAGAATACCCTTGCGAATCTCAATTTGCGTTTCGGTCTCGAATTCGGTAATAGCCTGCTGCACTTCAAGATAAACATCATTGGGCGAAGCTGTTTTAACAGTCTGCATTATCATATCGTATATGCCGGCGAAATCGCAATTGAAGGCGGTTGCGTTCACTGCACGTTCATCGACCATATCGAACATCGAAATCTTTATCGGCTTAAAAGCCGCAAGCAGGCCCCTGGCTGGCTGGGCCGCTTCGACAAGACAATTGCTGACCAGATCCGGACCGTCAAATCCAATTCTTGCTGCAAGGCTCTTGATGTCGCTGATGCCGAGTTCCTTAATAACTTTATCGACTATAGCAAATTCTTCTGAATCACCTTTCATATTAGCTATCATGTTGAAAAGACCGAAAATCTTTTCATAGTCGACAAAAACAGCCAGCGCGTCACCAGCGGCCGGCACCTTCTGAAGATAATTCACGGCTTGTCTGCCGTCGCCCTGCAAATACTTCATGGCCAGTCCCTCGCCGTCGTTTATAGCAAGGACAAGGTAATTGTCTGCCCAACCCCAGCATACCGGGACATCGGAACCTTTCGGGCCGCGCATTGTCAACGAGCCGATTGTGATATCTACAATGTCACCTTCACCGATCAGCGATTCCAGTGTTCTCAGGGCAGAAGCGATTTCGTCCTTTCTCGGTCCGGCGTCCAAAATGACAAAGCCAAAAACAGGCGGACCTTCTTTGGTTTGCTTCTGTGCGACGCCTGCGATAATCGGCCTGGCCAGCACCAGCCTGCTAAAGTTCTGCACGATATCAACGGCCTTACTGCTGTTGGGGTCGGCTGTTTCCTGCGCTAATTTCGTTATTAGCTGTTTTCTTATTGAACTTAAGAAAGTCTGCACATTCGGGTCGTTCCGTATCCGGCCCAGTATCGATTTTTCAAATGCGGGTTTCAGACTGTCACCGCCGCTGGTGGCGTAAAAGCCGATCACACCATCCGGCATTACGGTGACAAGCTTGTCGACCGGTGTCTGGGCAATCGCTGTGCTTGACTGAATACAAAAAAATGATACTAACAACGTCGTACAAACAAACAATATTCTACTTGACCTGAACATAATCAGCTCCTTTCAAACGAATGGGGATAATAATTATTGTTAAATCGCTGCCAATCAATGTAAACGGAATTATTGACAATTGCAAGCTATTTTTAACAATTTTATGTGCGGTACGGAAGGCATTGCAAGGTGGTTCAGAGGGCAGGATTCGAGGTTTTTACGCAGTAATGACAATACCTTCCCGTCTGGCAATTTCAAGTATCGGCCGGCTCTGGTCGGTCTCCCATTCTTTCTCACCGCAGGGAATCGGCTCGATACGATTATCACTTATGGTTGCCCGCCAAAGTGTTTTAACAAGTGAAATTTCATGCGAGTTGTCAAATTCAGGGGCAATCACGATCAAATCTATATCGCTGTATTGATCGGCTTTGCCAAGTGCATAAGAGCCAAATAGCACAGCCCTACAGGCATGGATTCCGAAAGCCGGTAAGGAAGCCAGATAATGTTTTATTGTCGCTATAATTGTGTCTTCAACCATATCAACATTTTTTCCACTCTCAGGATTTCTTTTCGTGATGTGTCTAAATCAATTAACATTGGTTTAGAATCGGGGTATCGACCCTCTAATTGATAGAGATTGAACTCTCGGAGGAATTCCAATTGGCCGGGATCTAAATTTAAATGTCCAATATCAGCGAGACGGACCAGGTTGTGTATACGGGGAGGGATATCTTTCGTATGCCGTGTCACATGTGCCTTCAGCATTTTCTCAAGAGCAAGATGTGCAAAGAAAAGACAGTGACGCAAATGTCCTTTTTCAAGAAGAGACTGTGCAGCGGCAAAATCCTCGTCGCTGCCCTGCTTCCAGTATTCGATCTGTTTCGCAACATCAACCATATAAATCCGGATATCCTTATTATCTTATTCAGATGATACAAATTATTACGGTCCAAAGCAACAACTAATTGATTTCATTCTACTTATCCGGTATCGAATTACAAACCGCATTACGCATAAGGTCGGCGTTGCCGGCGGTGTCGGTGAAGAGCTTGAACTGGGCCATTGCCTGGTTGACGAACATCGAGACGCCGTCTATTATCTTGGCACCTTTTTGTTTGGCCTGCTTAAGAAGCAGCGTTTCGGTGGGATTATAGACGGTATCGAAAACGGCCATATCGTTTTTTATAAAATCGGCCGGTACGGGTGTCGCATTAACTTTCGGGTGCATCCCGATACTCGTACAGTTTACAATTAATTTCGCATCCAAATTCTTTAATTCATCCGAAGGGGCGAATTCGCAGTCGAATTCGGCCGCAAGGTTTTTTGCTTTTTCGACGGTTCGATTGTAAATCCTGATTTTCGCCCCGGCGTCACTTAGTCCGGCCACTATTGCGCGCGAGACACCGCCTGCGCCGACAATCGCCACCGGCATGGATTCGAAATCGGCCCTTTCAATACCCATACCGGAAGTTATCGCATCCAGGGCGCCTGCGTAGTCGGTGTTATATGCGTATATTTGTTTCTTGTCGCTTGTGGCACGGCCATCCTGGCCGTGATCCCACGGGCTGGAAGCCCGTGCCACAATAAGTGTATTGACAGCGCCTATTTTTTCAGCCAGCGGCTCGATGAAACCGCCCTTCGCTCGGACGTAGTCGAGTGCACTTTGTTTGTGC
>CAZKYP010000149.1:6181-7955 GCA_964556885.1 uncultured Pirellulales bacterium | reverse complement strand
TATAGCTTTATTTTGTTCCCGGTTTAAGGCCCTGTCTTCCGGAGCATCGTCAACAAAGGATTCCCGGCTTTGCTCCTGAGCCACCGTTTGATGGCGATGTTGGCGGCGCGTGCGGTTTCGGTTATCGTCCCGGACACAACTGACAGCAGAGCGACGAACCCAGGCCCATAGGTCATCAACTTGTTCGATTGTCAAGTCAGGCAGATATTTTAGCAGCCTCAGCATGGTTTCCTGGCACAAATCCTGTGTTCGATGATAATCCAGTGTTAATCGATAGACATAGACACGGACCATCGCCCGGACCGATTCCGACAGCACAGCAAGAGCATCTGAATCGCCGGCCTGAGCACTATGAATTAACGGTAGATTTACCTGATCTCTCATCGATTCCATATTCTCTACATATTATAACGCCACGGATTATATAACGTTTCATATAAATTATTTTTAGAAACAGATTGAAACATATTACATGTCCGTGGCGTTCTTTGGGTGAATTTCGTTAGTCAATTAAAAAAATATTAACAATCAAGTGAAGGAAAAATGAAAAATGATTAAGAAAACTATAATTTGCCTGGCTGTACTGATCGAAATGTCCACTGTAAGCGCCGAGACACGCTGGATTCCACAGAATTATACCTCCATCCAGCAAGCCATAGACCAGAGCAATGACGGCGATGTGGTAATTGTCAGCCCCGGGCATTATATAGAGAACATTAGCTTCAGGGGCAAAGATATTGTGGTACGTGGAACCAATCCACAGGATTGGGTAATTGTAGAAGCGACGATTATCGATGGGAACAATTCAGGCTCAACTGTGACATTCGATTGTAATGAATCCAAAACTGCTATCCTAACCGGCTTCACCATTACTGGTGGCAAGGGATCATTTATGGATAACGAATGGCCTTACGTAAAAAAATCTCCCTGGGGCGGCGGAATCCTCTGCAACGAAGCCAGCCCTACCATCACCCACAACATAATCCGTAATAACGATGTCATTGGCGCAGATCAGATTGGAAACGGTTATCAACCTAAAGGAGGCGGCATTGCCTGTCACGGAGGCGAGGCGATAATCACCCACAATATCATCCACAACAATAACGGCTATGACGGCGGTGGTCTTCATCTCGAAGGTAATCCCCTGGTACAGAACAACCTGATTTATGACAACACGGCTCCCTGGGGCGGGGGTGTAGATATACAAGGTGGCAGACTGATTAATAACACCATTGCAGCCAATGCGCCTGGTAATGTCTATTTAGCCGGACCATCATCCGCTATAAACAACATTATCTGTAATGCCCGCAGTGGAATCGGTCTGTTTCTATGGGGACATGATACATGGGAGGACCTTCTGGCATGTGTTGAGGTCGTAGAGTATAACAATATCTGGGGTAATCCATACAACTGCGTATTTCGCAATAGCCAAACTAACACTGACTTGAGCGGCGTCATGGGCAATATGTCAGTTAATCCTTGCTTTGTGGATCCCAATCATCATGACTACCATCTGGTTAGCAATTCACCCTGTATCGATGCCGGTGATCCGAATAGCCCAATCGGCGCGGAACCATTCCCGAATGGCGGCGTTATTAATCTTGGCGCATACGGCGGCACATCGGAAGCGAGTGCCAGCCAAAATGGTGATTCTCGCTGTGATTAATGCTTCGGCTAAATCGCACACATTACTCCGGCTTGTTTTCAACCAATGGTTTTGTTCTTGCGCGGACGTGGTGGAGGGCGTAGCCGCCGTAGGGCGGGGCGTTATCGA
>CAZKYP010000149.1:0-6081 GCA_964556885.1 uncultured Pirellulales bacterium | reverse complement strand
CGAAGCATCGACACTTTGCCAGCCGCTTGAATCCGGGTCATTTGAATCAACCAGAGCTATTGGCGGCGTCACTGGAGGGGACCATGACTGCATGCCCAGATTGCCATCCCATAACGGCGTCTGAGGAGACTGCGTTGTAGGTACTCTCGAACCGAATGGAAAAAAAACCAACACAACAGCAATCAAAATGCAAATCACACCCAGTTTGGACGTGGCGAGACCTACCATAGTCGCTTTTGTACCTACAGAAAGAGTGGCCGGATTAATCTGGAATGACGTCTGAGCAGCATTTATCGATTTTGCTGTAATGAAACTGAATATGCCGAGCGCTGTGAGCAGATATTTTTTCTCAAAGTTTCTTTGAGTGAGCCGGCGTTTTAGTGATTGCCTGGCACGGATGAACAACAATCTTGCCCTCAGCTCGGAGCCGCCGATTATCCGGGCGATTTGCGCATAGCTCAGCTCATTCATACAACGCAGGGCGAGAATACTGCGATGTTCCAGCTTAAGTGTGCCCATCGCATCGAAGACGGCCGCTACCATCTCCCGCCGCATGAGATGTTCCGGACCGTTAATTTCATGACCCGATACGAATCGCTCAACAACATCATTATCGATAAGGGTTTGCTGCCTGATTCGTTGACTACCCTGAAGCCTGAAATGGTGCTGGACCTTGCTGAGGGCCGTCCTGTAAGTCCAGGCCCAGAAAGCAGCCGTATTTTCTATATTGAGACGACCGATGTTTTTAAGAACTTCCACGATTGTGTCCTGGGTAAGGTCTTCGGTAAGGTGATAATCCAGAGTAAGGCGGTATATATAGACCGTGATTTTATTTCTGACCTGCTCGGTAAGTGCAGAAAGACTCTCCTGGTGCCCACTTTGAGCATTCACAATGACGTCATAGTCAATTTCGCCGCGGCTCATATCTATTCTCTGCTGCAATAATCCCGATACTAACCTTCATGTTTCGGGCATTTTGTCATTTTTTTCAAGAAATATTTTGAGCCACCGAAACATAAATCCCAAAAACGGGATTATGAGGGAGAAAAACGTTCATGTAAAAAATAAATGGAGACAATTATGAAAAATTTAATGATGAGTTTATTAATTATTGTTCTATTCGCGGCCGCCGGCCAGGGCGAATTTGTGGAGGTTAGAAAGCTTTCCGATAATGTGCTGCTATTAAATGCCAATCCAATGTACCGGGCGAATCTTATCGCCGTCAGGAGTCAAAAAGGGCTGGTGATGATAGATACGGAAATATCGCCAAGTATAATGCAGCCCATAAAGCAGAGAATCGAGAAGGAATTTGGTCGGGACGACTGGATTTATGTTATTAACACTCATGGACACATGCACCACGCATACGGCAATTGCCTGTTCGAAGGAGTTAAAGTCATAGGGCACGAAAATCTTCCGGCGGATATGCAATGGAAAGTCGACCTTCTGAAAGATGAAAACAAACCAAAGCACATCGAAGAAATTGACAGCGTAATTAATAACCAGAAGGAAAAGTTGAAAAATGCCAACGCCGCGGAAAAACAAAAGATCGAAAGGACCATCGAATTCTGCAACCTTGTCAGGAAAGATATCGAAAGTGGTTTTGAAATCGTGTTTCCGAACATCACATTTTCCGACAGATCCAGTCTCGACCTCGGCAATATCAAAATCGAATTGATTTACTTCGGGAAAGGCCACAGCGATTCTGACATTCTTGTATACATTCCAAGCGAGAAAGTGCTTGTTACAAGCGGCGTCTGTTACGGACGCCTTCCGGCTATTAAAGAGAATGTCACCTTAGCCGATATAGAGCGTCACATCTCCGTGCTTGGGGAATTTGTCAAAGACGGTGTGCAAATTGATTACATTGTCCCGGCTCATGACGATTCGATAACACAGAAAGATTTACAAAACCATTATAAATATTACCATGGGATGCTCGAAGAGATTAAATCTGCCAGGCAGAAAGGGCTGGACATCGGGCAGGTGAAGAAAAGTCTTACTGTTAAAAGCAAGTTCCCGTTCTTCATTAAAAAAGGGGAGGAACCTATCGAAGAGATAGAAAAAAGACATCTTGGCAATATTGAGAACCTCTGGAAGATGATCGAAAATTGACAAAATACCATTATGCGATACAAGCCTCAACATAGATTAAAAAAGGAGAAAATAGTATGAACAGCAAGAAGGACAGAAGAAGTTTTCTGAAGCTCGGTGCAACAGTTGGGACGGGATTGGTCTTTGGCGGGATGAACGCAACGGCAAACGGTCAAGGTCAGGGTAGTAACTCGACGGTTTTTGATGTGTCAAAGAAACGCCGTTCGGTTCGCAAGTTCAAATCGACGTCGGTACCTGACGAGCATATAACGAAGATTCTTGAGGTTGCCGCTTCGGCTCCTACGCCGCATAATCGCCAGGACTGGAAGTTTATAGTAGTCAAAGACAGGGCAAAAATCGACGAGCTCAAAGACGAATGTATTAAGATAGCCGGAGACGGCGCAAGACAGTATGTCACGGATTACCTGTCGGCACCGGTTTATATCGTGGTTCTTGCCGGTGCCAAGACGAGGAGTCCAGATAATGAACTGCTTTCTGGAGCTGTTGCCACCGGATATCTGTTCCTGGCCGCACGGGCCCTGGGATATGGTACGGTTTTTTGTCGAAATTCCGTTCCTGAACAAATAGCACGCAAGGTTTTCAATATCTCCGAAGACTATCAGTGGGTGTGTATCACTCCTTTAGGTGTTCCGGCTGAGTGGCCCGAGACACCACCCAAGAAGAACATCGAAGAGCTGGTTGTCCACGAGACATTTTGATAGTAGTCCCTGAAGTGGCTCAATTCAAAACGAGAATAAGTCTTTCAGAAAAATCGCCCGACAGAAAAGGTTAAAGTTGAAAAGCAGCAGTCTATTCTCAGATAATCATTGACAAATAACTGTTCAGGCTGTATATTCCTTTCATAAGCAACAAGATAAATCACTTTTAAGCAAAGATAGCCTCTATGTCTAAAACGTGAGAATTCCTGGGAATATCTTTACTGCAGATGGGAACGAGCTATTTGGAAAGGAGAGGTGTAAGCTATGAAACGGTCATGTCTTGTTTTATTCGCTGTCATGGTTCTTTTGTCCTGCCATCCGGCTAAAGCCGAAGACCCGGTCCGGTTTGTTGATCCCAACCTCGAGAATGTGGTGGAGACGGCCCTGGGTGTAATGGACCCGACGCCCAGCGATATGCTTTCACTATATCGTCTTGAGGCAATGTCTCTGGGGATATCAGATATCACCGGCCTCGAATATGCCACGAACCTTAATACACTCGATCTGCGGTTTAATCAGATTACTGACATTAGCCCCTTGTCCGGTCTGACAAACCTATGGTGGCTGGGCATATACAGCAACCGGATTTCTGATTTGAGTCCTCTCACTAACCTGACCGGCCTTCAATCTCTGGACCCCGGCAACAATCAAGTCAGTGACATCAGCGCCCTGGCGAACCTGATTAATCTAAATTACCTGGACCTGACCGAGAACCAGATTTCAGATGTGAATGCCCTGTCCGGCCTGACAAAGCTAACCCGGCTGTATTTATCTGACAATCAGATTATAAATGTGAGTCCCTTGCGTAGTCTGATAAATCTGACCGCCCTCGATTTGGGGCGCAATCAGGTCACCGATATCAATGACTTATCTGCCCTGACAACCTTGGAACGACTGTGGCTCCACGAGAACTCGATTACTGACATCAGCATCTTATCAATCTTCACGAACTTAACTACGATATGGCTCCAGCAAAATCCTCTGCACGATAACGCTTATTGTACAGACCTGGCAGCAATCGTTGCAAACAATCCTTCCTTAACCACTCTGGAGTACACACCCAATTCCAACCCTCCCACAGGACTCTCAGCATCCGATGGGACTTACCCCGACAAGGTCCGTATCACATGGAACCAGCACTGCAACGGACCGAATTATAGCAGCCTCTATCAGGTGTCTCGTTCGGACTCGGAATCAGGGGCCAAATCGGCTATCTCCTCGTGGCAGAGCACGACAACCTTCGATGACACCACCGCCATTGCAGGGATTACATATACATACTGGGTCCGAGCGGCGACAGGCAACCAGGGCGAGTACGCCACAGATTATAGTGGTTCCAATACCGGATTTGTATCAGGCGGAGAACCTCCGACACCGGATATCACATGGTCCCAGCCGCCGATGGAAATCAACCCGAGCACGGATATGCCACCGGTCTTCTGCGGCTGGGGTGAACCAGCCCGGTCTACTGAGCAATCCGGCCAGCGCAGGCAGTGGCGAATGGATGCCGACGACTTCCGTTGCCTCGGGGCCATTCCAGTGACATGTTTGCGATGGTGGGGTTCCTACAAGGCATGGGAACATCCCGAACTGCCGGAATCGCAGCCCTATGCCTGGCACATTGGCATCTGGGCCAATCAGGTCGAGGGCGTCACTCAAGATGAGTCTTTTCCCGAGCGTCTGGTCTGGTCATTGGAGATTCCACCAGAGCGTATTCGACTCGAACCTGTGGGGCTCAATGAATTCCCACAGCAGTCGTTAAGCATGTGTTTCGTCTATGAAGTCCAACTGGAGCCGGAAGAGTGGTTCCACCAGGCGGCGTATGAAAGTAATGATGATGTCTTCTGGATCAGCATTACGGCCATCTATCCCGCGGATGCAGAGGCTAAGAATATGTGGGGCTGGACAACGCGGCCGCATATCTGGGGCAATGGTGCCGTCATGCCGGCCATCATGGGCGATTGGCCGACAGACGACGAGCGTCTGTTTCCCGGGAGAATCTACCCGATAGAAAATTCTCTCCTGTGCGGGCAGAACCAGCCATACGATATGTGCTTTGAATTACTCACAGATCAGCCGTGGGTCAAGTGGGACCAGCCGTTTACGGGTTCAAGAGATTGGCCAGAATATACGAACCATATGTCCATGGCTGTTGAGCCTGAAGGAGGCGAGCTGTCGGTGTTGCGTCAGGCTGCCGACGATTGGGTTTCTGGGAATCCGGAGCCTGTCAACGCTATTGCATGGAACGGTTCATACATCGGGTACAGCTATCAGGCCTGTACCTGTGAGGAAAGGATTGAACCGCGTCGGCCGGATTATTTCCTGCTTTCAATCTGGACCAACACGCCGCCGGATGATATGGGACAGAATCATCATCCCGGCGAGAAGGTCTGGGAATATACAGCCTATGACTACGACGAGGTCATGGTCGGCTGTGATGGAAATTCCGACGATGGACTATCTGAGGCTGTGTTTCGTTATTCAGTGAGATTACCGGATAATGCATCATTCCGGCCCCAGTTACCGGAGAGCGTTTACTGGTTCGGCGTTATGGCTGTTTTCGAGGAGCCGGTTGGTGATATTCCATATCAGTGGGGCTGGACCAATCATCCTCATATGTTTGGGACCCCGGCCTCGACAATAGACAATAGTTCAGCCTCACCATCGCAGTGGCGGGAATGCCTTAATATGGATGGTGGACCTGTTGATATGTCGTTCATTTTTTTCACCGCTCCCGAGCATGAACCTTAAGATGTCCTTAACAGACCAGCTTATTGTACCCTCCACCAGGTAGTATTTCCGGCCACTCGTCAGGGCGGAACCAGCCGGAGCACGAAAGGCCGGAGATTGGCTTTGTTTGGCTTTGTTTTTCCCAGCGCCGAAATCGGAAAAACTCTCATATTATGTTTATATCAAAGAGCTTATATCAATTTAGACATCCGACAAATTGGGTTTGTTTTTTCAAACTCCTTTCCGCAGTCCTATGGACCCCTGACGGGGAACGCGGAACGCTGAACTCAGAACGAGCGAATTGGCTTTGTTTTTTCATTCTGTTTTCTGTTTTCTGTCTTCTGATCTGAGAATTGGCTTTGTTTTGCATAATTTAGTCATAGGTACACAGGCACTGAGGTCCAGAGGCACAGAGATGTTGCTAAATCGCTATGTTCCTGTGTGCCTTTGCCACTTTGTGCCTATCCCAACTATTAATGATTTGCATTTTGCACTTTGATTTTTGATTTTCCCTCCCGCCTGCTGGCGGCTTATGTTT
>CAZKYP010000148.1:0-7955 GCA_964556885.1 uncultured Pirellulales bacterium | reverse complement strand
TTACATTCAGCAAAATGCTTCAGGGACTTGTGGATTTTCGCAAGGTTTATAGTGGTCGATATTTGTTAGAAGTATTCCTATTGGCCGGAGTAACAACTCCAGAAGCAGAAATCAACAGACTAAAAACCTGTGTAACTGCCATACGGCCGGACTTAGTTCAGGTAAACACAGTAACTCGTCCGCCTGCTGAACATTTTGCCGAGCCGGTGCCAAAAAGACAATTAGAGACAGTAACCGCCCAATTATACGAAAGAGCAGAAGTTATAGCTGGCTACAAGGATGTTCACAAAGAACAAGACTTTACTGCTAGACTCGAGGATATATTGACATTGCTGCAGCGCAGGCCTTGTTCAATTGAGGATATTGCCGCAGGTCTCGGTCTTCACCGAAACGAAGTTGTTAAGTACATAGAAGAATTATCCGCTGAAGGCACAATCGAAGTAATACTGCAAAATCAGAAGCTTTATTACAAGGCCTTAGCATAATTGGAACACAACAGTGGAAAAACACGATAATATTATCGAAGTCAAGGGGCTTTTAAAGACATTTGATGGATCTGTTCAATGAACTGTGTAAATGTTCCTTCCATTATATTGGGAAACGACCCTCAAATCGAACAGCAAATTGACTGAGGGCCGCCTTCCAAGTCCTTATTGGTGTTGTCCATTTCTTAGCTTCGACCATTTTATAGTTCGACCTAGAAATAGTCGTTGGCAATCAACGAAAAAGAAAAGTCATAGCATTTTTTGTATTAAAAAGTTCCTGCTATTTTCTATCACCTTGTCTGTCTAAGCAGAGACATCCTGAACATATCTGGTAGCCATATTCACATCCGCATGGCCAAGAAGTCTTTGAACAGCGAACGGATCACTTGGTCTCGCAGCTATCGTAGCAGCAGTTCTCCTTAGATTCCCCCGGGCAAGCCCGGGGCACTTACTGTAACGGTTTCTTCAAAACCGACCTTACCTCTGCTATTCGCAGAGAGAAGGATTTTTGTATTCATCCACGGGTAAATCCGTGGTTTCCTGTAAGGAAGAAATGAAAAAATCCAAGAATTCATAAGTTCTTGGATTTCAAAACTTTACTCCAATGGGCAGGGGCGGATTTGAACCGCCGACACACGGATTTTCAGTCCGTTGCTCTACCAACTGAGCTACCTACCCTATATACGGTAAACAAACTTTTCAGGCTTTAAACCAGTTAGATATTTCCAGCCTAAGAAGTTATATAATAATTTAAATCAGGATGGAAAATAAAGCAAGAAAAATGAAAAAAGCTGTATTATTTTAAAAAAATCAGACACAAGTCGAAAATCATGTCAATATACTACTCAAATCCCGCAAACAGAACCTGACCAGTATCTAATTTGAATTGTGGGAAATCGTCCGACAGGAAACAATAGCTCGACAAATACCACAGATAACCGAGGAAATATTATCCACTTGATCTACAGTTAATTTATTCTCAGATGAGCGACATATCATCATGAAACCTAATGACGAGCCGAACTCACTTAAAGGAATTGTCAGTATCGAAACCTTGTTAAGCCCGACCAGATTACCCTGCAAACCCATCGCAAACATATCATCAAGAGTACATATTTTGTTCGATTTGCAGATGGAATCCATCAATTCATGGCTGAAACAATTCTCAAGATGCTGCTTGGCAAAAGCAATCGGATGTTCACATTCGAACATGTGCATTTCAAAACCGTCACCCTGCCGCAGGAAGAAGGTAATACTCACATCCGGGTATTCCGCTTTTATAAGTCCGGCCGCGGTAGATAAAAGACCACTTAAATCATTTATCCCTATAATCGACTCATAAAAACCGGCCATGAAACTGATCGTCCTGAGTTTCATGATAAAATCCTTCTGGGCCGATATAAAGTCATTACAAAGTATATCTATCTTTTTAGACTGCTTTCTGCGTTCCTGATTGAGCTTTTTAATCAGCAGCCGCAGTCTTTTATGTCGCTGTTCGTTATCCACAGTTTTTTCCCATTGTTGTGTCATAAAATTTACAACGATTCCAGTATCCTATGTTCGACTTGATGAGTGCGGTTCTTTAGGGCCAAACAAGGATTATTGACATGATATATTAGTAGACCTATAAACAACCCGTTATCAGCTTCTTGATAATAATGATTGCTTATGAAGTGTGTAAAATCAGTAATAAAATAGGCAATAGAGAAAAGTTTTGGCGGTATTTTAGGACTAATTGCATAAATGACAGCATATCGATATTCCAGGCAAAACCGATTGTATAAGCCGGATTTATCGATGTTCTCAGCGGTTAGAATAAACAGAAAATCTGGAATTAATTAGCCGATTATGGTTCAATTCGATATAATCATTAACCATAAACGGATTTAACTTTGCCATTTTTATTACAGGGAGGCGTAAAAATGATACTTCCGAGACCATTCAAAAAAATACTTGCAATATTTCGGGGCGGCGTTTCACCCTTAATCATTTTCCTTTCTGTATTGTTGGGATTCTGGTTCGGGCTTATTCCCGGCTGGTCTGGTATTCACACAATCATAATCATTCTGATATTAATACTGAATATACATATCGGCCTGTTCCTGCTGTCGGCGGGAATAGGCAAAGCTATCTGCTTTGCAGCCGCACCGGCTTTGTATTTTATCGGTGTCGAAGCCCAGAATTATCTATCAGGCCTGCTGAATATCCTTGCATCAATACCAATTGTGGGAATAACTGATTTCAGCAGATATTCGGTCGCAGGTGCATTGTTAATAGGGCCGATTATCGGCGGTATCGCCGGCCTTTTACTGGCCAGATCCGTAATCAAATTCCGCAAAACACTGCTAAAACTCGAAGAAGGTTCCGAAAAGTTCAGGAAATGGTACTCGAACCGGTGGGTCAGAATCATGGATCGCCTGCTTATCGGAAAACGTACAAAAGACGCAAAATCGCTTTTTACTTCCAAAGCTAAAACCATTCGTAAAGCAGGCGTGGGACTGGCCGTTTTGGTTTTGGCAGCATCTGCAATCACAACATATCTGATAAAGGATAACATGATTAAAGATTATGCCGCCGGGACATTAACCAAGGCCAACGGAGCGGAAGTCAATCTGGAAAATCTTAATTTATCTGTTCTGGCGGGTGATGTATCGATATCGGGCATACAGGTTACAGACGCTGAAAATCCCCAGAACAATCAGGTCTCTGTGGATAAAATCAGTGCTGATTCAAGCATGTACGATCTGCTGCTCGGCAGGCTCGTGATGGAAAATGTGGAAGTATCGAACGTAAGGTTCGATCAAAAAAGAGCAACACCAGGCAAGATTGTCGAGAAAGAGATTGAAGAAAAACCATCTGTTTTCGATCCATGCGACTTTAAGATTGAAGCTGCCGATATCGTCAAGCTCGAAAAATATTTTAAAGATGCAAAAGCATTGAAAGAACAACTGCAGAAACTACGCAAATGGCTGCCTAAATCAAAGGAAACAACCGAGACCAAACTACAGGAAGTACCGCAAAAATATCTTGAATACCTCCAGGCCAGGGCCGATGTACCAGCTTCACCCCGCATATTAGCAAAGAGAATACTGGCGGACAATGTTCAGATACCATCTCAGATTTTCGGGAACAGTCAAATACTGCTGACTAACATAAGCGATTCCGCTCAGACGGCCCAGTTGCCGGTATCGCTCGAGTTAAAATCACACGACACTGCGGCCGCCATAAATATAACATTCGATTACCTCATAAAAGGCCAGCCTCCCAAAGTCTGTGGGGATTTCAACGGAATCGACCTGAGCAAAATGCAATCAAATTTCAGCAGCAGCGCCGGTTTAACATTCGAATCAGGGACAGCTTCCGGCCATTTCGATGGTCTGATTACGGATGAATCGATTGACCTGACAATCACCCTTTCCATGGACGATATGAAAGCTAAAGGACAGGGAGACGGAATTTTAGGATTAGGTGCACAAACTACTTCCGAGGCCTTCGCCGCCCTGACAAACCTGAATACCACGATACGTGTGGTCGGACCGGTCACTGAACCGCGTCTCGTCTTTGACGTCAAAGGTCTGCAGGATGAGCTGAAAAATGCTTTAGTCAAAGCCGGGAAAGAAAAACTTTCCCAGGAAATAGATAAACAAATCGATAAAAACTTAGGTGATAAGGTTCCGTCGGAAATTAAAGACAAAATCAAGGAAACCAAAGGACTGCTCGACAGTATCGGCGGGGGCTTACTACAGGAAAAGAAAGATAAATAAAGAAATCTCCCGGCTAAGAATTTGTCATAATCCGTAACCGGGGATTCCCAAAAAACTGTTCCTGTATAAAAGACCCTGTAGAAACCAGCACCCTGTTATTTTACTTTGTAAATAACAGTATTTCTCATCGAATCAGCAAATGCCTTCAGGGGTTTCTTCATTATAACGAGAGACGGCTCAGCAAGCTCCAATCTTCCGCAGGTTGCTTCCCATAAATCAAGCAGCGTAATTGTCCGGGATCTCAGCCTTACTCCTCCGATTCTTCCACGCTTACATTCCACTATTCCGTGCTTACTGAGCATCTGTATTACTTTCTGTAAATAACCTACAGAAAAGTCCAGTGTCTGGGCTATCAGTCCCGCCTGAACATAATCGCTGCTTTTCTTTTTGCTAAGGTAAAGAATAGTTTCGATTGACATAGCAAAATCCTGATTAATTTTCACAATTACCTCCTTCTTAATAATATGCAAGTTGAGTAAAGTTATAAGCAAATGTTGGTTCTGAATTACGAATGCGACTCACTCTACGTACCCGAGAAGCGAAATCATCAACTTCTTCGATCTTTTCAAAACCCACAACCATAGCATCTACACAGTTCGATTCCAAGGCATATTTTACTGATTTATTTCGCATCTCATCACTATTACGAAACTCTCCCTCACCTATAATCTTCATTCCAATTACGGCTTTTCCCTGACTCCGGATCGCCCTGGCGACCGCTTCCACTTTCGGTATCTCCTCGACCGACCTAACGTCCATTTTCACGGCATAAGGATTGATACGAATATGCACCGAGTCCACCCAGGATTCTTTTACACATCTTTCCAAAGCCGGCAACGAATGACATGACAGCCCATGAGCTCTTATAATACCTTTTTTCCTGAGTTGAGTCAGGATGTTCATTTTTTCGCCCAGCTCATCCGGCCAGTTGGCCGATTCGACACAATGAAATAATATAAGATCAATGTAATCGGTTTTAAGCTCTCGTAAAAATCGCTCGATCAAAACATCGGGATTTGGCCGCTCCGGCTCAGGGAGCCCGCCCCTGCGAAACCATATCTTGCTGGTTATTACATATTCCTCCCGACGCATGTCCTTCAGCGCTTCGGCTAAAAACGGATGCGTCCCATACATATCGGCAACATCAAATAATCTTACACCCCTCTCGTAACAACCTCTTACCAGAGTATTGAACTTCTCATGTCCCATACGAGTATGATTCGATTGTCGCAGAAAACCTCGCATTCCCGTACCAAGACCCACACGAGAAACCTTAATATTCGTCTTACCAAGCGGTACAAGCTCATACGGATCAAAAAACTTGGGTTTCTGCTCTGAAGCAATCACCCTTCCTGAGCCCAACAGAAATCCCCCAACACCTGCGAGCGAACCGGCTAAGAATTCACGACGTTTCATCCTCATTACCAACAGTTCCTCAAGAATATGCAATTATGTCCAAACAAAAGCCGGCATTTTTGTCACAATCAGCCCATACTTATGAGCCTTTTCCGTAAACCAGGTTTTTTGAAACTCGAACCACTACCACCCTGATATCGTAACACCAAGTACCTGAGCCGAAAGAGTACATAAATCTATCGAAAAATGCAAGAAATTTTTCCCCAACTTGACACTCTATTTAAAGAATAACCAAAATATACGAAATCGCATCGAGAACACGGTAAAATGTATATTATAAAGATTATTTTTCCACCGGAAAAACAGATATAAACGATTATTTTCTGAAAAAAATCTTATTTATATCTACGGTTATTAATCAAAATCCAAAAACGTCACCACTTAGCAAACGCAATATACCCAGTCTAACCAATCTGATATCAGAAAACCAGACTCTTCAACCTCAAGGTTCAATTAACGAAAGAATTTTCCTGCATGTGCAATGATTTCCCAAGTGACACAAAGCGACTTTCGATGTGGTAAATTTAATCGGAAAAGATACACCACTCAAACGGCCGAAACCTATCGTGATATGTGGAAAAAACTTCTCAAAACCAGAATTTGCCGGAAAATTTTTAATCCACTGTAAAGCAGTTTCATCGGCCATAGGGGAAGAATGAAGCATATCTTCCGTCACGATATAACTGAAAAACGGTTCGAGTTTTCTCATAACCTCTTCATGAAGTGACTGTAATTGTCCGGTATTTTCGATTTGAAAGGCCGAAACAGTCCGGCCGGACAATAGAACCTGAGTATGTATACCGGTAGCGACTAATGCTTTCAAAGGAACTCGACGCACGATTGCCCGTAAAACTTCGCCGATTTCCACAATGCGGTCCTCATTAATAACACCCATAGCCAATGAAATATGCGGGAAACAATTTACCTTGTTTAAGACGATTTTATCGGTACTTTGCCGCCGCAATCTTCGATTGGCTTCAATTGCAATATCCATCATATCATCCGAAGGCAGCAATACCACATCAACCGCTATTTTAACCATTGAAACAGCCTTTATAGAAATATTGCCATTATTTTTTCGATGCGGCAGAATTTATCCGGCAGCCCCAGGGAGCACAAGGAAAAACTCTTGCAAAAACCGCCCGGGAGACTATACTTATTGTTGCTTGATTTAGAGCTTGAAATTCCGTTTCATGAGAGCTCAGCCGGCAAAACATGTGATTGGGATCTCAGAAAGGATATGACGATGGCGGACAAAGATACCGATATAAAAAAAATCAAGGAGCTTATCGAAATAATGAAACAAAATGAGCTTCTTGAAATTGAGATAAGACACGATGATGATAAAATTGTTCTTAAACGCTGCCCACCTCAATCCGGACAAGCAGGTATATCCACAATGCCGACTTTTCCGCTTATTTCCACTCCGACTCCTGTTACCTCAGGTACTGTCAATATCAACAATATGCCCGCCGGACAAGCACCTTTACCCCAGGAGAATTTGGTGGAGATAAAATCACCGATAGTAGGGACTTTTTATGCAACTCCAAGCCCTGATTCCGAGCCATACGTCGAAATCGGCTCATCCGTTAATCCTCAAACGGTAGTCTGTATAATCGAGGCAATGAAGGTAATGAATGAAATAAAAGCCGAGACAAGCGGAACTGTTACCGAAATACTCGTCACCAACGGTCAGGCAGTCGAATACGGGCAGGTGCTGTTCAGACTCAGGCCGGACTAATTCGTTACGCATCGAGAATGTTTTATAATAATATATAAGTTATACCCTATACGAGACACAAAATATGTTTTCAAGGATTCTGATAGCAAACCGCGGCGAAATAGCATTGCGTATCATTCGCGCCTGTCACGAACTTGGCATCGAGGCGGTCGCAGTGTATTCCGAAGCAGATAAAAATGCATCCTACCTGCAGTTTGCTGACGAGGCAGTTTGTATAGGACCAGCCGATAGTGCCAGAAGTTATTTAAATATTCCGAGTATTATCAGCGCGGCTGAAATTACAGACGCGGAAGCGATTCATCCGGGTTATGGTTTCCTTGCGGAAAACACCGACTTTGCCCAGATATGCCGCGAGTGCGGCATAACATTCATCGGCCCCCCGGTGGAAGCAATGCGATTACTCGGCGACAAGGTCGAAGCCCGCAAGCTGGCATCTAAGGCACAAGTGCCGACCGTTCCAGGCTCCGACGGTGTTATTGCAGACGAATCCGAGGCCCTGATACTGGCAAACAAAATAGGATACCCGATAATAATAAAAGCCGCCGCCGG
>CAZKYP010000147.1:0-8010 GCA_964556885.1 uncultured Pirellulales bacterium | reverse complement strand
ATCCTTGATTTCAATCCTCGATTTGGTCAGTCTTTACTCGGCTCTTTGGTTGCTGGTGTCAATTTCCCGCTATTAGCCTGTTTAGGCGCAATGGGCCGGGAATACCCGAATATGCAACAGCAGGAAACCATAAGATATGTCCATCCAGCCACGCAGGGCAAGATGATAATGTCTCGGTTCATGGGAAGACGGCCACCTGTGAAAGTTCGATGGAAGCATGGCAGCTTACAATTCGCCGTGCGCGATCCTCTCCCGGAATTATTCGAATTTATTCAAAAGATATCCCAGCGGTTCATGAGACATTTTAACTGACATTTAAAGGTTGATAAGACGCAAGTAAATTAAATGGCTTTAACAGCAACAATACGTAAAACAGTTTCTAATACGGTCGACATTGCCAGGGGCAGCAATATAAAGGCCAAGAGTGCACGTGCCCTGGTGAAGCTGGGAGCGGGGACATTCGTCGGGCACGGCATGAAGTTTGTTCGCAGGATGATTCTGGCAAAAATTATAGCGCCCTCCGAGCTTGGAATAATGGCTATCGTTTTCAGTGTATCGATGATCCTCGAAGCCCTGACCGAAGTTGGAGTAAAACAGTCGGTTATCCAAAACAAGAATGGTGCTGATGAAAGCTATTTAAATATGGCGTGGTGGATGCAGCTTGTCCGGGGATTGGGCCTTTACGGTTTCGCATTTGTCGCGGCCCCGTGGGTAGGCTCTTACTATCATAAACCAGAACTTGTGGTGTTGTTGCGTGTGTCCTTTCTTGCAATAGTATTCAGGTCGTTTATCAGTCCACGTTCATACGTGCTGGAAAAGGAATATAAGTTCGGCCGGAGGGTAATCCTTATCGAGGGCAGTGCCATATTAGGTTCGGTCGTAACAATTATCTTTGCTTTCCTGATGCGAAATGTCTGGGCGCTTGTTTTGGGTTTTGTCTCCGAAGCGGTCATATTGTTTTTATTTTCTTTTGTGCTGGTTCCATTCTTACCAAAATTCAGGATTGATAAAAGCAGCCTTGGCGAGCTATTGAAATATGCACGTGGAATATTCGGCCTGCCGATCCTGACAGCTATTAGTTATCAGGCGCCTATTCTGATACTTGGTAAGCTGATAAATGATTATGATTTAGGTCTTTACAATTACGCCTATATGCTTGCTTACTTTCCAACAGATTTGTATATGAGGATAGTTACTCCTGTTTTACTGCCCGCCTTTGCTGAAAAACAGGATGATAAGAGTGCTCTTTGTCGTGGTATTATAGAGGTTAACCGCTGGACGTCGCTTACAAGTCTGCCTTTAATAGCTTTCATGATTTGTTGTGCCAGCGAACTTTTGTATATTGCATATAAGCCGGAATATGCAATCATGGCTATACCGTTTGTTGTTCTATGTATGCAAATCATTACTCGTAACGGGGCGATGATTTTGGCCGGAATGTATTTGGCTATAGGTAAGCCGCATTTGCATCGCTATTATACCATATTGCGTGCTTTATCTGTCGCATTGATATATCCCGCCACTGTTTATTGGGGTGTGTTAGGGGCTTCTTTCGCGATCATCTTAGGCAATTTTATTGTTCTTTTCATGCAGGTGATGGGATGTCGAAAAATCATTGGTTTGAAATTCGGCGATTTTATTAGTTCCTACAAATCAGGCCTGCTGGCGTCGATTCCGGTCATAATAGCATTTGATTTGTTATGGTATTTCAAAATTGATAATCTCATTTTAGTGCTCGGCATCGGGGCTTGTGTCTTTATGGTGACCTTTACAGTAAGTGCCCTGATTGCAAGTCATTCGAAAATTATGTCCATAAAAAACAAGGAAAACCGGTAATAGTTTTAATCGTTCTTTTATTTATTTAAGTTCGAATTGTCGGGAACGAATGACATTGGAAAAAAGAAATATGAAAGTGTGTTTGCTCGGGGCTTCGTTTGACACCGGAAATATGGGGGTCAGCGCCCTGGCCGAGTCGAGTATAAAAATCATACTTAACCAGTGGCCGGATGCGGAAGTGACATTGCTGGGGACCGGGGCCGCAAAAAACAGCCGGGCACTGAGAATCTCAGGACGGGAAGTTCACCTGAAGCTGTTGGGTTTGAGATTCGGAAAGAATATATTCAAGTCTTCCCATTTTTGTGTATTGCTGCTGAATGCTTTGTTGTTGAAACTGATTCCATCCGGAAGATTCGGAAAAATGCTCTCCGCAATCAATCCCCAGGTCAGGGTGCTGCTTGAGGCGGACAAAGTGTTCGATATTACGGGCGGTGACAGCTTCAGTGATATATATGGTATGCATAGATTCCTTATATACGGTTTTTTGCAGAAATGGCTCGTTACGCTGTTTGGAAAAGAGCTTATTTTACTGCCGCAAACCTTCGGACCTTTTAAAAGACCGATTGCCCGGCGGATGGCCAGGTGTGTTTTGAAACGCTCAAGTATGGCGTATGCAAGAGACCATAGCAGCGAGGAAACTCTAAGAGAATTGCTCGATGGATATGCGACGAACGGCAAAATCAGGTTTTCTCCGGATGTTGCTTTTGTCCTGGACCCGCGCGAACCTCAGAATATAGATATTGACTCACTAACCGAAGTTCGGAAAAAAGGTTCTGTCGTGGTGGGGCTGAATGTTAGCGGTCTTCTTTTCAACGGTGGTTATACACAGGAAAATATGTTCGGATTGAAGACCGACTATCACCAGCTTGTATTCAGCATTATAGACCTGTTTATGAAGGATAAGAAGGTGCTGATTATCCTGGTGCCTCATGTTTTTGCTCCGGATGGCAGTGTTGAAAGCGACCCGCAGGCGTGTCTGAAGATATACGAACAGATGAAGGATAAATATCCCAACAGGATATTCCCGGCGCGGGGACAATATGATCATAACGAAATCAAATATATCATCGGGTTGTGCGATTTCTTTGTCGGCTCGCGAATGCATGCATGTATCGCGGCCCTGTCGCAGCTCATACCGGCAGTCGGGCTTGCATACAGTAAAAAATTCAAGGGTGTTTTTAAAAGTATCGGAATTGAAGATTATGTCGCCGATGCCTATGTATGTAAAAGCGAAGAAGTCCTTTCCATTATCGAAAAGGCTTTTGATGCACGTAATCAGATAAGAGCACATCTAAAGAAGGTCATTCCACAGATACAGAAGGATATATTGAATATGTTTGCCGCTGAGAGCACACCACGTGTAAGTGATCCGGTGACACAAAGCGTGTAATGTTGAAAAGCGAAAGATATGCTAAGCGGATTTAAGAATCAAAAATAGTGAGTTTCAAGTCAATAATATCCAAATTTTTATACAAGCTATATGCCGTCCGGCGAAACAGGCTGAGAGAAGTAATACTGCAATCTGTCGCGAGACTTGAAGGCGGAGAAATGGTTTCAAAAACTCTTCGACGGATATTTGTCGATTATCATGATGTTGAGATTGGGATGTACAGCTATGGGGGATGTTTCGATTCACTGCGAATCGGGTCACGCACTAAGATCGGGAGGTACTGTTCGTTTGGCAGGGGAATATGGAGATTCAATGGAAACCATCCGATGAAATTCAAATCGATGCATCCTTATTTTTACAATCCCATATTAGGGTTTGTCGACCAGGAATTAATACACAGAAGCGAACTCGTCATTGGAAATGACGTTTGGGTCGGTCAAAATGTAATCATATTACCGAGGGTCACAAGAATTGGGGATGGGGTGGTCATAGGCGCCGGCTCGATAGTTACAAAAGATGTGCCGGACTTTGCGATTGTGGCAGGTAATCCGGCCCAAATCCGGAAATACAGGTTTTCTGATAAGACTATTGAAAAGATCAAAGACCAGCAGTGGTGGAACAAGAGCATAGAAGAGCTTAAGGTGAATATGGAAGATTTTATACAGCCGCTGGAAGATGAGGATAATGAAGTTCAAAAGAATTGACGAGATTGTTGATTGGAGGCTGTGTATTGGTTGCGGCGCCTGTGTCCCCAGGTGCGAGGGAAAGGCTATAACTCTCGTGGATATACCTGAGCGTGGTATAAGGCCGATAGTCGATTCTTCCAAATGTCGCCGGTGCGGTGAATGTGTGAAAGTTTGTCCTGGAATCGAGATTTCTCATAAACCCTTTGATAAGGATGTTATAGCCGAACTCGTTCAGGAATGGGGCCCTGTTCTGGAGGTCTGGGAAGGATATGCGGCTGATTCGAATATTCGCTATCGGGGTTCATCTGGTGGCGCAGCGACGGCGCTTGCGTTATTCTGTCTGGAAAAACAAAAAGCGTCAGGTGTATTGCATATAGGCACCACGCCCGATGCACCCTTGCGAAACGTGCCCGTTCTCAGTAAAAGCAGGGAAGAGCTTGTGGCACGTACCGGTTCGCGATATTCACCGGCGGCGCCGTGTGAAAAGCTGGATTGGATTGAGCAAGCTGCCGGCCCGGTCGTGTTTATCGGTAAACCATGTGATGTCGTTGCATTGCGTAAATCGCAGGCAAACAATACCGGGCTGAATGAGAAAGTCGGACCGGCTATCAGTATTTTCTGTGCAGGGACACCGACAACTGCGGGAACATACAAGATTCTAAATGAACTAAATGTTATGCCTGAGGAAGTTGAGGAATTCAGGTATCGCGGCTGCGGCTGGCCCGGCATGACTACGGTCAGGATTAAAGGTTCCGAACGGACAGGCCAAATGACATACGAACAATCATGGGGCGATATCCTTTGTAATTATAGTCAATTCAGATGCCGCTTATGTCCTGATTCGACGGGCGAATTTGCTGATATTTCATGCGGTGATCCCTGGTATCGACGGGTCGAACCCGGTGAGCCGGGGCGTTCGCTTGTACTGGCAAGAACTGAAAAAGGAAGGCAGATTATTCAGGAGGCTCTCAAGGCCGGTTATCTGGAGCTTAATCGGGTCGGACCGGACACGGTTCCTAATTCACAAAAGGCGCTTCTTAACCGAAGACGACATCTCTGGGGACGGCTGCTCATAATGAAGCTGCTTTTTGTTCCCGTGCCGCGTTATGACGGATTTAATCTTTTCGGAAACTGGTTGAAATTGCCGGTGACTGAAAAAATACGTTCCTTTGCCGGAACATTAAAGCGGATTGTTTCACGCGGCTGGACAAAGCCGAAGAAACTTGACGTTGCACAGGAAAATTTACATACAAACGAAAAAACAAATGAAACACTAATAGATATGGAAGAAGTTAAGTCACAATGCAAGGCGTAACACTTACAGTTGCCATAATTTTCTCAACGCTGGCTCTTAGTTTACCACCGGCTTACGCGCTGGCGGCATATATTACAGCTCTTATGTGGTATCCTCCTTTTTTAGCCATCAGTTTAGGCACTATTGATATATTGGTCGGTCGTTTTGTCGTGACCGTGCTGCTTATACGATGTTTTTGCACCGGCGATATTCGCAGGAATTTTGTCTGGTCCAAATTCGATACTTATGTTTTGTTGAGTATGATAGTGTATGTTGGAATGGCATTGCTTAATTATAGTCCACCTAAAATGGATGTTATTGAAAACCGGGGCGGTTTTGTCATGGATACGTTTTTCGCTTATCTGGCCGTTCGATTCATTGTTACCGACTACAGGAGACTAAAAACAGTTATTAAATGCATCAGTGTTGTTTTATTGCCCCTTGCGATGTTTGGAGTTATGGAGTGCGTTACCCGCTGGCAGCCGTTTGCTCCATTATGGCGCTTCTCTCCATGGTTCAGAGGAGCGGCATTTGTCTCGGAAGGGCGTTTTGGATTTGCCAGGGCAGTTGGTCCATTTAGTCATGCTATTTTGTTTGGTTGCGGTTTTGCCATGTTTTTGCCTCTTATTTATAGTTTGCGTTTAGAAAAAGACAAATGGCACATTTTAGCTTATGTTCTTTCAATTTCGGCTTTGACCGGTGCATTGAGCAGCATGTCCAGCGGCCCATGGGTTATGGTGTCAGTTGTGATTTTCTGCCTTATGATGGAAAAGTACAGGCGTCATGTAAAGCTGATGATTGTGACGGGTATAATTATGTGCATGCTGATGGGGATAGTCAGCAACAGGCCAATTTATCATGTAATAGCTTCGTGGGCCAATCCTCTTGGTGGTGCCGGTTTTCACAGGGCAAAGCTTATCGATCTTGCCATTGAAAATTTTAATCAATGGTGGTTCACCGGATACGGGGATAAAGATCCGGGCTGGGGACCTGAGTTAGGTATGGTACATACGGATATCACAAATGAGTTTATTTTGATGGGAGTCAGGTATGGAATCTGGGGTATTATAGCTCTTTGTGCAGTACTGGTTATGGCGTTTCGCAGCCTGATAGCTACGTACAATAAGTTGACACATCCACACATGAAATCGTTATGCTGGGCCTTCGGAAGTCTGCTCTTTTCTGTCATCGTAACATGGTTGTCTGTAAGTTTCTTCGGGCAACTGTCGACTCTGTTCTATTGTACTCTCGGAATGATTAGCTCATTTAGTTATAAGCGTTTCGATTGGCAGGTCCCTAACAGGTTAATTTATTATATAGTACCTAAACAATCCGTCCATGAAATTTCTCTAAGAGGTGCCGGTTCGTCGACTACGGAAGTTTGATATATAAGGAAATGTCTTATTATTTTATGCTTCGTGACGCACAGAAAATGCTGCTGGAAGACATAATTTTATAAAAGAGGAATATAATTCAGATGAAGCGAGAAATTTTGGAAAATGTAGAATACCTGGAAGGTAATATGCAGGGCCAATCGATTACTTTGCAAATAGTAAAAGGTACTGATGGAATTTCCGAATTTAACAAAGATTGGGATGACCTGTTTACTCGTGCTGTGAATGCATCTCCGTATCTCTCACGTTCTTGGATAAGTACATTTATTGAGGAAGGCAGGTTACATGGCACTGCGTTGTTTATACTTGCCTGGCATGGTGTTGAACTTATTGGAATGCTTCCTCTGGCTGTTCACAAATTTTCGTACGGTCAAAGAGTAGAGCCAATAGGCACATCCGTACCTTCCTATCTTGGGCTATTACTTGACCCTAATTTCCCGGAAGTTGCAGCATATATTGCCCGGGCTTTTCAAAAAGAGAAAATTGCAAATTTAATCTATATAGAAGATCTCTGGTCTGCAGATGATGCAACAAATATGTTTCTCAACGAACTTGAGAAAAGAAACTTTTCAGTCCGAAGGGTTTGTCGTAATCCGTGTTTATTTATTCGATTGGACGGTTCTTACGAAGAATACTTACAGAAAACTAAATCGAGCAAATCTCGAAAAACGTTACGCTGGAAGGAAAGGCAATTACATAAAAAATACGTTGTTGATATCGAGAGGTACGACAAAAGCGAGATTACGGACTCAATTATTGATCGTATAGCTTCTATACAGGAACAAAGCTGGATGAAAAGGCGGGGGGCCGCAATATTTGGACAGCCATTTTATCATAAACTTCTGTTGAATGTGGCTCAGGCTGGTCTTGCCAGGACATGGTTGATGACAATCGATGGTGCCGATGCGGCATTTGTTTTAGCCTTTGTTGCTCATGGAAAGCTTTATTATGCTTGGACGGCGTTTAAGCTGGAATATGCATCTCCGTTATCTGTGGGGCAGATTTTGACGGGTCATGTGATTGATGATACGTGCAGGGACGACATTTCATGGTTTGATTTTTCACATGGCGACGCTGAATATAAACGTTTTTGGAGTACCGATGAACATAGTGTATATAGAGCTGTTGCGGGCCGGGGAGTACTTGGGCGGATCCTGTGCAACCGTTATTACCTTGTTTGGCAGTTGAAAAGGATTAAATGGATGCGTTCGTTTTATTATCGTCTGAAAAATGTGCCTCGCTGTTTAAAACAGAAAATTGTACGGAATTGAAACAGAGGATTCTATAAAGAATTGAGAATATGAAGAAGGTATCTAATATACAGACTTCGGAACAATGGTCAATAGATGTTGTGAGAAGCATCGAAGAGATCGAATCCATTCGTCCGGTTTGGGAACAAATGCAACGAAA
>CAZKYP010000146.1:0-8120 GCA_964556885.1 uncultured Pirellulales bacterium | reverse complement strand
TCTCTATCTGATAGTCGGCGAAAGCCAGTGGCGCGCCTGCTGACAGCAGGTGCAAATACTTATCGTCAAGGCTCAGGTTCCAGGCCTGGTCCAAGACATCGTTCATGCTGGTCAGCGGGCTGGTCAGCTCGTATGACGACCATTTCAGGTATGACTCACCCTCGGCTGGGGTGATCTCCCATTGCACCCGCACGCGGTAGCGTGACGGGGCCTCTGGTCCGGAGCTGATCGCCCACGGCGGTGTGAATATCGCGCCAGCACCGATCTGCTCTCCCTCCTGCAACTTCCATAGCTCGTCCTGCGCTCCGCGCCACTGACCGGCGATGCCACGGTAGTAGTTGACCTGCTGGATGCCGACGCCCTGGCGTGACAGCTCCTGCTGGCCCAATGCTTCCAGCTCCTCGCGACTTGCGGGCTGGCCGGTACCGGCCACCTGGCTGACCTGAGAGCCGACAGCGACTCGCAGGTCAGACCAGAGCTGGCTGGTGGTCCGATACTCGGATGCGGCGTGCTGGAAAACGCCGAATAGGCTACGTAGCAGCGGGTGCTCCAGCTCGCTACGGTCAGGGACGGCCACCGGATCGGCCCGCTACTTGCCGGTGGTCTTGGCGGCCTTAGCCTTGGCCCTGGCCGGTTCGGCCTCATCGACGGCCTCGGCGTCCTGGTCAGCGTCGGACGACGCGACGGCCGGGGCCTCATCGGTTGGCGCACCTTCGGCGGTGGTGATCGCCTCATCGACGGTCATCTGCTCAGGGGCGACGTCGCTGGGGTCGATGCCCAGCTGCTCAGCGGCCTCGGCCTCGGCCTCGGCGATCACCTCATCCAGCTCGCCGGGATCTTCGCGCTTGCCGATCTCGGCCAGCATCTCATAAAACGTCGGGCCGTCCACGCCGATGTCCTGGGCGACGACCCCGGCACACCAGGCCACCATGTGGTTGGTGCAGAAGCGGTAGCTGTCTCCGCTCTGCATCATCGTGGCGATAAATACCGCCTGGTCGTCGCAGTCATCTGCCATGCAGTCCAGCTGTGCCATCTGTAAATCCTCTCAAGAGTTGACTAGATCAGGTGTTGCGACAGTCCGGCACCAGCAGGTCAGGCTGCTGGTGCCGGACCATCATCGATGGTTACATGCGCTCGAAATTCAGCGCCTTCTGACCACTGCGGGTCGTCTTGGACGCGATGCGCGCCTGGAAGCCGAGCTGGCCCAGCAGCTCAGCCTTGCGAATGAACATCGTCAGCATGCCACTGGTGGTGGCGAACTCGATTACCTCGCCAGTGTCCAGGTCGATCGCCTCGCAGATAGCATTGGGGATCGGGCCACGCTCCGATTCATACAGCAGCCACTGCACGGCGTTGACCTGCACCTTGCGGCCGACCATGTGCTTGGAGCTGTTGCCCTCCAAGACGTCGAACAGGTCGTCCACGTCCTTGGCCGCCAGGAAACGGCGGGCGAATCGGGCCTGGGCCTCAACCGGGTCTTGGTAGCCCAGCTCGGGGAACAGGTCGCGGTCGTACAGCTCCAGGTCGGTCCCGGCCTGAATCACGTCGGTCTGCTTTGCCATGTCGGCATCCTCCTGATTGTGGGTTTATCGCCCAGCGTGAGCTGCCAGCACGTAGCGGCCATCACGGCGGCGTCGTACCAGCACGGACCAGCGGGCCACGCCGACCATGCTGGCGTAGGTGGTGCTTGCGTCCACCTCGCTGACAGGTCCGCGTACTCGGTGCCAGCGGTCGTCATCGCGTAGGGCGATGACGTACCAGCCTGGCCTGGTGGCGCCCAGCTCCAGCAGCGTTAGCCGATTGAGCCGGGCTGGTGTGCTCATCTGCGGCATGCGCACAGGATACACCCCACCCCGGCCCCAGGGCCATTACAGCCACGAAACGACCCTGGGACGAGGTTAGGAGGTACTACTTGCCGCAGTCTCTACTGTATCGACCATCCGTCGGAACGGCACGTAATGCTGCGCGAACTCCGCTGGCTTGACCTCACGCTCACGGCCGCCGACGCGGATCAGCAGCCAGGCCTGACGGCGCTGCCTGACAGCCAGGACGGTTGCCAGGTCATTGGTGTGCAGGTTGCGGTACACATCCCCGGAGATGTAGCCCATACCGGCCAGGACCAGCTGCTCGGGCTCATCGACGTCAAACGTCAGCTGGTCGGTCATGTGCTGGCCTGCTGGTCCGGCCGTATCGGCCAGTCCTTGATCGGCTGCTGGTATGACAGCAGGTGCTCGCTGGCCAGCTCCTGATGCCAGACATGCGCGGCCTTGACCCCGGCTAGATGCTCACGGGCCGTGACCACATGCTTGGTTACGGGTGCGTTCTGATCGCTCATCCGGTTTCACTGCTTCCCGCTGCCGGTAGTGGGGCGACCTGAATGTGCGCGTGAGCGCTCAGCACGATGGCAGCATCCCGTGGCTGATAGCCCAGCTTGGCCAGCTCGTCCAGGGCCTCGGCCTGGTCGATGGTTCCGTAATGGACGGCCGCGCCGATCTCCGAGACCGTCGGCAGCCGCACTGGAGCGGTTCTGACCGCTTCCCAGGTGTGCAGCAGGCGGTCTGCCTGATCGCCGCTGATGCCGACATCCTCCAGCGCCGTTTTGGCGTGTGCGGCACTTAGCTTGTATGACCCGTACAGGGTCTCGATCTTCGACACCACGCGATTGATGGCGCTGATCTCGCGGCGGAAGTCGACAACCTCCAGCATCACCTTGGCCACGTGCCCTTCATAACCCAGGTCGCCGAGCATGGCGGCAGCGTCATCCTTGTTCAGCACGCTGTCGTAATAGGCGGTCAAGATCTCTCCGCGGGCCAGCAGCTTCTGCTGTTCTATGTGCTGCTGCTCGGCCTCGAATGCGTAGGACTGCGCCAGCTGTGTCGGCACTCCTGACTCCTGCCAGTAGGCCACGGCCTGATCGTGGGTGATCGCGCCGTGTGTCAGTAGCGTGCCGATGCTGCGCGGTGGCGGCACATACTCGGTCAGCTTCGCCAGATACGGCGTCCATTTGGTTTTGACGTCCGACTCTGCGATGCCCTGCTGGAAGGTCACAGCGGCAGCGCCTGTGCCCTGCCAGTGGATAATGCCGCGGTTAGCCATGCGGCCCAGCTCGGCTGGTCCTGGCGGCCGTCCGGCCAGCGAGACACCCAGGCCGAACATGTCGTCACTAAACCCGATCTGGGCAGCGTCGATCGGCAACTCGGTCTTGACGTCAAGGCCCGTGGTGGAAGCCCACTGGCGCGCGGTGGTGTAGTCCATCTGGCCCTGTACCGCGGCACGAATGAAGTCGGCCGGGGTCAGGTAGTCGTGCGCCAGCTGCACCACATTGTCTATCCAGTCGTCGCGGAAATCGCCCTCCTGCAACCCCTTCTTGACCTCGTCAAGGTTGATGATGCCGCGGCGATGCAGAGCGAATAGCTCCTGTAGAGCTGGTGGCAGGCCGACCAGGCTGGACAGCAGGTTGATCTGGTCCTGACTCACTCCGGTCTGCTTGGCCTGATCGACTGCCCATTGCGGCACGTTGACCGTCGGCGGATCGCCGAGGTTCAGGCCGCGGCCAACGGCCGTGGCGATGGATGACGGCGGCAGTGGCGTGCCACCACCGGCATCGACGGCCGTAGACCACATCTCATTGGAGATGGACTGCACGAACGGCTGCGTTGCCGCGCTGATGATGTTGGACACTATGCCCCACAGGAATATCTGCTCGATCAGCGAGCTGAACGCCGCGTGCGGGTCCAGCGCCTCGTCAATCAGGTGCCGGAACTCCTCTGGCACGTTGGTGCTGTCCAAGACCTTCTGTAAGAACGGGCCGACCTGTGCGGCTGTGTGCAGCTCCAGCTCGTCCAGCCACTTGTCCACAATGGCCCGCTTGGCCTCGGCCTGCATCTTGGATGTCCATGGCGTGTGGTGGACGATGATCTCGCCCAGCAGCTGCGCCAGCTTGCTGGCGCGCGCGTGTGTGGCCTGCTGTTTCGGCATCAGTACCTCCGACTGTGCGTGCCATCCGCCGAGGACCGGCTGGCGACCTGCCGCGGCGCGGTGGTGAACCTGCCTGGTGTCGGCGGATGGCGGTTGAGCATGGTAGTGGCGGGCCGGTCAGCCGATCGGATGCCGTGCGGCGTTGTACTTCCAGTGGAAGAAGTCGCCCGCCAGGTGGTAGACGTTGATCTCATGGCCGCCGACATCTCGCAGCGCCTGCACGCCGTCGGCATAGTCGGGATACTCCCACGAGTCTGTGCCGATCGCGACGACCAGCCGGACAGACTCGCGGATGATGTGCCGCGCATGCAGGCTGCTCATCACAGCGCCGAAGTTGGAGCGGGCGAAGTAGCAGGCCGGATGGCGAATGCCGCGCGTCAGCGCCTGGTGGATGACATGCCCGGCATCGGCCGGGTCTAATGCGCCGTTCTCAAAGTCGTACATCTCGGCCATGTAGTCCGGATGCGTGGCGATGGGCACGATCCTGGCGTGCGGGCAGTGTGCGCGCACGGCCTCGATCTGCGCAAACGGCGGATTGGCGTAGGCCAGCACCGTTTTGGCGTCGGCTGGCAGGTCGGCGGTGGTGACGGCGCTGTATGCGGTAACCATGGATACGTCCTCCTGTGGGGTGATGTTTGCGACGGTCGCTAGCGGCCAGCGTGCCAGGCCACGTAGGCCAGGAACAGCAGGCATGCGACGGTCACGGTCCAATAGATGACCATGCCGCAAGCATACCGCCGCGCCTGGCAGGTCCGGCCACCGATCAGACGTCGATCCTACGGTAACCGTCGGTTACGGTAGGATCGACATATGACCAAGACCCGCACCATCAGGACACTGGGCGACCGCGCTGCCGGAATTGCCCGCCAGACCAACGCACTGATAAACGCCATCGCCACAGACGGCGACCCCGACGACCTACAGCTGCTGCTGACATTGCAGGCAAGGCTCCAGGCAGGCCTGGGCCAGGTCGTCTACGGCATGCGAGACAGCGGCCACACGGATGCCGACATCGCCCGGGCGCTGGGTACCAGCCGCGCGGCCGTTTCCAAGCGCTGGCCAGGCGGTGGCCGATATGTCGGCGCTGCTGGCCGGTACCGTCGCAGCCCGACCAGCTGACCTACAGGTGCACCAGGGTGTCGAATGCCTCGGTTGCCAGGTTCTCGACACCCTGCACCTGGGCTGCGAAATCGGCCGCGGCCGTGGCCGGATGCTGGACGGCCTCGGCGATGAACTGGCCTATGTCCACGGCGCTGGCGATGCCCAGCGCATCCTGTAGCAGCTTGCTGAATTGGTTAGGCCCTGCGCACTTTGTCACGGCGCACCGCTCAAACTCGCTGGTAATGGCCTTTACCGCTGTGCGGACGCCAGCGATCTCGGCCGGTAGTGCGATGCCAACGGCATGCTCGAGACTGGCGGTCTTGGTGCGCTGCTTGGCCAGCTCGCGGTCTATGTAGTCCCGCAATGCATGCTCGCCAGCCGTGGCGGCCGATTCACCGGCCAGCAGGCCGGTGGCGGCCGTGGCCAGCATCGCGTGCGCCACCGATGGGTGATGATGCTCCAGGGCGATGTAGTGGTGGGCGTCGGCGATGCTGTGCGCCTTGTCCCACTGCAACGCCGCGGAGTGCAGCTGATGCTCGACCTTACGGACCTCGACGCTGGCATGACCGTTGGACTGCGCCTGGGCATGGTGGATCTTCTGCGGAATAACCGTGGTGTTCAGGTATTCGATCTGACGGCCCAGGTGGAAGGTAGCCTGCAAGGCCTGTAGGAAAGTGTGGTACAGCGTAAAGCCCATGTTGACGAACCAAGCGCTGATCGTGTGCCACCACTGCTTGCCGTGCTGAACGGCCCATGACTCGATGTCGCTGCCCAGCCCGGCGATCTTGGCTCCAAGGTGGTAAGTAAATGGGCCTATGGACAGGTTGCCGATCAGGTTGCCGATGCCGCGGATCAGCCACGCCACGGCCAGGGCCGCCAGCATCGCCAGCAGTCCTACCGCCAGTGCGGCGACGTCCAGGCCGAGAATTGCAGGCATGACTTAGCTCAGGTTGTGGACGGCCATGATGGCGTCCACCCGCTCGGCGATCTTCTCAGCCACCAGGCCGGTATCGTGAATCTCGTCGTACGGGATGAACACGCTGGTAGTCGATCCATTCGGCAGCGTGATCGGAAAGTCCATGCCCTGCACGATCAGGCCCTGGCGGTTGGTCTGCGCGGTCTCGCGGCCAGGTTCGACCGTGACGCCCTTCGGCAGCTGAACGACCTCGGATGATGGGTTGCTGGTGCTCATTGTGTGCAGCTCCTTGGTTGTGATGATCTCAGACGTATCGGTGGTGTGCTATCCAGTGCAGGCCCTGCCGCACAGCTGGCACATCGTGTTGGAGGGTTCTCACCAGGTGAGCATAGGACTGCTGGAGGTTCAATCCCTCGGGGGTCTCATGCCAGACACCGCTGCTGGGTGCTTGCACCCGGATCACGTTGGAGTGCCGTCCGGTGGCCGCGGCGGCCGTAACGGTCTGGCGTGCGGCTCCAGCGTTGCGCACGGCCTTGCGATGATGCGGCGGATGCTTGGTTCTGTGGTGATGCTTGCGCGGGGCTGTAAGGCTGTGCTGCGGACTGTGGCGGGCTGCGCGATGCCTGGACGGCCTGGCATGCCTACGATGCTTGCGTGCTGTCTGACGATCCTGCGACTGTCCGTGGTGCTCGCCGACCTCCTGCTCGATCGCTAACGGTAAGGGCAGTGGCGGGCGATGCTCAGGCCTGGCGATGGGCTGTCGATGGTGGCGGGCAGGGACGGCCTATGGCTGATCGGCGCTGCCCGCATGGCCATGGTCTCGGTCTAGCCGTTGGTGGTGGCCGATGTCGGGTCCGCCGACGTCGGGGCCGGTGTCGCCGCGCTCGCGGTGGTAGACGTCAAGGTGGAGCTTGCGGCCGTGTGCCTTGCGGCCCCGGACCCGTAGGCTGACGCCCCACCTAGACCCAATGAAAACCCCCCTGCGCCCATTACCAGGCCAGTGGCGGTGCCTCCGTCGATCTGGCCGGTTTCGGCGAGGATGACAGCCGCGGCGATGACGCACAGCGCCATTAGGAGATGCGGCAGGTTGGATAGGAATGACTGCATTGTGGTATTGCTCCTGTGGTTGGTTTGCTAGATGGTCTCGATGGTGTAGTAAATACTGATGTGCATGCCGTCTGTGCCGGTAATCACGTTGTAATAGACGGACGTGTTTTCCGGTAGCGCATAGCCCTGGTCCGGCAGGTTCACAGATCCATACCCAGCAATGTCACAGGCGCACAGCAAACCACCGCCGGACCCTTCTGTCAGCACGCCGCGCGTGCCGGCGCCGGTCGACGACATTTGCATGGCGAACACCCGCAGACGCTTGCCCGCGCCGGGCGCCGAGATCACGTCGCGATCGTGGGCCGGAGTGTCCGACTCCGACAGGATCTCTGTAACGGGGTGATCCTCGGCCGTGGTGCCAGGGATCGTCTGCACGGCTTGCAGCTGCCCGGACGCATCGGTGCGCAACGCGCGTAGGTAGGTGCCATCGGTGCCGCCGATCTGCAGCGTGTTCGGCCGGGCGTTATCCCCGGTGAAGCTGAGCGCGGCTGCCAGGTTCGGGTCGGCGATCAGGTGGACGCCAGCGTCCGAGTATGCGTAGATGTCGGCGACGGTCGCGGATGCGAAGGTGATCGTAACCGTCGCATCTACCGCGGATGAGACGTCATATAAAAACTGCGACCAGCTGCTGCCAGAATCCAACGGCGGCAGCGCCACCCCGGCGTACTGCACACCCGTGGTCTTACCCGTGACCGTGATATATGTCGGATAGTCCACGACCTGCGCGACCAGCACCAAGGTCTCCAGGTTGATCGGCAAGTCTACGTCGATGGTCGTCGTTCCTGCCGGGATCGTGGCCAGCAGCCGCTGTGCGCTGACGGCGCTGTACTGATGGTCGGGTGTATCGACGTTGTTCATAACGTCACAGGCCGCTCTGCTGGCAGGTCGCTGGTGGCGAAGGTCAGCACCACGGGCTGCGGCGGCCGCGCTGCTGCGGCAGCGATGTGGAATGCCACATACACAGTGTGATCGTAGTCGCCCTCGTTATAGCCGATGACCTGCCAGCCACCGCCCACAG
>CAZKYP010000145.1:4545-8153 GCA_964556885.1 uncultured Pirellulales bacterium | reverse complement strand
GCCGCCAGTATCGCCGGATTGCTGCTGACAACATACTGCCTGATAACCGAAATACCGATCGAAAAGGACGACATGCCTCCGGGCGGTGGAATGGACCCGGGTATGGGAGGTATGGGCGGCATGGGCGGCATGGGCGGCATGGGCATGATGTAATCATGCCGGACCAGCCCTAAAAGCAAGGAAGGACTCGGACAAGGGATTTCTTGATCATGAAAAATATCACTATGCCAAATCGTTCGCAGCATCGTCACATAACCGCCGGAATTTTCGCGGCAGTGCTGGTCTGCCTGTTGCTATTTGCAGGCTGTAACCAGACCGTCGCCGGGCCGAATGTAAAAGCCGGCCAAAAGCTCACGAAAGACGAGCGGATGGAGTGGTGGCGTGATGCCCGGTTCGGCATGTTCATTCACTGGGGCCTGTATGCGGTTCCGGCCGGCGAGTGGAAAGGCAAACGGATTCCGGGCATCGGTGAATGGATTATGGCAAACGCCGCTATCCCGGTCACCGAGTACGAGCAGCTTGCCAAGCAGTTCAACCCGGTCAAGTTCGACGCCGAGCAGTGGGTCGAAATCGCCAAGAATGCCGGGATGAAATACATCGTAATAACATCCAAGCATCATGACGGTTTCTGCATGTGGGATTCTAAATATACCGATTACGACATAATCAACGCCACACCATTTAAGCGCGACGTATTGGCCGAGCTGGCGCAGGCATGTAAGAAAAACGACATCCGGCTTTGCTTTTACCATTCGATTATGGACTGGCACCATCCCGATGCCCAGGCCCCGTTCTATCCGAAGTATAACGACGGCAGCCGCAGCAATCCGAATTTCGACCGCTATGTCGAATATTATCTCAAGGGTCAGCTTAAAGAATTGATTACCAGGTACGGCCCGCTCGGGATACTATGGTTCGACGGCGAATGGGTCAAAGACTGGAGCCGGGAGATGGGCTGGAATATGTTCGATTACGTCCTCGCCCTGCAGCCGGATATCATCATCAATAATCGCGTCGGCAAAGGCCGCCAGGGATTAGACGGATTCAGCAAAGGCGAATGTCCCGGCGATTACGGCACTCCCGAACAGCGGATTCCTGCGACAGGTCTGCCCGGCGTCGACTGGGAAACCTGTATGACCATGAACGACACGTGGGGATACAAGTCTTACGATAATAACTGGAAATCGACAGATGACTTAATTCGCAAGCTGGCCGACATCGCGAGTAAAGGCGGCAACTTCCTTCTCAACGTCGGCCCTACGGCGGAAGGTCTCATACCTGCGCCGAGCGTCGAGCGTCTTAGTGCGATCGGCCAGTGGATGAAGGTCAACAGCGAGAGCATCTACGGGACAACGGCCAATCCAATCGGCGAGCTGAGCTGGGGACGATGCACCGCAAAAAAAGGTAAACTGTATCTGCACGTATTCGACTGGCCGACAGACGGCAAGCTGACGGTTCCCGGCCTGAAGGGAAAAATCCAAAAGGCTTACCTGCTCGCCGACAAAGGACAAAGCAAGCTGTCGGTCACTAATGAGGGGACGGACAATATCGTTATCACCGTGCCGAAAGATGCACCTGATAAAATCAATACAGTTATTGTTATAGAAACAAAATAATTCAAGGCATTTGAAATTAGACAGATAAGGAGTGAGTTATGAAACTTAAACCTCTGGATGACAGAATCATAATCAAACAATCGGACGCTGAAGAGAAGACTGCAGGCGGCATCATCCTCCCGGATACCGCGAAAGAAAAACCGCAGATCGGCAAAGTAGTGGCCATCGGCCCCGGCAAACAGCTCGACGACGGCAAGCTGAGCAAAATGTCGGTGAAGAAAAACGATGAAGTGATTTACGGAAAGTACATCGGCAACGACGTCGAAATCGACGGGGAAAAGTTTGTAATCCTCAGAGAAAGTGACGTGCTCGGTATTATCGAGAAGTAAAAACGACAATAAAAGTAAATTTTACTTATAAGAGGTAAAGGAAATGGCAAAGCAATTAATGTTCAACGATGCAGCAAGAGCACAGCTTAAAGACGGCCTTTCGCAACTGGCCAATGCGGTCAAGGTGACTCTCGGCCCGACCGGCAGGAACGTCATTCTGCATAAGAGCTGGGGCTCCCCGAAAGTGACAAAAGACGGCGTTTCGGTCAGCAAGGAAATCGAGCTGCCCGAGCCGTTCAAAAACATGGGCGCCAAGATGGTTAACGAGGTCGCCAGCAAAACATCCGACGTGGTCGGCGACGGGACAACAACCTCGACCGTCCTGGCGGAAGCCATATACACGGAGGGTCTGCGGTACGTGACGGCCGGGGTAAATCCGATGGCCATACAGCGCGGGATCAACAATGCCGCCGCTGTTGCCACAAAATTCATCAAGTCGGCAAGTGTGCCGGTTAAAGGTCACGATGACATCGAAAAGGTGGCGACCATCAGCGCGAATAATGACCCAATGGTAGGCAAAATACTTGCCGATGCACTCGATAAAGTAGGCAAGGAAGGTGTCATCGAGGTCGAAGAAGGCAAGGGAATGGAAAACGAGCTGCAGGTAGTTGAAGGTATGCAGTTCGACAAAGGCTACATCTCTCCGTATTTCATGACCAATCCGGAGACCCTCGAAGCCGTTCTTGAAGACGCCTATATCCTGCTGCACGAAAAGAAAATATCCAACGTTCGCGAGCTAATCCCCCTGCTCGAAAAAATCGCCCAGGTAGGCAAACCCCTGTTGATTGTCGCAGAGGACGTCGAGGGCGAAGCGTTAGCCGCCCTGGTCATCAACAGGCTGCAGGGAGTGTTGAGGATATGTGCAGTAAAAGCTCCCGGCTTCGGCGACCGCAGGAAGGCCATGCTGGCCGACCTGGGTATACTTACCGGTGGACAGGTCATTTCCGAAGACCTGGGAATCAAGCTTGAAAGCATCGAGCTTTCACAGTTAGGCCAGGCCAATAAGATTGTCGTGAACAAGGAAACGACAACGATAATTGAAGGCGCCGGCAAAAAGAAAGAAATCACCGCCCGCTGCGACCAGATCCGCAACCAGATTGAAAAGACTACCAGCAGCTACGATAAGGAGAAACTGCAGGAAAGATTAGCCAAATTAACCGGTGGTGTCGCTGTTATAAAAGCCGGGGCTGCTACGGAAGCGGAAATGAAAGAACGCAAGGACCTGCTCGACGACGCACTACACGCTACAAGAGCGGCTGCGGAAGAAGGTGTTGTCACCGGAGGCGGTATCGTATTCCTTCGTGCCATCCCGGAGGTTGAAAAAGCCAAGGCAAAAGCCAAAGGCGACGAAAAAATTGGTTTCGATATCGTAATCAGTGCGCTCGAAGCACCGACAACACAAATTGTAAACAACAGCGGCCAGCACGGTGACGTGATTGTCGCCCAGCTCATGGAGAAAGGTGAAAAAATCGGCTACGATGCAAATACAGGCGAGTTTGTCGATATGTTCAAAGCCGGAATCATCGACCCTGCAAAGGTCGCAAGAACGGCCCTGGAGATGGCCGCTTCGGTTGCAGGTCTTATGCTGACAACCAACGTCCTGATAACAGAGTTGAAAGACAAGGATAAAGACACAGAACCTATAGCCGGTTCGGTAAGATAA
>CAZKYP010000145.1:0-4445 GCA_964556885.1 uncultured Pirellulales bacterium | reverse complement strand
ATGAAGTATCACCCTGACAAAAATCCGGGCGATAAAGAAGCGGAGGCCAAATTCAAGGAATGCGCCGAGGCATACGAGGTCCTCAGCGATACCGAGAAACGTCAGCGCTATGATCAATACGGACATGAAGGTCTTCGCGGCTCCGGTGTGCACGACTTCTCCCGAATGAACGTCGAAGATATCTTCAGCATGTTCGGCTTCGAAGATTTCTTCAGCGGCATTTTCGGAGGACGAGGCAGAGGGTCGTCTCACCACCGGGCCGGCCCTGCACGCGGTTACGACCTGGAAACAACCGTAGAATTAACTCTCAACGACATTGCAAAAGGCACCGAGAAAACAATAGAGTTTACGCGTCAGGATATGTGCAGTGAATGTGACGGCAGCGGCTGCGCCAAAGGAAGCAAGCCAGCCAATTGTCCAACGTGCAGGGGAACAGGTCAGGTGGCAAGAGGGGGCGGCTTCTTCCAGATGGTCTCGACCTGCAGCCAATGCAGAGGTACCGGACAGATAATAACAAAATCATGCAAAAAATGCAGAGGCACCGGCAGAGAGCCGAAAAAGAGAGTTATAAATATAAAGATTCCGATAGGCGTCCACGAGGGACAAGGCATAAGAGTCAGCGGCGAAGGCGAGCCTGGCCACGGCGGCGGGCCGAGAGGTGACCTTTACTGCTATGTCAGGATAAAGCAGCACGAATTTCTGCAGCGGGACGGTAACGACCTGATTGCCGTTGTCCCGATCAGCTTCACGCAGGCGGCTCTCGGAACAACAATCGATGTACCGAGCCTGAACGGCACTCAAAAGCTGAAAATTCCGGCCGGAACACAGTACGGCAGTATCTTCAGGATAAAAAGCCAGGGACTTCCGGACATTCGAACGCACCGAACGGGCGACCAGCTTGTGCAGATTATTATAGAAACGCCGACAAAACTGAACTCCGAGCAACAAAGGCTGCTCACCGAATTCGCAAAAACAGAGAACAAAAACGTATCACCGAAATCAACGGGATTTTTTGAAAAATTGAAACAACAGTTTGGTAGTAACTGATGAAACACAAAGATAAAGAAAAACATAATACCGACGATCCACACGAAGCTCCATCCAGAGATTCAAAATACAACAAAGACAGTATAGAATCGCTGCGTGCCGAGATAGAGGAATTGCAGAAGGAAAAAGACGAGCTTTTCGGCAAACTCCAGCGAATCAGCGCCGATTATGCGAATTTTCAAAAGCGATCCGCCAAACAAATCACCGACAGCGTTTCATACGAAAAGGAAATGATAATCAAGACCCTGCTGCCGGCTTTGGATAACTTCGAGCATACACTTCAGAATGTGGAAGGCGCCGAGAACATCGATGCACTTATCAAGGGCGTCAGGATAATCTACGACCAGATGCTCGATATCTTAAAATCGCACGGCGTGGAACAAACTAAATCGCTGGGTGAACAATTCGATCCGAACCTGCACGAAGCGATGATGCGAAAGACCGACGAGCAGCAGGAAGATAATATCGTCCTGGAGGAGTTCCAGAAAGGGTACAAACTCAACGGTCGAACGATTCGACCGAGCAAGGTCATCGTAAACAAGCTGCCGATCGAACAAGGACAGGAACCGGATGAATTTCCGGAAGAATCGGAAGGTGATTACGAAGGTGATGAAAATCAATTTACCGATACGGAGTAGAAGCCATGCCGACTTATGAATATATATGCGAAAGCTGCGGCCATAAATTCGAGCAGTTTCAGTCAATAAAAGCCCGGCCGCTGCGCAAATGCCCGAATTGCAGCAAACAGAGCCTGCAGCGGCTCATCGGCGCCGGCGCCGGGATTATCTTCAAAGGCTCCGGCTTCTACGAAACCGACTATCGAAGCGAAAGCTACAAAAAGGACGCCGAGAGCGAGAAAAAGGCTAACAACAAGAGCACAACCGAAAAGAAACCCGAAAAAACCGACACCAAAACCACAGAAACAAAAACCGCCGCAAAAACCGAAACAAAACTGAAAGACAAAAAGAAATCCGCGTAATGCCTGTAAAACAAAGACAATTCCAATACCTATTTCTCTTCTGTTTTTGAATCGAACGGATGTACTCCGACATAGCTTAGATATTCGAAGCCAAACTGCCTGCTGAGGATTTCGGCTTTACCCTTTGCCTGATTCAATCGTGCAATAGTTATTTCCTCAGAATCGATAGCTATACAGAAGACTGTTTTAGGTCGATTCGGGACCTTTTCCAGAATATCCGGCAACTGTTCCCACGTCACTTCCTCGCCCTCGAACATCATTTTCTCCAGCCCGACTGTCAGTGTAACAAAATATCTCTCCCGGCTTGCATCCGAAACGACACTATCATGTTTGGCCTGTTCTTCTTTTTTTTCAAGCGAATGATATTCAAGCCGGCAACCGTCATTATCAGCCGAAAGCACCTTAACTTTGTAGTTCGTGCCTTCCTTTGTCGTAACAGTCAAACTGACAGGCAATTTCTGTTCTATTTTGTAAGCCTTAAACGGTCCGGTTATCGTCTCGGTTGGACTTTGAGTTGTAGCACCTCGGACAAATATAAAAGACGAAGCGTCAAAAGTTAAATCTCCTTTACCGAGTTCTTCTATCGCCGACCAGATTTCCTCTTCAGTATCGGCTTTTGGTACATCAACCAACTCGCCACTTGCCAAATCCAGCATCAGGGCCTTGTTGTCAACATCCGGAAGTAAAACTGTTTTTGTTTGTGAGCTTTCTTCTTTAACCTGAACATTAGTTCCCTGAGTCTCGACCTTCACATCGGTCTTATGATTGGATTTGATACCAAGCTTTTCAAACTGCTCGGCTCGTAGGAATCCAACATGGTTATCAATATATAAAACTGTAGTGCCGTTTAGCTTTTCGAGCAACATTTTGTCATAAGCTATTGCCAAACCGGGAGAATCTTCGACAGTTTTTCCTTTACCGAGGTAAATAACATTTTCTAATAACCACTTTAAATCATTATCTTTTATATGTTGACGTAGTTCATGTAAATCATCCGGATATTTACCTTCCTTGTCATTAGCACATATAAGCAAAACCCTGCCTAAATTTTTTAACTTCATAACCGACTCAGGGTGAGCTTCCATTAATTCTTGTTCTGTCTTATATTGTGTCAAATGAATAAGTTGGGATGAGCTTTGCAGTTTCGAATCAGGGAATGGCACAATAGCCAGCCATTTTTGGCTTGAACCTAATTGGTCCTCAATCCGTTCATCCATCTTAATTACGTCTACATACCCGGACTCTCTAACAATTGCTTTTAAAACACCCCACCTACTGGCTGCAAAAATACTGCCTGTGGATGGCTCCGGAACAACTGAGAAACCTGGAACTTGACGAGCAGACTTAAGTTTTTCACCGCCTGTCGTAAACTGCAATGTGGTACTCCAGCAACCCACCCAGACAATTTCTTTGTCTGAATCAATTGAGACACACGTTGGAATAAGCTCCCCCAAATCCATTCTTCGCTCAAAGTGTACGTCCCGATTGATAATCCAAAGCTCCGGCCTACTGTCAGGTACTTCTGGATGAGCGCGTATAACCACCCAGGCATTGCCAGTTTTGTGGTCAATCGAAACAGAGACTGCTGTCCAAGGTATTTGCCCGGTGATTTGATCTATAATTTTTCCCTTTTCATCCACCTTATAAACATTTTTACCAACAATCCAAAAACATTTATCGTAGCTGCTATATGCAATGTCAAAACCTGGAATTTCATATTTGGCTTTGATGCTACCTGATGGTGTTACTACTTTGATATGCCCTTCTCCGATTGTACCTTCAGAAATTAATATCCAAACATCACCAGTTGCAGGATTAACAGCAATAGAACTTGCTTTGATGCCAAGTACTTCTTTTAGTTTTTTTCCAGATTGAAGATCGAAGTGCCATAATCTGGCACCTATGCCATCGGCCACCCAGAGTGTTTTTCTATTTTCATCCACAGCAAGTAGATGAGCCGCACCAATAGTTTCACAGATATTGAATCCTGAGACTACTCCCTTTATGTTTCCATTGCTATCCAATAAATATAAACGGTCGTCATATTGTTCCTTGCTACTATATTCTGGATCGCTATTATCCAACAGTAATATTCCGTATTCATCTCTGTTCAGGCCTCCCGCGACATCTTTTAAATTATCATCTTTGGCTTTGGCCATTGGCAACAGAACTGCGGCGGCAATGATAATTGCTGCCAGGGAGGAGAAACCTAATTTTGCATTTTTGGGGATTGGTCGAGCCAACATGTGTTTTATCCTCCCTTGCAGGGCTTTTTTTGATTCGACTACACCGATAAGACGCAGAGACAGGCTCGTTTTGAAAAATGCGATTTCGGCTATATCGATCAGGGTATTGCTGTAAGTTTTGGCCTGCGGCCCGAGAGTCACCAGCACCATCTCGTCCACGGCCTGCTCGCGTA
>CAZKYP010000144.1:0-8196 GCA_964556885.1 uncultured Pirellulales bacterium | reverse complement strand
GGGCGACCGACGGCGTTTGCTCTTCGGCCTCATTCTCTTTCTTGCCGCACCCGATGATCGCTGCGCAACACAGTACCAGCATTATGATATTTATTCTCAACTTCAGTTTCTCCATTTTCATATCTCCTTTATTCAGGATGGATAAAATTCTTTTTATCGCACGACCGGTCCGGGTGTATAGAATTCGTCCATTTTGATATCAATCGACAACGGCGTGCCGGCCCCGGTACGCTCGATCTTAAGCCTGCCCCCTCCGGTATTGGTTAGCTGGACCTTGTCTTTGGGCTGGAAGCCTTTCTTGCTCAACAACGTGGACTTGCCTGACCTGCTCTCACCGATAATGGCTTCCAGCGTCATATTTGGGGCCATGAGTGTGGTCCGGCCCTGAAGTTTCATCCCCAATGCCTTGGCCGTTTCGTTCAGAAGCTGGGAGCTGAAGAACTCTTCCATGTTGATATGGATCGACAAGGGGCTGCCGGAACCGACTCGCTCGATCTGCATTTTGCCGCCGCCTGCGTTGGTGATCTTGACTTTGTCGCCGGTGGAGAATCCTCGCGTGCTTAGGAGCGATGATTTGTCCGATGTGGTTACCGATGCGGAGAGACTCTCATTTGTGGCGAGCTTCTTTGCCTTGTCTTGAAGCCTTAGCCCCAGGACCTGGGTGATCTCATTGAGCGTTTGGGGGCTGAAGAACTCGTCCATTTGGATATGAATCGACAAAGGTGTACCTGGTCCGGTTCGCTGCACTTCGAGCGTCCCCTCACCGATATTGGTGAGCTTGACCTTGTCGCCCGGTGAAAAACCATTGGCGGCCAAAGGGCCGGACTCGGGACCGGTAAAGACCGCCGTCATACTCATCTCTTTCAGCAGACCGTTCACGGGGCCGCTGCTCTTTAGGCCCAGTGACTTGCTGACTTCGCCGAGTGTTTGAGGACTGTAGTAGTCTTGAACCTGCGTATTGATATATATCTTGACGGACCCGTCCGGGGCCAGGCGGTCGATCTTGAGTTTGCCGCCGCCGGCGTTGGTGATCCTGACCTTGTCCCCGGCGGCGAAACCGTGGCCGCCCAGCAATGTCGATTTGCCCGCCTCGTTCGGCCCCAGCACCGCCGTGAGGCTCTCGCCGGCGAACAGGCCCGTCACCTGGCCGTCCACCTGCAAACCCAACGCCGCAGCGACGTCGCTCACGCCCGCCGGGGGTGTGCCATAAAAGTCATTCGCGCCGACTATAATGGACGACGGTGGGGCAAAGGTCACCGGTGCGGCAAGCACGATGAAGCTGAAGATGATGATAGTGCTTCTAACCTTATGTTTCATAGTCTTATCTCCTTTTGATTCTTTATTGATTCTTGCCACAACTGATGAACACCATCCATCGCATCATCAGTCGTCGTTATTTCTCGATGATTCTACGAGTTTCCTATTTGACCCTGTGTAAACCTGTTCCTGTTTGAGATGGAAGTGTATCACCGAGCTTGAAAACCAATATATCGCTTTGACCGATTGGTTCTATTTCGCAGGTACTGAAATCGATTGGACCGTTCATGTGCCCCGTGATCGCGATATCCCCGTTGTCGCTCAGCGCAAGACCACTCGGGAAATCGATGCCTACGCCCCCGAAGCGCTGTGCCCAACGGACCTGGCCCGTATCAGAGGCCAGGCACACGAGGAAGATGTCTCGCCCGGAAGACGTGAGGGTGAAATTTCCAAATGTGGCTATTCCAGTGAACCAGCCCCCGACGAGCACGTCCCCCTCATCGTCCATCCCAATGACACGGCCGCAATCGCTGCCGCTGCTGCCCATCACAGTGGCCCATTTTACGCTACCTTGATTATTCATTTTGTACACGTAGCAGTCCCAGTTTCCCGCCGTCGTGAATGTCTGTCCGGCAAACTCCATCGTGCGTTCAGTTGTATTGACATGAATCTCGCCCGTGACGGCGATGTCTCCATTTTTATTCGCGGCGATGCCACCAGGATAAGGTCCCTCATAACTCCCCATCCCGCGCTTGGCCCAGAGTACGCTTCCGTCGGACGCATCGAACTTGACGACAACGGAGCGGTGATAGCGTTGTGTGGTTGCATCGTACGGTACGGTAACTCTTCCAGCGGTGGTTTCCGCAAAATAATCCAACAGGGCCAGGTATGCGCCCCCGGCTCCATCCACGGCCACTCCCAGTTCGTGATCCGTTTTTGCGCTCCCGGCCGACATGGCCCACAGGAGATGCCCATCGGTACCTCGATATTTCACCAGCGCCACATCGCCTTCCCCATTGGCGCGCAATTCCATTTCGCCAAGATCCATCAACTCCCAGAAGAAGGCGGCCACATAAACATCGCCATTTTGATCGGTTGCAATGGATTTGCCATGGTAGGATTTGCTGTCAGTGGGCTTGCCTTGTCTGGCCCATAGACACCGGCCGTCCTTATCGAATTTAGCAGTAAACAAGCTCTGGTACACTTGGTTGTCAGGTGCTGGGACTTGGAACTGCACGTCGCCGAGAATGAGCTCCTTGTGGACGTAGCCCGTCACGAAGATGTTTCCCTTATTGTCCGTAGTGACGTCGAGGCCGCGGGAGAAACCGGTGCCTGTATCCTGAACGGCCCATTTAACACTGCCCTCCGGGTCATACTTAGCCAGGAACATGTTCTCGAAAGTCCCAGTTTTATGGAGTTGGACCGAGCCGATATTCGAATTACCGCTACCGATCTCACCTGTGACTACGATGTTACCGTCTGGATCAAAGGCGATACCTTGACCGGCCTCCATAAACTTGCCGCCTTCCGCTTTCGCCCAGGCCGTACCTTTGGGTCTTTTAATCTCGGCTTGGACCGGTGGTTTCATGACGATTATGAGCATTGCCCCAATTACAATGGCATTGAGTAGAGCGGATTTAGACCTGTTCATGTTTTTTCTCCTATCCCTGATGTCTGCAATGGAAGTATAAATATTATTTCGCGGCGCTGACCAGTTTCTTCAGATCGATCTGGCCCATGGCTTTCTTGATGGTCTCAATCGTGACGTTATCGCCTGTGACCTCCACGACGAAGCGGTCCACGACGAAGATCCGGAACTCTCCATGCTGGTCCTGGCGGTCGTATTTCTCGAGTCCCTTGTATCCCTGGTAGGTAATGGTCTTCTCGTAGCTGGTGTCGGTCTGCTGGTCGACCTGGCCTATGGTCCAGCCGGTGAGGCCCATACGCATAGGGCCGCTGGCGTTGCCGACATCCATAATCATCAGGTTCAGCGTGCTGCTGCCGTCGCCGGTTTCGTAATCAGCCTGGGCCATGGCCGTCTTGATCCCCATCATGCCCATCTGCCTGGCATCGGTTTCGCCCCGTTTCATCCCGGCCAGCGCGGCGGGCAGGAATCCCTTGAGCGCGTCCAGTGAGATCGGTTCGATGTCCTTGCCCTGGTTCATTTGCTTCAGCGCCGCAGCCTGCTCGGCGGTCATCTTGTCGAAGTCCATGTCCGCCGGAGGCATTGCCGGCGTGTCGGTCTGCGCCGTAGCTTGCCCGGACGCCGGGGCTGCAGACGAGCCGGCCGGCTGCTGCTCCGATGAAGACTGCGAAGGTTCCTCTTTTTTGCTGCACCCAGCCAATGCTACCACAACCGAACAAACGAGAAACACACTGAGGATTCTGACAACATTCGACATAGTTCCGCTCCTTTCAAGATAGATTTTACGCTTGACCAAAATTCCCATTTCGCATCGTGAGCCATGCTTCCACATGTCACACGCCCCATGATACCGGGATTGCCTGGAAGAGGCAACTATTCCTTTATTTATATTTTCGCTTTTTCGTTCCTTTTTTCGCGGCCTGCCGCATAGGGGGTACTTATTCTGTAGAGCAAATAAAAAAGCCGGACAATAAGGCCCGGCTCTTGTAATAAATATCGTTTAGTTGATCTAATTCGGCAAGTTCTCTGGTGCCGAATCTTCAACATGCAGGTCGCCGTAGATAACACGATAGGTTTCGGAGCCTTCTGACTTATACCAGAAAATAGGTTTTTCGGCATCGCCGAATTTCACGCCCTTGCCTGCATAGTGCCATTTGCCTTCGCCCTTGAAGAACCGGATGAACAGCAGATGTTGCTGCAACTTCAGGCCCAACTCGGTTTGCTCTTGTTCGGATAAACCCAACTCTTCGACTTTTTTGGCTGCTTCGGGAGCCCGCTTCAAATAGTCTTCGATAGCTATGCTGTCTGGGAAATAGCCATCTCCGAGAACTTCCGCGAGTATTCGAAGCCCTTCGATAAAATCCTCCTCCGTTGCGCTCTGCAGGTCTAGTTCCGTTTGCTGAACTGTGTAGCTTTCGGGCACATTCATGTCGAAGAGTTCTTGGCTCATTGGCACATCGAACTGCATGTCCCTGCAAATGACGCGCAGTTGTCCGGTCACCTGTTCAATACGTACAGGTAGAGCCGTTTCAGGATCTGCCCAGATTGTTATTTCACTTTTCGAGTGTTTTGCCCGAAAACCAATAAGTCTCTGGCCGGCAATTTCCTGTTCTCCAAGTTCTTCGACCTGAAATTCAGGGCTTTGCTGCAATTTAGCGATGAGATTTCTCAGTCCGTCCATGTAGTTTGGTATTGACGGCAGGCCTTTCAAATCGATATATGCGGCTTCCTTCTTTTCTGGGGTGAGTTGCAGAATTCTACTGGTTTCCATGTCAATGATTGCGATAACACCGTCAACATTCGATAGAGTTCTTCTGATTCGTGAACCCATGACCATATCATGAATAACTGGCCCGCCGGCATTTTCATCTCCGATGATGATATCGAATATGGCCGTTCGGGCGTTAAGGATCGGCTGGATTACCTGAGCGAAAGTCGGTGTTGTTCCGACTGGATTGCCAATAAAGTGTATTCCTGTAAGAACTGCAATAATGATTATCGCCGCCGCGGCTAATTTTGTCACTGGACTTTTCATGATTTTGCTCCTTATTGTTCGAAAGACGATTATCCGGCTGGAAGGTTGTTCTTCTTCGAAGACGGCGAGCATTTTTTGGCGAAGGTCTTCACGATGCTTCGGATTCGGCTCTGTATCGATTTTCAGCCGGTTAACAACTTTTTCGAAATCTTTTTCGTCTTTGAACATTGTATATCTCTCCGTCGAAAACGGATTGTAATTGGTTTCGTAACTGGTTTAATATTCTGTGTAACGTCACGCGTAAAGTTGCTTCCTTGACGTTCAGAATCTGCGATATTTGTTCGTATTGAAGATTTTCAAAGAACCTAAGTGTGACAATGGTCTGGTGCTGCGGCTTTAGTTTCAGGATGGCCGCATAAAGACTCGGCCATTCCGGCTCGGATGATCTATCAGTACTCTCGGTAACAGAAGCTTTCATCGAATCGGCCGCATTTTCGAACAGCTTTTTGCGTCGCGAGGTCTTCCTTATATAGGCGTTCGCCTGGTTGGCCGCTATGGCATAGAGCCAGTTTTGAAAATCCTGCACGGTTCGGCCTTGGAACCTTCGTATCCCGCGGGCGACTTGAAGAAAAACTGTAGAAGTTACCTCTTCAGCAGTTTCCTTGTTAAAGAGCCGATACACACAGAATCGGAAGATTCGCTCGTAGTACAATTCGTAAAGCCGACCCAATGCCTCAGAGTCCGTACGAGCCGCACTTACCAAATCATCGTTTTCTATAAACCTATCAACTTGTTTTGCCATAGCACCAACCATTGTCGCAGGATAAATTGCGCGGTTGCCTATTATGTTACATATAATTTCACAAAAAATCCAAAAATCGAGTTTTTTTATTAGCTCCGTCCGACATAAGCCTGCCAAATCCGACGGTTTCGAATAAATTCTTGACAGTAGGGCGTTTATTGAATAAATTACCGTTTTTGTTAGCCTCTGTTCGGGTTTGCCAAAGGTAGTTCCCGTGCATAATCAGGGGGCATAAATCAGGAAAAAACGTTTTAACATTAAAAATAAGGAGAAGTACAAATGGCAACAAAGGTCGCAATTAACGGGTTCGGCCGAATCGGCAGAGCTGTAGCAAGAATTATTATGCAAAGAAAAGGCGAGCTTGAGCTGGTCGCTATCAATGATCTTTCGGATGCAAAGAGCCTTGCCCATCTGTTCAAATACGATACCGTGATGGGTAGATGGAATGGTACGGTCGAAGCGAAAGATGATGCGTTAATCATCAACGGCAAAACCGTCAAGGTCCTCGCCGTCAGGAATCCGGCCGAGCTGCCCTGGAAAGCCATGGGCGTCAAGGTCGTTTTGGAATCAACGGGAATCTTCCGCAATGCCGAATCGCCGAAGGGCGGTTATGCCGACCATATTAAGGCTGGCGCCAGCAAGGTAATGCTCAGCGTCCCCGCCAAGGACAATATCGATGCTACCATCGTTTTGGGCGTCAACAGCGATAAGCTGACAAGCAGCGTCAAATGTGTATCCAACGCAAGCTGTACCACCAACTGTCTTGCACCGATAGCCAAAGTTATGAACGACAGTTTTGGTATTGAGCAAGGTCTTATGACCACTATCCATGCTTATACCAACGACCAGAGAGTAGCGGACATGATTCACTCTGATTTACGTCGCGCACGTGCCGCAGCGGCCAATATCATTCCGACGAGTACAGGCGCCGCCAAGGCAATCGGCAAGGTAATTCCGGCGCTCGATGGCAAGCTCGATGGATTCGCTCTCCGCGTACCGGTCCCGGTCGGCAGTATCGTTGACCTTGTATTGAATGTGAAAAAGGATGTGACCAAAGAGGCTGTAAATGCGGCAATGAAAGCGGCGGCGGACGGACCCATGAAGGGTATACTGGTTTATTGCGACGAGCCGATCGTCAGCAGTGACATTGTCAATAATCCAGCTTCAAGCATCTTCGATTCACTTTGTACCATGGTTATCGGCAAGACCGTCAAGGTCGTTAGCTGGTATGACAACGAGTGGGGCTATTCGAATCGCAGTGTCGATATCATGGAGAAAATGGCGAAGCTTTAAGACTAAGAATACAGAATACAGAAGACAAAAGGCAGAGGACAGAATTTCTGATTTCTGTTGTCTGGTCTTTGATAGGGAAAGTTGGATAATGGCTAAGAAAACAGTTGCAGATATAAGTGTGAAAGGCAAGAAGGTCCTGATGCGGTGTGACTTTAACGTGCCGCTGGACAAGGATTGTAACATTACGAGCGACGACCGAATCGTCAAAGCGCTGCCTACGATAAAGAAGATTTTAAGCGGCGGCGGCGCATTGATCCTGATGAGTCACCTCGGTCGGCCCAAGGGGCAAAAAGACGATGCGTTGTCTCTGGCCCCGGTGGCTAAAAGGCTTTCGGAGCTTTTGGGCCGGAAGGTTGCTTTTGCCGAGGATTGCATCGGTCCGCAACCTAAAGGGATGGCCAAAGCGCTGAAGCCGGGCGATTGCATGCTTCTCGAGAACCTCCGCTTCCACAAGGAAGAGACGATAAAAGACAAGGCCGCAAAAGAAGATGCGCAGCTCCGGCAGGCCAAGGACGACTTTGCGAAAGAACTGGCCGACATGGCGGATATCTATGTCGATGATGCTTTTGGGACCGCTCACAGGGATAACGCCTCGATGTATACCGTCCCGCAGATAATGGAAGGCAAGCCGAGAGTCATCGGATTTCTTATCGAAAAGGAGCTGAAATTTTTGGGCGAAGCCCTTAGTAATCCTGAAAGACCGTTTGTGGCGATATTGGGCGGGGCGAAAGTCTCGGATAAAATCGGCGTTATCGAGAGCCTGGTTCGCAAGGTCGACAGGATTATCATCGGCGGGGCCATGGCATATACATTCCTCAAGGGCAGGGGCAAGACCATCGGCCAGAGCCTGTGCGAGAACGACTTCGTGGATAAGGGTCAGGAATTGTTGAAGCAGGCGGATGATGCCGGTTGTGAGGTAATATTGCCTGTAGATCATCATGTGGTTCGCAAGCTGGGGACTAATGCACCGTATCGTACCGCCGTTGGGGACATTGACCCGGGCTTTCAGGCTGTGGACATAGGGCCGATAGCCGCAAAGGAATATGCCGACAAGATTACCGATGCCAAAACAATCGTCTGGAACGGGCCGATGGGTATTTTCGAAATGCCTCCTTTCGACGAGGGAACCAAGGTCGTTGCACTGGCCGTTGTCGAGGCCACGAAAAATGGGGCAATCAGTATAATCGGCGGCGGTGACAGTGCAAGCGCGCTTCAAAAGCTCGG
>CAZKYP010000143.1:0-8238 GCA_964556885.1 uncultured Pirellulales bacterium | reverse complement strand
TGGCCGGTGATGAAATCGCCGGCTTTGGATGCGAGCAGGACGGCCGCTCCAATGAGATCTTTGGGTTCGCCCCATCGGGCCAGCGGCGTCTTCGAAAGGACCCACCGGTTGAAATCCTCGTCGGCCTTGAGAGGCTCGATAAGCTCAGTGGCTATGTAGCCCGGGCCGATCGCGTTAACGTTGATATTATACTTCGCCCACTCGACCGCGAGAGTTTTTGTCAGCATGAGCAGGCCGCCCTTGCTGGAAGAGTATGCGGCTATTGTCGGCCTCGCTCCGTGGCAGGCAAGCGAGCCGATATTGATTATATTTCCGCCCTGATTGACTTTTTTTCGGTGACGGCAAAAGGACTGCGACATGATAAAAGCGGCGGTAAGATTCACCTCAATTACCTCGTTCCAGGTTTCCAGAGTTACATCTTCGCTCGGCCCGCGGATGGTTGTACCGGCACAATTGACCAGGATATCTACGCCGCCGGTCGCGGAGATGATTTCTTCGAACAGACCTTCTATCGCATCCAGGTTCCGGATGTCGAATGGAAAGATATGGACTGTTTTGTTGGTTTCGGTTTGAATTTGTTCTTTGGCGGTTTCGAGCTGCTCTTCGGTACGAGCGATAAGGGCAATATCCGCTCCATATTCGGCCAGTCCTTTGGCAATGGCAAAACCAATACCTCTGCCGCCGCCGGTCACCAATGCCGTCTTGCCTGATAAATCGAAAAGGCTGCTTTTCATATCAACGGGCAGTTTATCAGATAATCTTCCGGCTCGCTATGGTTTTCCTGCCAACTACCGATCAAAAAAAGGGCCTGTGTCAAGCGAATCGACACAAGCCCTGAATTAACTTATATGACAACGACAGATAGATTGTTCGCTATCTTTATTTACTACTACGGTAGATACAAACGGATGTCGTCGACAAATATATGGCCGGAGCCGCCGCCGGGTTGCGGTGCGGCCTTGTTGCCGAGACCAATCGATATCGAGCTGACATTCGTAAGATTCACGCCCTTATCGGCGAAAGACTGCAATGGAATATCCCACTGCGTCCAGTCGGCGGCCAAAGTCGCATTCGCATCGGGATTGACAACAACAGCACTGCCGTTGAGTGCAACGTACATCGGCTCGACGGCATTGTCCGCATTGCCATAGTAAAACAGTGTCAATGTAACAACACCGTCACTGGTCCAGTTACGCATAGCGGCATTCAGGGTCCTGGTCACTTCCGACAGACCAACAGCGTTGTCATAGAATATAGGCATCGACTGTAAGCCGCTGCGAACAATTTCGGTCTCCATATAATGCCCACCGGCATTAAAATCAGGATCGGGATAACCCGAGGTGGCCCCATTGGTCGCCACACCATATCCATCAATCCATGTGTTCCAGATCTCGTTCGGCGGATAATCGTTGTAGTCCTCGAAGTCATCTATGACAATCGGGTAATTGAGCACTGTAAAGCTCCACACATCGCCTTTCCACGGACTATTAGCGTCAGAGTCGTTAATCTCATCGACTCGCCAGTAATATGTCTGTCCGTAGTCCAGAAGTCCGGGCGGATCGTAAGCTGCGACATCCAGATTCTGGCCTATGGTGACACCAAGCGGATCATCGAGGGTAGCATTGTTCACATCGTCGGCATTAGTGCCGATGAACACGTTATGTGCAGTGGCAAGCTCTCCCGGTCTGAAACTCAGAACGACATCTCTGGGCACTTCTATCGCACCGTTCTTGGGATTAGGCAACTGGGCATGTTCCAGATTGAGCGGAATACCTGTTATTATGGTCTGATTCAGGTCTTCCGAATAGGTAATATCTACTATACCCAGACCGCCATAAGCTGTTATCCATCCATTGTTGAGATATGTATTAGCAATTTCCGTGTAATCGCCGGGTAAAGCAAGGCTACCTTCCGTAATATCCATCAGAGCATCTCCCAGAACCTGTGCCGGATCACGGAGATTGCCGGCAGTCATAACTCCACCATACAAATACAGGCGGGCAACACTTGCAGGATTAGTCTGGGTTAATTTGATATTATCCTGAACATTGATAACTCCGCCGTATTGGTATATAGCACCATTTCCGTTTGTTCCAAGCTCAAGGTCGGTCGAGTTACCAGAGAAATTCATAGTTCCACCGTATACATAAACGGTACCGACACCGCTGGCCTGTCTGCCAATCTCGATTTTATCATAGACGTTCAGCTCGCCGCCGGTCATGATAAGGGTGCCCGTTCCGCTGTAGCCGACCCTCAGTCTGCCGTTGGTACTATTTACGGTACCCATGTTTGCGACACCGCCACTAATAACCATAACGGCTTCGCTGTTTGCCGCCTCAGCGATACTGAGGTTGCCGTCCATCGTAAGTGTGCCGCCGGTCATATCCAGGTAGCAGATTCCTTCGCTGCTGCCTCCACCGACTTGCACAGTTAAACACTCGGCGTTTACAGTCGCGTCAATGACACAATTCGCGTCAGCAAGGAATATCTGTGCCGTATCAGCCGATGTCGGTATAATATCCAAGTCCCAATTTGTCGGTTCGCTCCATAAGTTGCTGGTGCCGCCATTATCCCACACCAATACAGCGGCCGGGGCGTTACCGGCTAATATTAACATAAGAACAAAAGAAATAAGCATGACCACTTTTCTACTCATAATACACCTCCAAATTCTATCAGTTAACAATACTATGACCATGCGTTGAGTATGCAATAGTCCCTGAAAATTTCTGCGGTTATATCAATATATAATGCCTTCAAAAAACGCCGTTTTTCATTCGGCGAGCTTCCTTGTAAATAAAATCCTCGTAAAACATGTAACTGTAATCATTAATTGACCTACGGAAATGACTGTTTTTGTCTTTTAGACTGTTTTTTGGCAAAAAAAGCTTATTACCCTTTCCTCACTACAACCACCCATGTATCACTTTCATACTGAAAATCGCGAAAATTCCGTTGATGTAATATCGAAATCCGTAAGCCTTAATATAATAATACATAATAATTTGCCCCTTCGTCAAGAAAATTTCCGAGATTCGGCGGCAACAAGCTTGCTTTTATTTGACACACATGATTTTCAGAACATAAAATGGGGCTTATATCGAACCTTCCGATGTAAGCCCCGGGATAACGTAAATCTGTTATATCAACTGAATAACAGTCATCTGTATATCCAACATTCGATTACGGCCTATATGAACGAATATCGTCGATGAAAACCATACCTGAGCCACCGGCATTGGCCGCATCGCCATAACCGGCGGTCGAACCGTTTGTCGCATCGCCGAAACCATCGATCCATAGGCTGGCCGGCTAATACTCGGAAATCATATAAATTTCCACGGAAGATATGGACAGTATCAGCCATTTTGACATATAATCCACTCTAAATCCAAAATTCGACTTTTGTTTTACGATTTCCATCTTCTGACATGTAACAAACCGGTAAAAAAACGTTACCAAATAAATGAAAACCCGGTTTATTATTGAAAGGATAAAAGGATGAGTAATAACTTGATTAAACGAGCCTCTCTTTCCTGCTTACTGAGTTTACAGATGTTTGTGGCGGGCTGCTGCTGTATTAATATCGGAAGCTGTTCACTAAACGCTAAATATGAAAGAACCGTCCATTTGTCGGCCCCGATGGCTTCCGGCTCGAACCTGGCGGCGCAAACCCATAACGGAGGTGTTATCATCAAGGGCGCCGATGTGAGTGAATGTGATGTTACCGCTAAAATCGAGGCAAGAGCAATCACTGATGAAGACGCTCAAAAGGTTGCCGAAGAAACAAAGGTAACTTTGGAGCCGGACGGCAAAGGACTAATTATCAAAATCGCAAGACCTTCAGACATGCACAACCGCTCCGTAAGTGTGAGCCTCGATATAACAACACCAAAACAGGCAAGCCTCGACCTCGTTACACACAACGGCGGCGTAAAAATCACGGACATCGAAGGCCGGATTACCGCAACTACGCACAACGGCTCAGTTACCACCGAAAATACCGCCGGCACTACCCGCCTGAAATCACATAACGGCCCCGTAACATGCCGAGACATGTCCGGCGATGCTCAATTGAACTCACATAACGGAAGCGTCAAGGCATATTATTCCGAAGCCGCACCTTCGGTCTGTGATATATCGATGACTACTCATAACGGCGGCATCGAGCTTGTTACTCCACCCGATTTCTCCGCCAAGGTTGACGCCTCCACAAACAACGGCTCAATCGATACGAATATTGCCATAACGGTCATGGGTAAAGTCAGCAAAAGCAGACTTACCGGAACGATTGGCACGGGCAAAGGGAAGCTGCATCTTGAAACATATAACGGTTCGATTAAAATAAGGTGATTAGCGGCTGAAATGAATCGATGAGGCTAAAATGAAAAAGTATTTATCAATAATGACAATATGCGGATTGTTCTTTTTGCTTTTGGCCGCTCCGGGCTGTAATATCGAATTCGGCGACTGGAGCCAGGAAAAATACGAAAGGACCGTCCAAAAGCAGGCACCTCTTGCTGCCGGATCGACACTAAATGTCCAAACCAGTTCCGGTCATATAACAATAGAAGGAGCCGACGTCAATGAGTGCAGCGTTGTCGCAGAGATTACCGGCCGGGCGCCCACAGACCTGGAGGCACAGGAATTGGCTGAACAAACGCAAATCGAACTGGAACTCGCCGGCAATACACTCACCATCAAAACCGACAAGCCTCGAACCGGTAGAAATCGCTCTATAAGCGTGAGCTTCGATATTATCGTGCCGAGAGAAATCAACATTAGATGCGAAAGCTCTTACGGCGCGATAAAATTAACCAACATTAAAGGAGAAATAAACGGCAGGACCAGCAGCGGGTCCGTCAAGGCCGAAAACATCGAAGGCCCGACCCAGCTCAACACATCTTACGGTTCTGTCGCCGTCAGGGACATCACCGGCGAGAAAATCAATATTAAAACCAGCAGCGGCGCCGTCACCGCCGAGAATATCAAAGGCTCGACGCAACTGGATACATCTTACGGTTCAGTGACATGTGAAAAATTCTCAGGCGACGACATCAGGCTCAAGACCAGCAGCGGTAGAGTCAAGCTCTCCGGCGCAAATTTCAAAAAGTGTGATGTGGACACTTCCTACGGCTCAATCGAAACAGGTGAGCTCGATGGACAATCAATCAAGCTTCACTCAGGCAGCGGCGGCATCGACGTGACAAATACTACAGTCCAGACCGCCGATATCTCCACCTCCTACGGACATATAAAATGCAGACAGATTACAGTCAATGAGCTTAAAGCAAAGTCAGGCAGCGGCGGTATCGACATAGCCTGTTCGGAAGCAACACCGGTTGAGCTGATTGCGGATATAAACACCTCGTATGGAAGTATTGACTTCGCAGCTCCGCCCGGTTTCTCCGGTCAGATAGAGCTGGCGACAAGCTACGGCTCGATAAATACCGAATTGCCGATTACGGTCGTCGGCCAGGTCAGCAAAAAGAACATTAAAGGCTCGGTCGGCGATGGAAACGGCAGGCTGTATCTTAAAACCGGCAGCGGCTCAATAAACATTAAATAACCGGTCGAAAATACAGGTTAGAAGCAGAAATCTTGATTTTTCAGGACAAATTATATATCCTGTTGTAAAACAGGCTCAGCAGCGTAGTTGAGCATCTATTAATTAGGATATATGCTGCTTTCGCAGTTTAGATAGTCATGACTTTTGTACATATCGACGGCATCTTGCGGTCGACGCCGGGTATATGGGAATCGACCAGGAAACAAAAGTGTCTCCTTATCTCTGTTTTATTCTTATCAATATACAGTGTCGTTTCGGAGGCTTCCGACTATTCATCTCCAATAGCTCTTACCTTGTCTTCGGAAGGAAGCATACTCTATGTCGCTGAGCTGACCGGCGAATCTGTTGCGATTATTGACACGACCACGGGGCAGCTCACGAAAAGAATTCCCATTGGAAGCCGGGTAAACGGGCTAACACTTTCTGCGGACAACAAAACACTCTATGTCACGGCCGGTCAGGAGAATGGACGACTCATCAGCATTAATACGACCGACGGCAAGATACTTCAAAACCTCTCAACAGGGCACACACCGACATCACCGAAAATAACCACCGACGGTCGTCTGCTTTTAGTCTGCAACCGATATAAGAACACCGTGTCAATATTTCGGCTTGATAGTAATATGAATGAGGTTTCTATCGCGGTCCCGCGCGAACCAATTGCTGCTGCCATAACACCGGACAATCGCCTCGCCGTCGTCGCCAACCATCTTCAGGCCGGACGCTCGGACGTGAACCATATAGCAGCAGTAGTCTCGCTCATCGATTTGACTACACAGCGGAAGCTTATGGATATCGGTTTACCGAACGGCAGTGGCGGATTGCGCGACGTGTGTATCAGCCCGGACGGCCGCTATGCGTATGTCACCCACCTTCTGGCTCGGTTCCAACTGCCTACGACACAGGTGGATCGAGGCTGGATGAATACAAATGCCTTCAGCATCATAGACTTGCAAAACCGAAAGTGGCTCACCACAGTACTGCTGGACGAGATGGACCTGGGTGCCGCCAATCCCTGGGGCATTGCGTGTTCGGCGGACGGACGGCTGATTTGTGTATGTCACTCGGGTACGCACGAAGTGAGTATGATTAACCGCATCGCCCTGCATAAGAAAATCACCGAAAGCACAGACTTGATGAAGATTGCAAATGATTTCAGCTTCCTGAACGGATTGAGACTGCGTATACCCCTGAGCGGCAAGGGACCTCGCAGTGTGGTTCTGTACGAGAACAAAGCTTACGTCGGTTTGTATTTCTCCGATGTCGTTGACGTCATTGATTTGAGCAGGACCGAGGATGTTATTGCGGCCACATTGTCACTTGGGTCGAAACAAACTACCTCAGATATCCGGCGCGGCGAGATGATTTTTAACGACGGCGAAAAATGCTTTCAGAAGTGGCAGTCCTGTGCAAGCTGCCATCCGGACGGCTCCATGGACGCAATGAACTGGGACCTGCTCAATGACGGCGTGGGCAACCACAAAAACGTTAAGAGCCTGCTGCTGTCTTATGTCACGCCGCCGGTTATGAGCAGCGGCGTTCGAGCGGATGCCGAGACCGCGGTGCGTGCCGGTATGCACCATATACAGTTCCTTGAATTCGACGGTAATGACGTCGATACCATAGATGCATACTTAAAGTCCATGAAGCCGATTCCAAGCCCGTACCTCGTCGATGGGCAATTGAGTGAATCCGCACGGCGCGGGGCCAAATTGTTCGAATCGGCCGGTTGCGTGCGTTGTCACAGCGGCCCATATCTGACGGATATGAAAAGTCATGCCGTCGGCACGGGCCGCGGCAAAGAAGCAGACTTGAAGTGGGACACGCCTACACTGATTAACGTCTGGAAGACGGCTCCGTATATGCACGACGGAAGAGCGGTTACGATTCAGGAAGTCCTGACTACCGAGAACCCGCATGACAACCGTGGCAAAACATCGACTTTAACCGGGCAGCAGATTTACGACCTTGCCGAATTTGTTTTATCGCAATAGAATTGAGGACCAATGAATTTAAATCGGTTTAATTTTTATATCCGGCTTATCTGCATCCTGTTGTTTACAGGATCGATTGCTCTTCATGCGGCGGGCATGAGGCAGAATCCCCGGCTGGTCGAAAATACCAAACAGCAGATCGGAAAAATTGCATTCATAGAACGACCCAAACAAGCCCGCAACGGCACAAGCGGTACGATGTTCGCGCAGGTTCGCGGACAGGGAGCATCGCTGTGGGTATGGGACGCCCAAAACGATGACGAACCGAAGCGCATCTTCCAGACGCTCACCGGCATGATTTACGATATTTCGCCGTCTTACGACGGGAAAAAACTCCTGATGACTTATCGTGAGCGGCCCGGCGAACCATTCCATATCTGGGAAATAAACGCCGACGGCGAAGGACTGCATCAGCTCACATCGGGACGTTATCACGATTTCAATCCCGTTTATTATCCGGACGGACGCATTGTGTTTTCCTCATCGCGAGTCGAATCCTATTCGATGTGCCAGGATTATCTCGCCAGCGCATTGTATATTATGAAAGGTGACGGCACGGACATCCGCCGCATCGACTGGACAACGTTGAGCACCAATGCACCTTCCATCCTGCCGGACGGTTCTAATCACTGCACGAGATGGGAATACCAGGATAAAAATATCTTCAGTTGG
>CAZKYP010000142.1:0-8349 GCA_964556885.1 uncultured Pirellulales bacterium | reverse complement strand
CCACAGGGGACTTACACCCCACAAGCATCACACCATGCCCGGCGCACTAAAAAGGGGCCTATACCGAATTTATCGGTATAAGCCCCGAATAGCCAATATTATGGTTTTAGTACACTCTAAGATTATTTACCAGCAAGGTACAGAACCTCAGGTCGAGTCAGTAGCTTGTTGTAGATGCGGAATTCATCCATTGAACCGACATAATACGGATCCGCCGCATATTGAGATAAACCTATCCAGTTTTGCGTTGTTACACCGAGAGAACTTGGTGTAAGTATTGCCGCACTATTCTGAGCCGCAACTTTACCATCAAGGTAGAGAGTGTGAGTTGTATTGGTCGGATCAATTGTTACGGCTATATGATGCCAACCTGTAGGCAGACCACTGCTCGTGGTTGTCTGATCCTCGTTCGTATTGCCGGAATTTGTTATTGCGAAACGCAATGCACTACCGGTATTGGGCGTAAGGAACATATTTATATCCTCGCCGCTGCCGAAATCGAAAATTCTCTGCCAGGCAGAGCCGCCACTCCAATTCACCCATGCAGCAAAAGTTGAATCGTTCAAAGTACTTATAAGCTGACCTATAGGTAAAGTAAGATAATCGCCCGCTCCATTAAGTGCTATAGATGTTCCATAACCGGTTGCACTCTGAACATAAGTCGGATTACCGGCTATCGTTGCATTATTGCCTCTACCGGAAGTATCCTGTGTATTATTCTCAAAGGCGTAATAGCATACCAGATTGGCCGTACCCGGATTCACCGATGGTATCTCAGGCTCTACTACTACCGGCTCCGAACGGTTCAGGCGAATATCATCGAAGAATACGTGGCCTACACCACCAGCAACCGGATTGGCCTTATCACCGAAACCAATCGATATCGAACTGACACTGCTGAGATTGACACCCTGGTCTGCAAATACCTGCATCGAGATGTCCCACTGTGTCCAGTCGGTTGCCAACACTGCTTTAGCTGTATCATTGACCGAAACGGCGTTGTCATTGACAGCGAAATACATCGGTACAATTGTATTACCGGCGTCGCCATAGTAAAACAGAGTCAGTGTAATTACGTCATCTACCGTCCAGTCTCGCAGTGAAGTCAATGTTTTGGTTACCTCGGAGAGCTTTGCAGTCCTGTTGTCATAGAAAACAGGCATTGACTGATTACCGCCATGAACAATCGCAGTCTCCACATAATGCTCACCGCCAATGAAGTCTGGATCCGGATAGCCTGCCGTTGCACCGTTGGTCGTTGTGCCGAATCCGTCAATCCACGTATTCCATATTTCATTTGGAGGGTCATCACTATAGCTTTCGAAATCTTCGAAGGAGATAAAGTTTGCAGTTGTAAAGCTCCAGACATTACCTTTTACCGGGCCGTCGTCACCTACTTCATCTACACGCCAATAATACGTAGTATCATAATCAAGTGTGGCGGTGTATTCATTGACATCGACTACAGTCGCTATTGGTACAGTCGCAGCGTCAACCTCATTGAAGTCGGTCCCGATATATATCTGGTGCTCATTATACAGATCGGCCGCTGTACCGGCAATTATGCCCGGACTCCAGATAAGTGGTTGGTCGAGGAGTATATCAACCTCGCCATTTGCAGGAGTAGGATCCCATGCCAGTCTGGAATCTTCAACCATAAGAGCATGAATCTCCAGGGGTGCCAAAACCCTGTTGAAAATATATATATCGTCGATGAGACCATCCCAGTAGCGACTTATCTGCTCAGCGTTTTCACCAATATACACAGGATAGTTGGTGCCGCCACCGGAGATGCCCCCAGTATCAGTATTGGTACCTTCCAAAATACCGTCCATATAGATTTTCGCCCCTTCGATTTTATCAATAGTCGCCGCCACATGATGCCATTCATTTAAGGGTACAATGCTTGTTGCTCTCACAGCCGCCCACCCTCGGCTTCCATCGTCGAATCCAAAGTCCATTGTCTGTGTAGTCTCACCCCGGGCGATTCTCCATGTGTTATCTCCCTTGGCGATAACTGTTTGCCAGGCTACTGTAGTCGTTCGCCAGTTAATCCAGACAGCCAGAGTAAACGCATCAGTAATACTGAATATCTCATCGTCGCCACAATCTACATAATCACCATCTCCGTCGAAATCCAGTGCACCGCCGTACTTGCCGGCTACCCACTGTGGATCACCAACAAGGGTACCATCGTTGCCGTTACCGCTGGAATCAATAGCGATCGTTCCAGCGCCGTCATCCAAATTCCAGTGAGCGACAAGGTTAGAATCTGACGCTTGAGCCGGACTGGTCAAAATTAGGCCCGGAACAAAACTCAAAATTGCCAAACAAACTAATTTCCTACACATTATGATCCTCCTTTAAAAAATAATGAAGTTATCAACAATGTATCTTGGTTACACACCAAGAAACGTATTATCTTCAATGTATCATATATTCAAACTACAACCTTATTCACCAGTTTATTCCAGTCTATACAAACGAATATCATCGAAGAACACGTGGCCTGAACCGCCGCCGGCCTGCGGATTGGTCTTGTTGCCAAAGCCTAACGAAATCGAACTGACGTTAGCCAGGTTCACACCCATTCCGGCAAATGTCTCCAAAGGGATATCCCACTGTGTCCAGTCGGTGACCAATGCGGCGTCCGTATCAGGATTGGTAACCACCGCATTGACATTAAGAGCAACAAACATCGGCTCGGCATCATTAGCCGCATCACCATAATAAAACAGCGTTAATACACCTACTCCTTGTTCGGTCCAGTCCTCATTCAGAGTCTTGGTTATCTCGGAAATACTAACACTATTGTCGTAGAACAGAGGCAACGATTGAGCGCCGCTGTGAATAATGTTTATCTCAAGATAATGCTCTCCAGCATTGAAATCCGGATCAGGGTAACCGGCCGTAGAACCGTTGCTCGGATCATCGTAGCCGTCCAGCCAGAAATTCCAGACTTCGTTTGGCGGATAGTCGTTATAGTCTTCGAAATCTTCGACAACAAGATAATCAGCTACCGTAAAGCTCCATATCCTGCCTTCGCTGATCGAAGCATCATTGTTGACCTCGTCGATACGCCAGTAGTAGTTCCGGCCCCATTCGAGATTGGTCAGTGCATAGCTGGTAGCAGTTCGGCGTCCACGATAGATACCGGCCGTCGATGTATCAGCACCCGCTACAGCATCTCTATCGGTACCAAGATATACATCATGTTGAACAGCTTCGTCTCCCGGCAGCCACTCAAGGGATTCTACCTCTCTGATATCCGTTATTTCTCCGTTTATCGGAGTCGGATTCCATGCAAGCATCGGATTGCCTTTCATGGCTTTTAAGATTTCGTCCGGGGAGAGCACATAATCATAGATGCGGAAATCATCAAGAGAACCCATATAGTAACCATCTTCAGGATCGTGAGATCTGCCGAGCCAGTTATTGGCGGTATTACCAAGACTGCTCGGATTCAGCATGGCGCCGGAAGCGCTGGCAATATTTTCTCCATCAAGGTAAATAATAATGGCACTCGAATCTGCATCAATAGTTACAGCTACATGATGCCAGCCGTCGGGTATAGAGTCGGGTGCTGTAACCTGGAACTCGCCTGCAACACCATCCGTGGTAATGGCAAATCGCATCGGATCCATAAACCAGACGCGGGGAATCAGACACATATAGACATCCGTTCCGTTGCTGAAATCGAATATCCGCTGCCATGGTCCTCCGGGCAGTGAGTCGGCCCATATAGTAAAGGTCGAGTTTGTCAGAGAGCTGATAAGCGAACCTGTATCCAGTTCCACGTAATCGCCTCGTCCGTCGAATTGAAGTGCCTCGCCGTCAAATCCGGGGATTTGTTGCGGGTTGCCTCCGAGGACGCCATGATTATTGTAACCGGAAGAATCGACAACAAGACCATCACAGCTACCGTCCAGCGTCCACCAACCGACAAGATGAGGATCTAAAACGGATATATATTCAATAGTTCTGAAACTCCAGAGATGGCCGGTGTATTTGGTTGCACCATCGGACTTAATTTCGTCGACTCTCCAGTAGTAAGTCATATCGTTTTCGAGTCCATCAAGCTGGTATACCGTTTCGGTCTGATTACCCATAAATTCCGGTGAATCTGTGGTTGCATTTGCAACCGCCGCTTCGTCTGTTCCGAAATACACATCGTGGCTGGCGGCTGCCAAGCCTGCCGTCCAGCTAAGGTCTGCATCGATGAGAACGCACTGTGCGCTGTCAGCCGGGCTTGGCTTGCTGGCGGTTAAAGCCAATGCGGTAAAGCTCCAGAGGTCACCTTCCTGTATCGTTACGCCGTCGGCTTCAACCTCATCTACACGCCAATAATAAGTAGCACCCGGAGTAAAACCGGATTCGTGATGATATTCAGTCTGCCCAACAGTATTATGAGCTACAAGCTCAAGAGCATCCGGGTCAGTGCCTAAATAAACATTATGCCATGCGGCCGTCTCTCCCGACTGCCATCGAAGCATCGGTTCTGTTACGTTATCGGCACCATCGTCGGGAACCGGATCAAAGGCCTTGAGCTGAAGGAGCTTTTCAATACTGAAATTTTCCCAGGCGACATAACCGGGTGTAGTGGAAAAAGTAGCATGATGAAGCCCAATTTGAAGAGGTAAACCGTCAAAATCATCACGCGTCACAGGGGATGCAATCATCTCAGTCCAGTTTACACCATCTGTGCTGGTCCTTAAATGAAACGTATTGCCTTTGCGTTCGAGCTGAAGGTAAGGATCCAGATTGAACGCCTTGCCATTATGACCGTTTTCGAACCGTACATTGTTGTTGGCTGTCCTGACGAAATTACCACAGTTCCAAATGGGAAAGTAATCTATGGAAACCCAGTCTTCACCGGGCCCGGCATCGTCACGATTTCCTTCGAGAAAAGCCCTGGCCATCAAGCCGCAATTGTTGTGATAAACCAACGCACCAGTATTACCAGCATAATCAGCAACCTGAACCGTCGCAATAAAATCACCTTCAACTACTTTATACAGAAACGGACCCAGGGTTTCCCATGGTTCCGACCACCACCCGTTAGTCGATGCCATGTAAAGCTGGCCGGCCCGCTCCATCGAAGAATTGAGAGCGTCGACAGTCTCACCCTCGCCAGAGCCGATGTAACTATCCCAGCCGGTTCCGGCAACATTTCTTGCCAGATAATCATGAGGTGTGTCAAAATCGTCACTGAATACTACGACCGGTACCTGTGCCGGTGTGCTGACTGCCATCACCGAAATAAGCAAAATCACATAAATCATTTTTCTATACATGTCGTTACTCCTAATTGAATTTATTTGCCTGCAAGATAAAGCACTTCAAGCGAAGACAACGCCTTGTCATAAATCTTCACCTCATCGACGCTGCCCATATAATAAGCATCAGCGGCAAACTGCGATCTGCCGAGCCAGTTCTGAGTCGTCTCGCCCATATCCATCGGCAGGATTTGTGTCGTGCCGCTTGTAGCAGCTCTACCATCAAGGTAAAGAGTCAACTCCATGCTTGTGCTGTCTATCGTAACTGCCACATGGTGCCAACCCGTTGGAAGCCTGTACGGCGCTGTGACCTGGGATTCAGGAGTATCATCGTTCCTGATCGCAAAACGCATCGGACCAGTAGTGCCAGTACTTGGCGTCAGGAACATGTAATTAGTCTCGCTGCTGCCGAAATCGAATAAACGCTGCCATCCACCGCCGTCACCGCTAAAATTCGCCCACAATCCAACAGTGGCATCCGTCATAGAACTAATAGCAGAACCGATCGGCAACTCAACATAGTCATTCGCACCATCCAATGCAATTGCAGATCCATAACCGGTTGCTCCTTGGACATATTGTACACCACCTGATAAAGTCGCATGTAGACCTTTACCGGAACTGTCCTGAGCATTGTTCTCAAATGAATAAGAAGCCACCAGATTAGCAGTGCCTGGATCGACTGATTCCGGTTCCGGCTCAGTATCTGCAGGCAGTAAGCGGGATAGGCGAATATCGTCGAAGAATACATGACCCGCACCACCGACAACCGGATTATCTTTATTACCAAAGCCAATAGTTATGCTATTGACGCCGGTAAGATTTATGCTCTTATCTGCAAAATCCTGCAACAGGATGTCCCACTGAACCCAGTCAGTATCTAATACTGCCCGTGGATCTTCATTTGTAACTGCCGCAGCACCATTAAGAACGATATACATTGGTACGACTGTATTACCTGCATCACCATAGTAGAAAAGAGTCAATGTGACAAGGTCATCCACAGTCCAGTTACGTACATCAGTTAGAGTTTTTGTTACTTCAGAAAGCCTGGCACTCTTATTATCGTAGAATATCGGTAATGATTGTTTACCGCCATGACGTATCGTTGTTTCTACGTAATGTTCTCCGGCGATGAAATCAGGATCCGGATAACCGGCTGTCGAGCCATTGGTCGGATCTCCGAAGCCATCTATCCACGTATTCCATACCTCGTTGGGCGAAAAGTCATTGTAATCTTCAAAATCATCGAGAACAATATAGTTGGCAGTTGTAAAATTCCAAACTTCGCCTTTCCAGGGACTATCCGGTTCAGCATCATTGACCTCATCAACCCGCCAGTAATAAGTCTGGCCATAATCAAGAATACCGGGATCATATGTCGATAATCCCAGATTTTGAATTTTTAGCACGCCACGAGGCTCGTCCACACTGGCCTCAGCAACATCGTTGACATCAACACCAAAGTACACATTATGTGACTCGGCTGAAATTCCCCGTTTCCAGCCCAGAGTAACATCACGAGCCACTTCATCGGCCCCATCGACAGGACTTGGCAGGGAGGCTTTTCCGGCGGACACAACTCCAGGGCCTTCTATACGGAAATTATCAAAAGCTACATAACCAACTTCTGGACTATACATCGAATGCGCTAGACCTACCTGCAGTGAAAGACCATCCATATCTTCTCGTGTAACCGGAGAACCAATAATCTCGGTCCATGTCTGACCATCAAAACTCCTTCGGAAATAAAATGTGTTTCCAACGCGTTCCAACTCGATATATCTGGCGCCATCATAATTATCTCCGGTAAGACCCCACTCACTTTCACTATTGTTGTCGTAATTTCGTCCCATATTTCCAACCCAGGTCGGGAAGTAGTGCATGCACTCAAAATCTTCTCCTGGACCGGCATCGTCAAGGTCAGTAACTCTCGCCATTATGAATGAGTCACAGTGTTCGGTTCTTCCTTGTATACTATCCGGAAGACCCGGAAAATCCGTGACTTCAACCGAGACGATGAAGTCACCTTGAATGATTTTATACAGGAAGGGTCCCCTCGGCGAAAAAGCACCCTCCCAATAGGAACCTTCCGATTCCATGTATAGTGATCCTTCCCTGCCTATTGAAGCGTTAAGAGCATTTACCGTCTCATTGTTGCCAAGACCAATAAATCCATCCCATGCGGTACCATCGATACCCTCCGTAATATAATCACGGGGAGCATCAAAATTATCGACGAATACCTCAGCCTGTGCGATAGAATACGTAACCAGCATCGAAGTGACAAAAGCTAAAACAAACAATTTTCTGCACATGATATTTCTCCTATGTTAAATACTGGAATAATATAAAGATAGCTATCGCTACTCTTTGTATATCTGATATTTCCATATTAGCTCGGAATAATTACGGTCAAAATGAAATGAAAAACCACCTCCTTTCCCTAAAAACCACCAATTTTAGCTAAAAACTAATTCTAAACGAATAGAATATTGGCAGTTTTAAGTAAACCTCACAGGATTGTTGAGCTTTTTCGTCTTGTCTATATATCGGAAAATCATTAAAAACGTTAAAATTCTGACGGTTCGATGTATAAATTTATGCGAACGCTGACCTCATACATATACCAACTCCTACGTTAATGTTTATAACAAACTTGACACATTCCAGTCAAGATAAATCCGATAAGTGATGAATTTAATTCAATATTTCAAATAACTTATTCGGTTCGGCCGCTCAGCGGACCTGGGGAATAAAAAATCAGGATGAAAATATTCATTGTAAAGACCGATTTGAAGGGAGGATTCAGTATTTTATTTGCACAAAAGGCTCGATTATGTTATTATGATTTAATGGAACAAACGTGAATATCCCATTTACCAATATATCTAAATAATGTCCCAAAAAACATGAATTTACGCAGTTTTTTATTGACATATAACTATTTGAGCGTATAATACCAATATGCTTAATATTGGCGTTTTTTTAACCATATAACAAAATATAGTGAGGTGTAACGATGAATCGACGAAAGGGTTTTACATTAATCGAGCTGCTGGTGGTTATTGCC
>CAZKYP010000141.1:0-8452 GCA_964556885.1 uncultured Pirellulales bacterium | reverse complement strand
ACAATTTCATAGTTATACACATCATGCAGAAAATCATAAGGCTGGCGTATCTTCGACAGACTGCTGTATATGAACATGCAGCCCAGTCCCAATCGCACAATGACCGAAAATCCGGTCAGCATCTTTTTCCATATCTTCGATTTAATTCTCATGATTGCTCCTGTTTTATCTTACCGTTCTTGGCCGCCCATTCTGCCCAGCCGCCTTTGTATATAGATATATCAGTATAGCCGTCCTCGATAAGTTTGAGTGCCACAATCTCGGCATATCTACAGCCGGCACTCTGGCAATACAGCACAATATGAGTATCTTTATTAATATCAGCGGTTGCCTTTTTTCGTTCCTCATCGGTGGAATTTACCGGCACACTAATCGCCCCTTCCAAATGCTCTGCTTTATAATCACGAGACATTCTTGCATCTATAAACACCGTATGGTTCCCAAGCAAATCATGAACTTTCCTCTCGCTTATCTTCGGTATGAAATTGCCCGCGTGTGCCTCTTGAATCGCGGCCGTTGCATTTGCATTAGCCAGCAATCCTTCATCAAAAGCAAAATGATATAACATCCCGATAATTAAAGCTGCAACAGCAAATGCTCCTGCCTGTGTTATAGACAGACCCATTAATTTAATCCGGGAATCGAGCAATTTTTTCGGAATGAGGCGTTTCGCCCAATGCAAAGCAAAAATTATAGCAATCACAACCACCGCATAAATGACAAATCGCTTTCGTGCAGGAGCAATGACCGAAGCAAAGTCAATAGGTTCTGCCGAAACAATGAGACCATTTCCGTCCCATCGCGGAGCCAATTCACTGAAAGGAACCAACCTGACCGGATTGGGAGGATCGAACAACATTGCCTTGCCGTCTTTTGTCCCCAAAAACAATTCGTAGTGATCATACTCTTGACTTTTTATACTAAGCTTAACGTGCAGGATGATAGGATAATCGGAACGTTTTAAGTCTATGCTGGTTATTTTAACTACAGCTTCCATATACAGTCCAAAATCCTCTGCGGCCTTGTTTAGCTCCAAAAAAGAGCTGCCTTTACTCGAACCTATATATTCATGCTTTAATAATTCCTGAAATTCGACTTCTTTATTAGCCATCTTAATTATAGTATAAAGGCAATGTAAACCACAATAAGGACCACTCACGCTCTTTTTTAACTTGAGAGTTGTACTTTTCCGATCTTCACCCACTGCAAGGGACAAAACATCAAATAAAAACATAACAGAAAAAATTAACAATATGAAATACCGGATTCTTTTATTTATTGAACTATATCTCCACATCTTTGATTCTCCTTTAAGTTTTAAGCCGACCGAATATTTGCCAACCGACAACAGCGATAATCAGCAATCCAATCGGGATTAATAACATAAAAAGAGAAAAACCTGTTTCCGAGAGAACTTCTGATTGAGAATTAGTATTATCTGACTGCATAACTCCCAATGCGTTCGGTTCAGCATCAATATTAACTGACTCCCTTATAGAACCTAGCATTGGAGGAACATCTCCGTTTGATATGATCTCCTGTGTCACTTTATCAACGTCTTCTATAACATCAAGACCAACATCCAAAATGAATCTACCGTTAGCCCATATGTACTTAAGTCCCGGATATTCGTTCATTACAATCCTTGTTCCTTCTGGTATTCCATCCATAACAAAAGCCCCCATTTTCTCGAAGTTTGGATTCAATTGAATTTTTGATCTCTTTGAACTCCAACTAACCTGCCCGGTTGTCCCGTCGCTGTATTTGTCCTTACGAATTAGGTTAGCTGAAGTTGGGATGAAATACACGCCAACTTTTTCGACTTCCACATCAGACAAGTTTATTTCACAACCAAGAAACACCTTTTCCTGAGATTTTTTTGTAGTGATTGGTTGACTATAATATAGATCACCAATTTTTTTATTAACGATAGCCTTTCTCACATTGAAACCACTATTAGGATCGATCCATATCTTATACCTCCCGTTTTGTGTTTCACCCTCAACCACATAACAAGCATTACCATCAATGGTTTCAGTTTTGTCATATAGTTTGGCAACACCTGACTGCTTTAATATATTGCAAACATGCTCCGAATCTCCTACTAAAAATCCTGAAGTGAAACTCCCACTGTATGGCGATACCAACAACCTTTTCGCTTCGTCATCTTTAAAAGAACCTGCTGCTATTATTTGTTGGTATTTATCAATACCACTTCCTAAATATTGCTGCCGCCATTGAAACTGCTCACCTGTCCATATCCCCCTTTTGTCATATACCAGTTTTTTTTCCTGACCTCTTACCTCATAACGTTGATAAAGTACATCTAATCTTGTGTTGTCATATCTTTTCTCAAAGATATAGATTTCGCCATCAACCGAGCTTTGGGGTACAGAAAAAGATAATTCTGTCTCAACATGCATAGCATAGGGAGGTAGCGATTCATAAGAAACAAGGCTTAATTCCAGTAAGTCATTAACACCCACTTGTTTAGTTGTTTGTTGTGCTAAAAGTGACATTGGAGTACACAATAAAAAAATGAAAAATAACAATTCGAATGGAAGGACTATTTTGCCACTATCTTTAACATGATTGACTCTCATCGTTTGCGCCCTTAAAAATATTTTTTTTGATACTTAAGCAAAACTAAAAACCAATTCCCTTACTGGCCTTCCCGATAAAAACATATTCAGAAAGGCCAGTAACCAAACAATAAACATGAAAAATTCATAAACTAACATTCATCTAACCAAGTAACTTCAGTCACCCCGCAATTACTATTATTGTACAATCATATGTCCCACCTGTAAAAGAACTACATTCTCCATCAGTACCACATGGATGATTTTCGTCATCTTCTTCGCAGCTTTCGGTTTCTGGATGTGGATGACATGTAACAATATATTGGCCGCTTTCACACCAATGCGGGCAGTTTCTTACTTCTGCGCATTTACAATTTCCAGCTCCATAAAAAGTAGAAAAATTAGTAGCATCTATAACTTCCGGTCTAAAAACATACCATGTGACTAATGTCATCAAAATGAGTAGGCACATATAAAGTATTCGTGAATGACATAGAGTTTTCATAACACTTTTCCTTTCCCAAAAACATCATCTTAAAACATATAGAATACTCGGTAAACTCCTAATGATTTAAATCATAGTATTGTGCTGGAAGAGAAATTATACACACTCCAGCTTTACACGACATCCTTCACTAATAGTTCGCTACTGCTACAAAACCAATCCCATTACTGGCCTTCCAAGTAAAAAAACTCAGGAAGGCCAGTAATCAAAGATTAAATATGAAAAAACTATAAAACTAACACTCATCCAACCAAATAGTTGAATTCCTTAATCAATCTTCTCACAATTATATGACCCACCCACATAAACACCACAACCACCTGAGGGAGAACCCTCACCATTAAAAGTACCACATGGTTTATTGCTTGTATCTTTTTCGCAACTTTCGGTTGCAGGATATCCAGTCAAACAATATTGGATCCACATGCCGCTATCACAACCTAGCGTTGTTGGGCAAAAACTCGTATCTGCACAATGACAATTTCCAGCCCCATAAAATGCAGAAAAATCATAAGCATTTACAACCTCTGGTTTGACTATAGACCATGTGACTAATGCCATCAAAATAAGTAGACACATATAAAGCGATCGAGAAGAACTTATAACTTTCATAATGCTTTTTCCTTTCAAGTATAAAATTATCCTAAAGACATTTGATACAATCAAGAAATTTCATCCACAATTCCTTTTTTATCTGCCCATTGGAATCACCTCTCTTTCTATGTAGACGGGTTATCTAAAATTTCGTTACACTAAAAATCGCGATTTTTTTTGAGATTCATTACCCGCCAGCTTCATTGTTAAGAATCCTTTCCCTAAAAAGCCTTCCGTCTAAGAAAAGCCGGATCTTCGATTTTTCTCGCCAAAAGTTGTCAAACTGTTGTTTGTTGCTCGCCTATATAGCTCTTTCTACTCTATTTAAGTAAAAAATAGAGGCATGTTGATTTTTTGTCATGTACTTTTTATATATTTTCTTCTCAGGGGTGACAGCCCTATGTCACTCACGATGAAAAAAAATTACAAAAATAAAAAAAGGGACGTTTATCCGCCTTATGAGTTCGGTCTTTTCCTCCTTTGGCCCCGCTTAGGTATCCATCCCCAACCGAACGGTCGATAAACGTCCCCGATAACTACTATCGAATTTTATTGATCAGCTTTTAACCTAATCGCCTTTCCACTAAATGTAACCGACTTAGTTCCCCAAATCACCGGTATACCATCGATTTCATTGTCCATGCTCTTAAAAAATACTACATCAGCCTGCGGGGCCGCTTCAAGGGCTTTATAATATGCCCTGTCCTCCGTCGTAATATAAAGATGTTCCAATCCACAGGGGGTAAATCTCTCCTTAAAGAAGGGTATGCCAAAGAGCTTTAACTTGTTTCCATCAACAATTTCCACAACTCCAAGGTACGTCGAGCTTGTAGATGTCCCTTCGACCCGGTCAAGCACTTCGATATCGTTTCGAGATATTTCAGCTCTAATATCGAAATTGCCAAAACCCATGTGAGGCACTGTTTTTTGAGCACACCCCTGAATCAAAAACAAAAAGACGGCCGCCAATACAAATATTGTAACCCTGTTTCTTCCCGGCATAGTTTTCTCCTTTAAAAATTTTGATATTGGCTTGCAAAAAAACATATAAATAAAGATTAACAATGCAAAAATCCGGCGGAGGAGGCCGCGACAATAATGGACATGACATCATAGACAAATTCATATTCTCATCGCCTGAATATTAAAGCAGGAAAAATCCTCTTGCTTCCAAACATCTCCGACATACCTGCCCTGCCTCAATCACAGAAAACCATCTCGATTCAGACCACAGGTTCTGTTTTGCGTACCATACGATACTAACGGACACACCCCTTCATAAGTTCGAAATCCGTCGATTGTCGCTCATCCAATGTTGGCTGAACTCGCTGTATCGGGGGTATTATACAACCGATTTCCCATTTATATCAATAGCCCATGTAAAAATAATTATATCTTTCTCTATAAACACAAATTACTCATTTTAACAGGCGATTTTCTTGAATAAACGAATATTTCATTGCTGTAAACCCAACGAGTAAAAGAATTAAAGCCACTGGTTGAAAATTTAAAAAACAACAACTTTTTCAAGATATTTGCATCAACATCAGGCCTGTGAGCTTCGCTGTCAGATATAGATAAGCCGGACGAAGAACGTACATGTGATTATGGCTTACATGAGAATGGGGCTTATTCGGAATTAGTTTTTGTTATGGCTCGAATACTTTTAGTGAACCTGGAAGGCCGAATCGGCGGAGCCGAAAGAAGTATGTTGTTACTGGCTAAACACTTACGTACTGAAATGGATATAAGTGTGGCCTGCCCACGCACAGGCCCGCTGCAGGCGGCCCTGGAGGCAATTGAAATCGATATATACAAACTGCCCCAGCCGCCTAAATACCGCTACAGGTCGCTTTTAAGCCTGTGGTACTGGCTGAAAACAATCTGCCGCCTGATAAGAATTTCACTGAAAACCAGGCCGGATATCATCCATGCCAACAGTTTTTATGCAGGCGCCGCTTCGGTTGTCGTCGCCGTCGTAACAAGAAAAAAGCTGATCGTGCACGCCCGCGATATGGCGAATTTGAAATTCGTATCGAAATTTTGCGGACGCTTCAGCAACAAAATAATCGCTGTAAGCCGCACTGTCAAAAATGCACTCATTGAAAACGGGATAAATCCGGATAAAATTAATGTCATCTACAATGGAATAGATTCGTCATCATGCCGGACCATCGAGCCGGCTTATTACAGCAAACTCCCATTTGTTTTTGCCAATGTGGGCCAGTTTGTTCCCTGGAAAAACCAAATTACATTTCTAAAAGCGGCCGCACTCGTCAGCCGCCGATTGCCGGAGGCAAGGTTCATGCTGATTGGTGACGATATTTTCGAACGCAATAGAGATTATAAAAATTCCCTGCTCGAATATGTTAAAAGCTCGCCCATAGCCTCAAGAATCGAATTCTCAGGCTGGCAGGAAAATATGGAAAATGTATGGCCGGAAATCGACTGCCTGGTACATACGGCATCGAAAGAACCATTCGGACGCGTCATTATTGAGGCTATGGCCCATAAAATCCCTGTAATTGCAGCCGACTCAGGTGGGCCGAGCGAGATCATCCAAAACAGCAAAACGGGCTTACTCGTTAAAGAAGACAATATCGAAGGATTGAGCGAAGCAATGTTGAAAGTTGCAGCGGATAAGGCATTCGCAGCCGGGCTGGCAAGTGCCGGTTACGATCTGGTCGTTTCGAATTTTACCGCCGTCCGAACTGCCTCGCTTATAAAGCAAATTTATGAACAGGTCCTGACTACGTGAAAACAATATGAGAATAGGCATAAATTTCCATACGATGGATAAATATATATCAGGGGTGGAATACTACTGCCTCGGCCTGCTGAACGGATTGTTACGCATCGACCCGGACAACGATTATATCGTATTTACGAACCAGCCGGACCTGGTCGGAGAGCACGTGACAGCGGCGGATAACCTGAGGATTATCGAAGTAAAACACCTAAAGACAAGATTGGCAAGAATCTGCTGGGAGCACACCCAACTGCCGTATCTGGCGTTAAAAGAAAAACTGGACGTGCTGCACTGTCCGAGCTATATATGCCCGCTCCGGAAAACATCGGTCCCATACGTCGTAACAATCCACGATACGATAGCAATCGACCACCCGCAGTGGTGCAAACGAACGAACGCGCTTTATTTCAACCTTTTCATGAAAATTGCCGCAATAAAGGCATCCTGTGTCATATCGGTTTCAGGACACTCGAGCGATGATGTTAAACGAAACTTCAACATGCCATGCTCCAGGATTCGTACCATTCACTCCGGTATCGATGACATATTCAATACAAAAAGGGATCCCTATCGAAACGCCGATGTCAAAGCACGTTATAATCTGCCGGACAGGTACATCCTCTACGTCGGCAATATCGAGCCAAAAAAAAATATCCGAACTCTATTGCGCGTTCAAAAGGAGTTGCATGAAAAAGGTCTGCCACACAAGCTTGTTATCGTTGGAAAACGAGCATGGTCGGCCGGGACCGAACTTGATGAAATAAAAAGGCAAATTACTTCCGGCAATGTCATCCGGACCGGTTACGTCGACAGAGAAGACTTGCCGTGTGTTTACCAGATGGCGGATGTCTTTGTTTTCCCATCCCTGTATGAAGGTTTCGGATTCCCGCCGCTGGAGGCCATGGCATGCGGGACGCCGGTCATCGCAAGTGGGAACGGTGCACTTAAAGAGACACTAAGGGATGCGGCTCTGGTCGTCGATTCACAAAATGCCCTGCAAATAACTCAGGCGATTATATTGATACTCACAGATAATCAGCTCAGAAATAAACTTGTACAAATGGGCTTAAAACGAAGCGGCCGATTCAGTTGGGTCAGGGCCGCCGAACAAACACTCTCAGTTTACCATGAAGTCTCGGGGAATTGTAATTGTCAACAGGTAAAACATATAGAACTCGATTTAATAAAACAAGAGGTATGAAAATCGGACTTATACTCACAACATTTCCGTGTCGGACAGAGACATTCGCTCTCGGGGAAATCGACGGTTTGCGTGCTCTCGGATTCGATATCAGCATCTTTGCGGCCGCAGGTGAGCCGAATACAAACAAATCCAACGAAACCGGCGGAGTCTTTTATAGACCTCCTTTGTTTTCCGCCCGTGGGATCAAATCAATCTACTATCTAACGACCAGATACCATCTGGGCTGCTGTAAGTTAATCCGGCTTATACTCGGCCTTGTTTTTCGCTGTCCGAAAGAGGCAGTGACATTAATCTGTAACCTGCATACAATCGGTTTTTTCGCCAAGAAGCTCGACAAGGAAAATATCTCCCATATTCACGCTTATTTTCTGAGCTGGCCGGCGGTTATAGGGATGGCTTTATCGGTAACCACCGGCCGGCCGTTCAGCATCTCCGCCCATGCGAGAGATATCTTCGTAGAGCACGGCGCCGTCGAAGCGAAAGTGTCCCGTGCGAAATTCGTAATAACCTGTACGCTGCAGGGTCTGAGGTATCTCAAAGCCCAACTGCCGGTCCTGTATCACCACAAGCTGAATTTATGTTACCACGGAACCAGTATTAATTCCAAATGTCGTGAAACGAAACATAACAGGACTATAATCGCTGCTGGCCGCCTGGTCCCCAAAAAAGGCTTCGAAATCCTGCTGATGGCTTTCGCTTCGGTAATAAAGGAAATACCGGATTTGAGATTGAAAATTGTCGGCGACGGCCCGTTGCGCACACAGTTGACAGAACTAATCCAACAATTGTCACTCACACAGCAGGTAGAATTGCTGGGA
>CAZKYP010000140.1:0-8522 GCA_964556885.1 uncultured Pirellulales bacterium | reverse complement strand
TGAATAAACAGCGGATTAAATGGGCTTTTTTGTTCGTTTACCACCGCTTTAGCGGCGTTGTAGGCCAGCTCGTTTGACGGGCCGACAATGAATGTATCCAGACTGAGCTTAAGTTTCTTTCGAGTTCCTTCTTTAGTGGAAATATTTTTACTGTGAAAGCGGTTTTGAAACTTTCCGGCCGCAGCAGATGCCTGCGAATCCGGCTGGGGCCGTCTCTCCCGACGTCCATCGGTACCGGACAACTCCGGATCGATGGTGAAATTGATTTTTGGCTCTGTTCCCGTGACTTTTTGAACTGCCTGGGTGATTTCTTTAAGGAAGTGGTTTTCTATCCATCTTGCAATAAACAGGTTCGGCACGCCGACTTTAAGGTACTCGCCGGTAAGCGTCAGCTTCGTCGAATTCTTGAACCAGATTCGAAACTTCTGCGGGCCGATTTTTTCCGCGAGGGCCTCGTTTATGGCACTTATATGGGTTTCTGTTGTCTCCTGGTTAATCAGGACGTCATCCGTGATAGTGCTCTGCATCGATACTCTCCCCTACCAAGGGTTCATATTTGCCAAGCTCTCATTCCGTACCAGCAGGATTTATCCTTACGCCTGGCAGGTACAGGATAAGATTCCGTTCTTCTTTAAAGTAGTTGTACTGATAAGATAACTATTATTGGACAACTAATGAATGAATCAATCAATTATGTTTTGGACAATTTCTTTTCCACTTGATGGAGGTTGCTGTTCGGGTTGGACTTACGCATAAAAAAAATTTTGTTCTTCACATGTTTTGCACATCATAAACTTGTTTTGTGGAAAAGCTGTGGATTGAGTTTATGGTAAGATTGTGCGATGTTTTAGAACACTTTTAGTTTGGAAATTAAGTTGTTCTAAAAAAGGGCTGCAAATTCTAATTTGCAGCCCCTTTGAAATTGATGTCATTCGAGGTTTACTGGTAGAAAATATAATTATAGTTTAATGGCTCGTATGTAAACATCTTGCCTGTGGCCATATCAATCACCAGGCCGAACCATGGAGGAATCAGATTCAGAAAGTAAATATTCTCGACTTCCTTGTGCAGATTTTCTCGTTTAGTTTGGCCCCCATAGGTCACCGTTATCATATAATCCTTACCCCGCGGCAGTGTAACTTGTAACGGTGTTTCACCCTCGTATGGTCCGATTTGTACCATTGCTCCTTCAGGTCTGGAAGTAATAGTGATTGTCTGGGGCTCTTTTGTGAATATAGTACAGCATCCCTGCGTGAGAAAAATCAACGTTAATAAGACACACAGAGCGGCCTTTTTCATAACATACCTCCGTTAATATAATATTTTTTATGTAATTGCTGAGCAATTATACTTTTCATTGGAACGCAAAGAATACCAAAGCTCTATCGCTGATATCCTTTTGCTTCCTGTCGCTTAGTATATTATAAGGTTTTTGTGCTTTTTTTGGGACAAAAAACTTAAACTATCGGGCATTTACACCTAAAACAGCTTTTCTATCAAATTAACGAGTATTTCGACAAATTCCTATTACAGCTTAATTTACATTAATTGTCGCTTATAAAAGGCTCAACTTTGAGGTTGCACCTGTGGATTGTCTATTTTTGACTGCCTCGGCATCGCTATCGTACCGGTTCTGGCTACGTTTTTGATACCGTAAGGCCTGCAAATATTGATAAATGCCTCGATTTTTTCCTCTGGTCCGCTGACTTCGACCATAATGTGTTTCTGGCCGATATCGACGACTTTTCCCTGGAACATTTCTATCATCGCAAGGATTTCAGGTCTTTTTTCGGGCGGAGCCGTGACGGCAATGAGCATCAAATCTCTTGCAACCACCGGCTGGCCGACAAAATCCTGGACTTTGACAACCGGAACAATCCGGGCAAGCTGCTTTCGGACCTGCTCGACGACTTTATCGTCGCCGATAACTACAATGGTCATGCGGCTCATTGCCGGCTCTTCTGTTCTGCCGACAACGAGTGAGTCTATATTAAATCCTCTGGCCGCGAACATACCTGCAACGTGGGCCAGGACGCCGGGTTTGTTTTCGACTAATGCACTTAGTATGTGTTTCATTTTATTTTCCTTTGTAAATTAAATATCAAATATGAAAGATTAAAATTGTGGATTCCCAAGTGATCTTCCTTATTTTTGCATTTTACCTTTTGATATTTGATATTTTTCTTTATGCCATGCTTTCCAGTATATCGAGTCCATCCATTTCGCTGATACTCTTTCCGGCCGGTACCATCGGCCAGACGTTCTCTTCGCGTTCGACTTTGAAATCGATCACGCAGGGCACCTTTTCCTTGAGCATTTGTTTTATCGCTTTCGGAACATCGGCCTTTTTCTCGACGGTCATGCCGACTGCACCGAGGGCTTTTGCAAGGGCTTCGTATTCCGGATTCTGCAGATGGGTCTTGGAATACCGCCTGCCGTAGAAAAGCTCCTGCCATTGTCGAACCATTCCCATGTACCCGTTGTTCAGGATGCACACTTTGATGGGCAGCTTGTGCTCGACTGCCGTAGACAGCTCTGTCATCGTCATATTGAAACTGTTGTCACCGTCTATATCGATAACGATCGAATCAGGCATTGCGATTTGCGCTCCGATAGCCGCAGGCAGTCCGAATCCCATAGTACCTAATCCGCCGGAGCTTATGAACTGTCGCGGCCTTACGAATTTATAAAATTGGGCCGCCCACATCTGGTTTTGTCCGACGCCCGTCGTTATTATGGCTTCGTTATTGGTCTGTCGGCAGACTTCTTCGATTACATATTGAGGTTTTATCGTCGAGGCGTTCCGGTCGTATCGGAATGGGAACTTTTTCTTCCACTCGGCTATTTTTTTGAACCAGATCTCTCGTTCGCGATACTCCACCTCTTTTATCAGGGCGTTAAGTATCTCCTTTGCATCACCGACGACAGGTATATCCACGTGAACGTTTTTGGATATACTTGCCGGGTCGATGTCGATATGGATTATCTTTGCGTTCGGAGCGAAAGTTGCAACCTTACCTGTAACCCTGTCATCGAAACGTGCGCCGATTGCAATCAGCAGGTCACATTCCTGTACAGCGTAGTTTGCGTACGCTGAGCCGTGCATACCGAGCATATCGAGCGATTCCGGTTTTCTCTGGTCATAACTGCCGAGCCCCAACAGCGTCATTGTCACCGGCAGATGTGCCTTTTCCGCAAACGCTCTGAGCTGCTCTGCGGCGTTTGCGATTATAATGCCGCCGCCGACATATAGAACCGGTTGCTGCGAGTTATTAATTGCCTTGGCCGCAGTCGATATCTGTCTGGCGTGTCCGGCGGTGCGAAGTTTATATCCGGGAAGGTTCAGTTCGACGGAATCATCTGTTTTGCATTTATTGACTTCCACGTCAACCGGAATATCGATTAGAACCGGACCGGGCCGTCCGGTCGATGCGATGTGAAACGCTTCGCGAACGGTGCGCGCCAGGTCTTTAATGTCCTTAACGATGGAATTGTACTTTGTAACCGGACGCGTAATACCGGTGGTGTCGGCTTCCTGAAACGCATCGTTTCCGATAAGGTCCGTACGGACCTGGCCGGTCAACGCGACAATCGGAACTGAGTCCATCATTGCAGTCGCCAGGCCGGTGACCAGGTTGCATGCGCCGGGGCCGCTGGTTGCTACAACAACGCCGACCTTGCCGCTGGCGCGGGCGTATGCATCGGCCATGTGGCAGCCGCCCTGTTCATGACGAGGGACTATGAAGTTTATCGGTGCGTCGTACAACCTGTCGAATAAGGGTAATACCACACCGCCGGTATAGCCGAACATCGTCTCGACGCCCAGTTCGATGAGCGTATCGACGATAATTTGTGCGCCTGTTTTGATAGTGGATTTTTTCCCGATGTCCGTCGGGATCGAAGCCGAATCATGAGACTTGGATTGCATCTTCTTTCCTTTCCTGATAAACGCTGTCACGGTTCCCATGCAATAGACGCAAAATGGAAACCCTATGTTATTCCGATCATTTATGGCTTTAAGGGAACCTTCCGGTGAGCCAGCCATCCCGAAACTTCAAAATAACCGACTCAACCGAATTTATTAGCCCTGCCATAACACCGTAACCATCCCGATAATCCGGGACATCTCAGGGTTGTATCTGCATGTTTTCATACAAATACGATATAATTATACATCAAAGAGCCGTTCTCTGTCAATAATTTATTTTTCGGCAATTTTTTTGCACGACAACAGAAATTTTCTTACGAGTGCAACTTGTTTTGGGATAGTCACAAACCATGCACTTTATTCCAAATTACCTGCAAAGTTGGAATTATCCTGCGAACATTTCCAAATGTTTCTGTGTAGGAGTGTATGTAAAGGCTTAATAATAGGAAGGTTATGATAGATATCGAAATTGACTAAAATGCCTAAAGTTAAAAGTGACTAAAGTTGAAATCGACGTTGGCTTACTTTAGACACTTTAGCTCACTTTAAGCACTTTGTCTTGCTATCCCTTTCGGGATTTGTTAATGTTCGTGTATATTTAATATAATCCCGTTTTATCGGGAAAGGATTTTTGGAGATTTATTATGTGCGACAAATGCGGTTGCTGTAGTAGTAGTTCTGAGACTGAGAAGACCTTTGAAGAAAAGGTCAAAGATACAATTGAGGTTTTACGGGCGGCTTTACAAAGCCACGGCGGCGATGTCGAGCTGGTAGGTATAGACGAGGATAATACCGTCAAGGTGCGCCTTCAGGGCGCCTGTCAGGGCTGCCCCGGCGCGGCTATGACGATGAAAATGGGAATCGAAAGGGTCCTCAAAGAAAGAGTGCCCGAGGTCAAAGAGGTTGTCGCAGTTTAGGCAAAAGTGCCTAAAGTGAACTAATGTGCCAAAAGTGAGCTAAAGTTAGATGCTGTTCGTCACTTAAAACTTTAGGCATTTTAGTCACTTTCAACTGTCATCTTTTCTTTAAGTGCTCATGAATTTTATTTGTATCGGGCTTTTCGATGACACCTTTTTCCGTGATGATAGCGGTTATATCTTTCGCTTCGGTAACATCGAAAGCTGGATTGTATACATTTACACCTTCGGGGGCGATTTGCGTTTGACCCAATATAGCAATCTCGTCGAAGGATCTTTCCTCGATGGGAATCTCGGCCCCGGTTTTTATTTCCAAGTCAAATGTGCTTGACGGTGCTGCTATATAAAACGGGATACAGTGCTTTCCGGCGAGAATGCTCAGGCTGTATGTGCCGATCTTGTTTGCCGTGTCACCGTTTGCCGCGATTCTGTCGGCGCCGGTTATAACGGCGGATATTTTGCCCTGCTTCATCAGCCACCCGGCCATGTTGTCACAGATAACCGTCACATCAATATCGGCTTGTTTCAATTCCCACGCCGTCAGTCGAGCGCCCTGCAATAACGGCCTTGTCTCATCCGCATAAACTTTAAAATTCGTTCCGATTTTTTGTGCCTCGAACATCACCGACAGGGCCGTCCCCTGACCTGCAGTGGCGAGAGCACCGGCATTACAATGAGTCAGAATACCAGCGCCGTCTTTTATAAATTTGCAGCCGTTTTGTCCTATGCGGCGGCACATCTCTACGTCTTGGCGGTAAATCGCATTCGCTTCGGCAAGCAGACTCTTGCGGAAGTCATCAATCTCCATATGCCTGTTGGCGATTGATTTGGCTTTCCGTTTCATGCGGTCTATAGCCCAGAACAGGTTCACAGCCGTCGGACGAGATTCCGCCAGAAATTCGCATGTGTCGGCTAAAACGTTCAGAGCATCCTTGGGCCTGTTATCTTTACCGAGTCCCTGAAGACCCAAGACGACTCCATAAGCCGCGGCGACGCCTATTGCTGGTGCGCCGCGAACGGAAAGAGTCCTTATGGCGTGATGCAGTTGCTCGATGTCACGGCACTCCAGCTTGACAAGCTCGGCAGGTAACTGCCGCTGGTCAATCAGCTCCAGGTAGCCGTCAATGTCACCAATCCATTTGAGTGTTTGAGGTATCATGTGTGCCTTTTCATTGTAATTGTATTAATTTTACCTGTCGACTCTTGCCCCGCCGCCGCCCATGACTTTTTCCACTTCTTTCAGACTGGCGGTAGTAGTGTCGCCGGGCGTGGTCATTGCCAGTGCGCCGTGTGCCGCGCCGTAATTGATCGCTTCTTCGGCTGTTTTTCCTTCCAATAGAGCGTAAACAAGCCCGGATGCGAAGCTATCACCGCCGCCGACGCGATCGTATATTTCAAGGTTCTCTCTGAGCGTCGCATCGTGAAAACTGTCGTCGGCGTAGATAATAGCGCCCCAGTCGTTGACTGAGGCGGTCCTGGCATTTCGAAGCGTTGTTGCAACGACTTTGAAATTTGGAAATTCCTTTATGACCTGCTCTATCATATTTTTGAAATTTGTCGGATCGAGCTTGGAAAAACTCTTGCCAATTCCTTTAACTTCGAATCCCAAAGCTGCTGTGAAGTCTTCTTCATTTCCCAGCATGACATCAACATATTGTGAAATGGCGCGATTGACTTCCATAGCCTTTTTCTGACCGCCGATGTCCTTCCAAAGTGAGTTTCTGAAATTCAAATCGTAGGAAATTATTGTACCGTATTTTTTAGCTACTGTGACGGCCTCGATAATCACATCGGGTGTCGTCTGCGACAGTGCGGCGAAGATGCCACCCGTGTGGAACCATCGGACGCCGTCTGAGCCGAAGATCTTTTCCCAGTTAATGTCACTCTTTTTCAATTGCGAAGCGGCGCTATTGGCTCTGTCCGAACAGCCCACGGCGGCCCGGACACCGAAGCCGCGTTCGGTGAAATTCAGGCCGAGCCTGGCTTTGCGGCCGATGCCGTCGTACGGAACCCATTTGATGTACTCAGTATTGACGCCGCCCTGAAAAATCAAATCCTCCAGCAGTCTGCCGACTGGATTGTCCACGATGGCAGTAACAACAGCGGCCCTCTGGCCGAAGCAGCGTTTCAGGCCCCTGGCGACGTTGTACTCTCCGCCGCCTTCCCAGACGCGAAAATGCCGGGTTGTATGGATCCTTTCGTCACCCGGGTCCAGCCGGAGCATTATCTCGCCTAACGAGACGATATCATATTTGCATTCTGATTTCGGCTTTACTTCTATGACTGCCATGGAGAGCCTCCTTATGGATTGTAAATCTTTCCTTCTCTATAATCCTGCCATGCCGGCTCGAATGCCTTCCTTTCGGTCGGGGCCGGTCTTAATTTGATGTTTTTGTTTTTGAATAGTGTGGGAGATTTTTCATTGTATTCGATTAACAAGATTGCGTTTCTCAGCGATTCGTTCTCAGGTTTGAACTTCAGCGGTTTGCCGGTTGCCTTGTCAATCACGTCTTTATGGATTTTAACACCATCCTCGGAAAGCACAAGATGCGAGCCGCGCGAGCCGCTGCCCTGCTTGAGTAATTCGACAACCGCTTTAAGATAAGCGACGCTTGCCAGGGCCTGATGTTCGGCCTGTATCGCCGTAATGAATGATTTGGAGTCTTGTAAATTGAATCCTATTTCTTTTATTGTTTTATAAAGTTTAACGGCGTCTTTTAAGGCCTTGGTGGCGTCATCAAGCTCTCTGATATGCCCGCCTGATTTGGTCATTCGATTGCGGATTTGCTCTATAGTCTCGACTGGATCGAGGCCGGTCCCGATAGTATCGGGACTGAATTTCTTCAATCCGGTGATAATGTCTTTCACACACTGGTTAATCTGAGTTTTATTTTTTGAGTAGGTAGGTATGTCACAACCATAGACGTTGACGATATATTCGGCCGCTCGCAACCCGCCCGTCTGACCGGCGTTGAGGGCCGAGCCGCCGGGCCGCTTGACGCCGTGTGTGCCTGCCATTTCGCCGATGATGAAGGTCTGCGGGATGTTCGACTGCCACCATTTATCGACATAGAAGCCGCCGTTGTTGTGCTGGCAGCAAACCGCTATTTCGAGAGGTTCGGAATATAAATCGATCCCGTTTTCCTTGTATATCTCGATGGCGGGAGTGTTCATGTGCGCCAGTCGTTTGATGGGCGTCTTTTGCAGTGCACCGGCTTTTTGCAGATACTCTTTGGCTTCCGGCTCAAGCTCAGCGATATTGAATTTGGCCATAGAGTTGTTGCCGATTGGATTACGCAGAAAGTCCATATAGACGCGCCTGCCTTTTTGAGTCTCGTTGAAAACCAAAACGTCTATCAATGATGATTTCAGGTTCTCGATCCGCTGCGGGTCGAACGGCCACTGATAGCCTTTGAGGAAAATGTTGGTGGCCATCTTGCTCATCGACGGGAAAAAGTCCGTCAGGAATTCCTTCTGGTCTTTGCCGTTGGCGTCCGTACTGAAGATTCGCGGAAGCGCCTGCATATAAGTGCCGGAGACGTTCCAGCGAAACTTTATACTGGCCAGGCCGAACTGCGATTCGGTCAGGTTTGCCCCGATAAGACCGGCTTTGAATGCCAGACCGTGGATTCCAAGCTGTCCCTTGGGATAGACAGTGGTTTTATAAAGCTCGCCCG
>CAZKYP010000139.1:0-8591 GCA_964556885.1 uncultured Pirellulales bacterium | reverse complement strand
ATAACGCAGCTTTCGAAACTCAAAAATCTGCTAACACTGAATCTTTACGATTTGAGAGTTCCTGCAATTGAGACAACGAAATGGGAAAACCTGCTTATAAAACTACATATTCTGAATCCTTCCGAGATGGATTTGATTGATATCAATCCGCTTGAGGATCTGAATAATCTCCGGACGCTTGAGTTAAGAGGTACGAAAATAAAAACCATTAAACCTTTAGAGAAGCTGAAAAAACTTAACAATCTTTATCTTTCCGGAACACAGATCAGCGATCTAAGGCCGCTGGCAAATCTTGAAAATCTTCATACTCTTACTTTTGTAGAACGACATGTCACGGATTTTAATACGCTTTCCTGTCTTGAAAATCTTCAAATTCTTTGCCTTCCCCGGACGCAAATTGCAGATGTCAGTCCACTTTCACCTCTTACGAAACTGCAAGAGCTTGACCTTTCTAGAACGGAGGTTTCTGATGTCAGTCCACTTTCACCTCTTACGAAACTACAAGAGCTTGACCTTTCTGGAACGGAGGTTTCTGATGTCAGTCCACTTTCAAATCTTACGAACCTGCAAAGATTAAGTCTTTTCATGACAAAAATCACTGATATAGAGTCTCTGGCCGACTTGAAAAATATGCAGGAGCTTAACCTCAGAGAAACGAATGTCAGCGATATAAAGCCGCTGTCGGGTTGTATCAACCTTCAAAAACTCGATCTATGGAGTACCCAAGTCTCGGATATCGATCCGTTAAAGAATCTTATAAACATCGAAGAGCTTAATCTTGCTGTTACTAAGGTATCCGACCTTGAGCCGCTAAAAGGTCTTACAAACATGAAAACGCTGTACCTTCCGATATGGGTCAGTGATATAAAGCCGTTAGCCGACATGCTAAACCTTGAATGGCTTGACCTTAACAATACTGCAGTTTCCGATCTTACGCCGCTTAAAGACCTGATGAAACTGCGAACACTCAGACTTGTGAACACTAAGGTCAAAGATGTTGGTCCACTTTCCCGGCTTGCAAACCTGCATGAGCTCAACCTTTCAGGTACTCAGGTCGCTGATGTTGGCCCTCTTGCCTCTCTGACAAGTCTCCAGTCGCTGGACCTTGGCGGCGCTCGAGTCTCTGATATTGAACCTCTTTCATCGCTTGTGAATTTGCAATCGCTTAATCTTTCCAGCACTCAGATTGTTGACGTTAGTCCTCTTTCTTTTCTTGTTAATCTGCAAAAGCTTGACCTTAATATCACAAAGGTTGCCGATATTAGTCCTTTATCGTCACTTCCAGAACTCCAGGAGCTAAGTCTCGGAAATTCTCGGGTCGTCGATATTAGTCCTCTATCATCACTTCCAAAACTCCAGGAGCTAAGTCTCAGAAATTCTCGGGTCGTCGATATAAGCCCGCTCTCATCTTTTCTGAACCTTCGGAAGATTGATCTTTCCTTTACCAAGGTCTCTGATTATAGTCCTCTTGTAACCCTGAAAAACCTGCAAAAGCTTGACATTTACAAAACTGATATTAGCAAAGAGCAGATAGCAGAGCTGCAAAAAGCCCTGCCACAACTTGTAATCCCGGGTCACTGGTCACCGAGGCCGCCGTAAATGCCGATTTAGTGGTGGTTTTAGTGGTATGAAAATTGCTTGAAGCGGGAAAAAGACTTGAATTGACCGGAAGGGATTTTTGGTATACAATTTTTTTGATGGATGTCCATTGTCGGAGAGGATTTTCTTAAAAATGGCAATGGTCTGAAAAAGTCACAAGTACAATGAAAAGCGAAACAGCCAATAAGGACCAAAACGAGATTCGCGGCAAGCGTTCGCATAGTAAGATTGTTCTGTACTCAGTTTTACTTGTGCTGCTGATTGTCGGTGCAATCATTTACAAGCCGTTGGCGCCGAATCCGAAGAGGGAGCTATACAAAAAACGCACACCGGAAGTCATGCGGAAGGCGATTGCCAGACAGTTAGACAAACAACCGGAGGATTTGACTCCGGAAGATTTTACAGGCCTGAAAGAACTGTTACTTTCTCACTTAAAGATTACAGATATAACACTTCTTTCAGAACTGGTAAACCTGGAAAAACTGAAGATATGGTATGTAGGAATCGAAGAAATTAAGCCGACGAGGTGGGAGAATCTGCTGATGGCCCTGCGTATTCGAACTCCTTCCGATTTCAATTCGATTGATCTGAGCCCGCTTGAGAATCTTACCGGGCTTGAGACACTTGGGCTTGGCAGCATAAAGGTAAAAAACCTCAAACCTCTGGCAAAGCTGAAAAAACTGAAAGACCTGACACTTAATTATACGCATGTTACAGATTTAAGGCCGCTGGAAAAACTCGAAAAGCTTCGAACACTTAACTTAAACGAATCTGATATTAATGATTACAGTCCGCTTGCTTCCGTTGCGAACCTGGAAGTTCTTCATCTTATGCTCCCTGAAGGCAGTGACACCGAATCGCTGTCAGGACTGACGAACCTGAAGGAACTCGACCTGATTCGATTAGAGCAGTGCGAAATTAAATTCCTGTCTTCTTTTACCAATCTGCAAACGTTGAATTTTATTAGAACAAAAATCACCGATATAGAGCCGCTGGCTGATTTGAAAAATCTGCAGGTGCTTAATTTTGACCATACAGATGTCAATGATATAGGACCGCTGGCGGGCTGTGTAAACCTTCGAAAACTCGATCTTAGCCGCACTCAAGTTACAGATCTTACACCGTTAAAGGATTTAACAAATCTTGAAGAGCTGGATCTTTGGCATACTAAGGTATCCGACCTTGAGCCGCTGAAAGACCTGACGAAACTGAAAAAGCTCAGACTCCTCGACACTCAAGTCACTGATGTTGGTCCACTTTCCCGGCTTGCAAACCTGCAAACTCTTGTACTTACCAACACTCAGCTTGCTGATGCTAGTCCTCTTGCCTCTCTTACAAATTTGCAGACGCTTTCTCTTTCCAGGACTAATGTCGCCGATGAGCAGATTAAGGAATTAGAAAAAGCCCTGCCGCATTGTAAGATATATAAATAAAAATGTTTGATAAGCCCTCATTTAGTCCACCAGGTAAGCCTTATTACACTTTTAGGTCATAAATTTTAATAAGAATCCGCTTATTCAATGAAAGTATAATAAGGTTCAAATCCCATATCATTTAAACCAGAGATTCACGGGGCAATCACAATCAAATCAGGAGGTTAGATAATGAAAGAATCAGCAATTTTACAGAGTTCGAATGTCCAGTCACAGCCAAGCAGAGCCTTGACGGGTGTTGAAAAAGTGTCTGGAGTTTATGAGCGGCTTCGGCGGGTTCGGCCGGGCACTAAGCTGGATTTGAAAAATTACATCAAGGTCTTTCTTGGCATCGATGTACCCGATAGAAAGATTTGTCCCGAACACAGCAGTCCGATGGATTACCTATGGCACACGTTTAGTTCTGAGTTCGGCGTTCCGTGTTCCGCGATACACAGCACGCAGCACTCAGCACGAAGCACGAATAGCGACTGCATTGTCTGGGCGAATCGTGCCGGCGGCAAGACGGAACTGGCCGCTGCGGCGACGCTGTTGGATTGCATATTCAAACCGGGTTGTCAGGTTCGAATCCTGGGCGGCTCCGGCGAGCAGTCAGGCAGGATGTATGAGTACCTTGTGAATTTTTTGTACAGAGGCTTTGAGCAATTCCTTGCCGGCCCGGCCCTGAAGGCGAAGTGTGAATTTGTGAACGGCTCGGCGGTCGAGGTCCTGACCCAGTCGGCAACAAGCGTTCGCGGCCAGCATGTGCACAAGCTGCGATGCGACGAGCTGGAACTTTTCGATGATGATGTCTTCGCAGCCGCAAAGTTCACAACTATGAGCACGAATGGCATCACGGCCGCGATGGAGCTTATCAGCACGATGCACCGGCCGTACGGCCTGATGCAGAAGGTGGTCGGCTCAGCTCCACAACTCGGAACGCCGATTTTCAAGTGGTGCGTTTGGGAAGTAATTGAAAAGTGCATCGGCAGGAGCTGCTCGCAATGTCCCTTGTGGACTGATTGTGCGGGCAAAGCGAGGAACGCCTGCGGCTATCTGAAAATTGACGATTGCATCACGCAAATGCGTCGGGCAAGCAGGGCGGGCTGGGAAGCGGAAATGCTCTGCCGCAGGCCTTCGCTGGAGAATGTTGTGTTCGACCAGTTCGATCCGACTGTGCATGTAAAACCAATCGATTACGATGCGAACCTGCCGCTGTATCGCTCGCTGGATTTCGGATTTGTAAATCCGTTTGTGTGCCTTTGGATTCAGGTCGATGGAGCCGGCGTGGTGCGTGTGATAGATGAGTACGTTCGCAGCAGGGCGACTATTAGCGTTCATGCTGAAGTGATGAAGAGCCGCACGCCGGTTGCCGAAGAGCGGGTGGCCGCAACGTTTTGTGACCCGGCCGGCACCGGAGTCAATGACGTGACAGGTTCGAGCGCGGTTCGGGAGCTGCGGGCGCTGGGGATTGCCGTGCGATACAAGCGAAGCGGGATTTTGGAGGGAATCGAGCTGATTCGCCGGGCGATTTGTTCGGGCGACGGCAGAAGCTCGCTGATAATCTCTCCGAAATGCCAGAGACTTATTGAGGCGATGCAGTGCTATCATTACCCCGATTCTGGTATCGCACCCGGCGAGCTGCCGCTCAAAGACGGCCTATACGACCATCCCATCGACGCACTGAGATATTTCTTCATAAACCTCAATAAACCCACCAAAACCACCACCCGCCGCTATTAAAGAGAGGAATTTTATGAAATATTTTAGGAATTTTCTGTTTTTCAGAAGAAATTATGCACAATAAGCCGATGGTATTGTATAATATTCTGGGGAGCAGAAAATGGAGGTTTGAAATGAATATTGGACAAAAATTACAAATTGCACGAAATGCTATTGGTTTCACTTTAGAGAAAGCTTCGGAAGAAACTGGTATTGGTCAATCATCTCTTAGTGAATTTGAAAACGACAAGAGGGAGCCGAAGTTTTCACAGCTTAGTAAATTGGCAGAGGTGTATAAGAGATCTATAGATTTCTTCCTGACAGATAGTTTGCCTGTTGAGCCAATAATGCTTTGGCGCGACGGGCCAAGCAACGTAGAGGAATTGAAAGAAACAGAAGCAGAATTTCGGCGCTTATGCCAGCAATATCATAAGCTGGAATTATGCACGGCAAAAACTCGCAAATCTGTATTTCCACAACCGGATGTAGATAATCCTGATCAATTCGGTTGGCCACAAGCAGAATCCTTCGCAAGAAAAGTTCACAACTATCTATGCCTCGGTGATATACCCAGTACATCCCTTAAAAAAATTCTGGAAGAGAGATATTACGTCAAAATATTCCACCTGGAATTCGCTGGCAGTGCGATATCCACAGTTTCAGAAGAATTCGGTCCGGCAATTCTATTGAACAACAGGAACGCTTCCTGGCGCAGAAACTACGACCTTGCCCATGAACTGTTTCACCTTCTCACATGGAGCATGTTCAGAGCGAAAAGCAAAGAACCAGGTGAGAACGAAGAACACCTCGCCGATTCATTTGCAAGCAAACTGCTAATGCCTGAAGAATCATTGCAGCAAAGAATTGCTGCCCTTGTAGATAAACAAGAGCCGGCACCGCTCGATCGTGTAGACGATTTGGCAAGGGAATTCGGCGTTTCTTTGGATGCTATGGTTTACCGCATATCAACATTGTTCCGAATTAAGAAAGAGGACACAGAACAATATCTTGTTGCCGCTAAACAATTAGCAAAGTTTCATAAGCCAAGAGAATCCGAGAAGCCTGAAACGCTGCCTGAAAGATACTGCGATTTGGCGCAGCGTGCATTGAGAGATGGCAGGTTGTCTCTGATACAGTTTGCCAAATATATGGGTATAAGTTATAAGAAAGCTCAGGAGTATCTTATGGATGACGAGGATTTCACGGATGAAAAAATTACAATTCCTGTTGCTTGACGCCGGACCGATTATAAAACTTTTTGAGTTGGGTATCTGGGAACAATTCATAAAAGCTTGTGATGTCACAATAACCAGAACTGTGGCTGAAAACGAGGTTGTTTTTGCAAGTAAAGGAGACGATAAAGAGTACATTGACTTAATGCCTTACGAAAAACAAGGATTGATAAAGATAGTTGATGTAGAACCTTTTGCTGTGAAAAACTTCTATGATAAATTTGACCTGCCGTATCAAGATATTATTGATCCCGGTGAGAATGAAACATTAGCATTTCTTTGTGCTTCTTCAGAGAACTGGCGTGTGTGCGCAGCCGATCATGCCGTTTTTAGGGTATTAGGTTTGCTTGATAAGTCTGTGCAAGGTATCTCTTTAGAAGAAGCTCTACAGGATATAGGGCTTTCACGCCAGCTCGAAAGGCAATATACAAAAAAATTCCGTGAGAAATATACTCATTTGGGTCAGTTAGACTCGATACAAGGCAGAGGTGTTTAAACATTTTCTATGAGGGATTGATTATCTTATTGGTTGGCCGTGTTGGTGGGGTAGAGGATTATCGTTGTGTTGGGGGCTATTGTGAGGGAGCGGGCCAGATGCATTGTTTGGTTGGTGATCAGGTCGATGAAATCTTTTCCGGCGCGGTCTTTGGGAATTTGTATTTCGAGCGTCCGGTTTTCGGTGCGGTTCATTAAGATAAGATAATCGCCGTATCGCCTGTGTCACCACCCCGGAGACGACCTGACATATAATTCTGTTTTGCCGGGTCGCATTTAAGATTGAACGTAACCGAGCCGCCGTATATCGTGGCCGGAGTCCTGGAAAGGATTACCCGGCAGGATTGCCCCAGTCCGCCGGGCAGCAAAGCGATAAAATAATTAACAAATTAGCATTCAGTAAAGCCCTGACGCCAGGCTCCTTTATTATAAGGTTACCACCATGAAAGAAGATATTTATATCTTTTACGATATCAATTTCTATCCAAAATAACAGGGATAATTAGGCATTTCCTATTCGAAACATCGTCCGAAAATACTGCTGACTTGATTTCTGTGCTGGAACATATAACAGTTGCTTAGATGATTAGATTATGTAGATTGTTTAATTCACTCGTACTATGAGAATATATACATCAAAAATTTTCGAAATATCTGCTGGTTTTAATGTTTATAAAAAAATCTTCGCCACCGGGAAAAGCGTTACGGGACCATGAATTCATAGAAAAAGACAGGGGTATATTTTCTAAAAGAATGTGGATTTAAGAAGCTGAAAATCACTGGAAAAAATGCGATAAACCTCGATTCCCGCGAAAAAGAGGATACAGGGCTGAGGTGCGGAGGGAGAGGAAAAAGCGAGATATCCTCAGCCCTGTGAATGTGCTTTTATTCATTTAAACTTACTATATCAAATTGCTCTCTGTAAATCAATACTTTTTTTCTTAAATAATGTTCACATATATAATGGAATAATTTCTGTAAATAACCATCCGCAAGAAGCCTTAAATCAACGATTTATGAGTGTATTTTAGTTTGTGCTTGAATTAATGCAAGAAAAAAATTATAAAAATCTTAAGTCATATTAATTTATTTTCGGTTCTATAGACAAAACTGGTGAGGAGAATATGCTTACAGATAATATTCTTGATCTTATTGGCAATACGCCACTGATACAGTTAAAAGGCGAAAAAATTTTCGCAAAGGCCGAATTTCTCAATCCCGGCGGCAGCATTAAAGACCGGATAGCCCTTGCGATGCTCGAGGCCGCCCGCCGCGACGGCAAGCTCAATAAAGATACGATTATTACCGAACCTACGAGCGGTAATACCGGCATCGGACTGGCGTTAGTGGGGCGTTTGATGGGTTATCATGTTCGAATCGTTATGCCGGAGGGCATGTCCGAGGAGCGAAAGAAGCTCATAAAAGCACTTGGCGCCGAGCTTATTCTTATTCCTGACGAGGAGGGCATCGCCGGGGCGGTTAGGAGGGTTGAGCAAATGGCCGCTGAGGACAGCAATATTTTTGTGCCGCAGCAGTTTGAAAATCCTGAAAATCCGCGAGTTCACTACGAGCAGACTGCCCGCGAGTTATGGCATCAGTCAAGCGGCCAGATTGATTGTTTCGTAGCGGGAGTAGGCTCCGGCGGAACGCTACAGGGAGTAGGGCAATTTCTCAAAGAGCAGAGAAAAGATATAAAAATTGTAGCGGTCGAGCCGGAAAATCGCTCGGCGCTCCTGGGGCACGAACCGGGCCTGCATCAAATTCAGGGTATAGGCGACGGTTTCATTCCAGCCGTGCTCGATGTTTCGTTAGTCGATGATGTTGTGGAAGTCTCCGACGACAATGCGATTCAGACAACGCGACAGTTGGGTGCGGATTTCGGGCTGCTGGTCGGTATCAGTTCGGGTGCTAATGTCTGGGCCGCACGTAAATTAGCGAAAACTATCGGCGGTAATATCGCAACGGTGCTACCGGACCGGGCCGAACGTTATTTCAGCACGGCGTTGTTGTAGTATAAGCTTTAGCCCGCCGATTCTCCTTAAGGCACTTTAGTCACTTTAAACTTTAGTCACTTGTAACTTTTGCGCATAAAAAAGGGCTGAGGATACGAGGAAAAGAAGAGTCAAGAACC
>CAZKYP010000138.1:0-8614 GCA_964556885.1 uncultured Pirellulales bacterium | reverse complement strand
CGTCGCATCGACCAGAAACCGATACCGATGATAACCGAAAAATAACTCACTATAACTATGATATCGATTACCGACAGTCCGAACATTTATTTCTCCTTATATCGGGTATGCACTAATGTATCGCTTGGGAATTTGAAATAATCGGTAATATCGAAAGGTTCTGTCTGAACCGCCCAGGGGATTCCGGACTCCGAAAAAAGCTTGCCCCGCTCAAACGCCTTCTTCATCATCTCATCCAGACCATCGACAACCGTCTTTATAGAATCCTGATATTCGAATCGCCCCAGGTACTTTGTGTCGACTCCGTGTGTAAGTTTCGAAGATTCAAACGCACCGTTGACAACAAGCGTAAACGGACGGCATGTTTGGAGGGTACAATTAAAGGGCTTTTTGTTCTCATAAGAATCAGCCAACTGTTCCAGCATGTAAACCCGCTGTTCGGTCTTATCGACAATCTCCTCTTTCCTGCCGTTCTTGTATGTAATAGACGCCCGAATAAACTCGTCATATTCGATAGTCGCATCCTCACATTCGACCACTGTGAGCGGCCCAAACACTTCATCGGCGCATAATGTCGCCTGGAAAAGCACCTCGACTCCGTCAGTAGTTATCACCCGAAGGCTGCTCGTGTCTTCACTGTCGATATCATGGATATGATACAGCTCGGCCTGCACGGTTTGCGGCCGAGCCATCTGCCATCTGTCCATAGACGCCAGATACAGGCTGTTGCTGAGCAGATGTGCAAGCGGGTTGTTGATAGTGCCGTCAAGCACCCAGTCGTCGCCAACCTTCAGCTTGCCCGCCCAGTTGCTCCGGGTAAAGTACGAATCCAGCCGCTCCCAGGCCCCTGTCGAACGAACCCGTTTGACTTTGCCGTATTTGCCGGAGCAGATATTCTCTTTCATCTGCTGGACGATGCTCGTATACAGATACTGAAAACAAACCGGCACTTTTTTATCATACTCATCAACAAAATCAATTAAATCATCAAGCTCCTGAACCGTCGCCGTCGGCGGCTTTTCCATAAACACGTCAAAACCAGCTTCTATACATCGTTTTGTCAAAGGACCATGCGTGTGAATCGGCGTGGGCACAAAAATCACATCGCATTGACCCTGCATTTTATCGAGCAGCTCGTCTACGGAACCGAAAACTTCAACGTCTTTTTCGCGGCAGGCATCGGCGCCCGGTCTTTTTCGTTTCGGATTGGATGTCACGGCCACTAATTCTATTTTATCCGGAATCATCCAGATTCTTTTTATCAGCTCGAATGCGTACCCGCCGGCGCCAATCATTGCCAAACGCAACATACTCACAACTCCCAAAACAATTTCATCAATAAGCTCAGCGTCTTAATCCCAAAGTCCCTCCTCGATTTTTACAATTGTCCCGTTATCGGCTGCATCGCGCGCGCACAGACATACATGCGTCAGCATAAAACCGTCACTTGTAGTCAGCTCCGGCTTATACTCGGCCTTACCGATAAGCGACAGCAGAAAATTTCGAAACATTTTGCTTCGCCCGGCAACAGGCACATCGACCGGCTTTCTGCCTTCGAGAATTAAATTGCATGTTCCTTTGCTTGCGTTCGCCTCGACAACTCCTTTTGTACCGACGATTCTGACCCAATCGTCACCATGTGTCGGCGCCGATGACGGTCGAAACAAATCGACGCTGATTGTCACATGAGCACCGTTGCTCATTTTCAAAATCATGACACAGTTATCCTCGCAGTCTTTATGGCTCGGATGTGCAAAATTGCCCTGCATTGCAGAGACGCTTTGGAAACCAACACCCGTTATATAATGGATAAAATCGAGTGCATGAATCCCCACCCAGCCGATAGTCCCCCCGTAAATCTTGCGATTTCCGAACCAGTCCGGCCGCGTGCCCCATTTGTAGCTTTTACGTCCGTTTGCCAAAACCACCTCACCGATATCACCGTTTTGGTAAATCCGGTGCGCAGTTATAAACGCCCCTTCCGAACGCATCGAATGCATTGCAAACAACTCAACACCGTTATCCTTAACCGCTTTATGCAGCTTTTCGAGGGATTCATGCGTCAGTGCAAGCGGCTTTTCGCAGATGATATGACAACCAGCTTCTGCTGCGGCTATAGCGATTGGAGTGATTTTGCCAAGCCTTGTGCTAATCACCACCACATCAGGCTTAACTTCGGTCAGCATTTTCCGCCAGTCGTCGAAACGATATATATCGTTATTGTAAATCTTATGATTCGTCACAGTAACGGGCGGCTCATCTTCCAGCGCCGGTGCAAAAGCAACAAGCTCGGCCTCTTCCATTCCAATCATATCGTCGAACACAAAGACCGAATGGCCGAAGCCGCCTATGCTCACAACTTTCAATTTATTCATCAGGAACTGCCCACAAATTAGACAATAATTCATTTGCTGCCCGACTTCTATATCAAATCCAGTTTGTATCCGCAACATCTTTTTGATTACGAACTATCAGGACAATGTACATCTGATAGCGTGCATAATAACTAAATGATGATTTTGATATGACGAATAACTAAGGAAGGAAAAATTAATACCGGAAACGCCACATGTCTGCATTTATTTCATCGGCCGCCGCCCATTCGACATGCCAGTCGAGAAACAGGCAATTACTGCCATTCTTGTGCCGGTTCCTCGCCACCCGGCGTCCTCTCTCGACGTCGCGGCTGTCGGAAACCGGCAGATGTCCGCGGTTCCAGACATCGCACCTGTCATTTCCAAGACCATCGGCATCCGTTATGATGTCCCTCCATGCCCCGTCCTCGTTGTCGGCAATGTATACAGCGTACGACCGCCGGTTGCTGTTGCTGAGCTTGGTCGGCATGAGCCTCTCTTTGCCTTCCTTGTCGTCTCTGCCTTCGAATTCCCAGCCGTTGATGACATAGCAAACCGTTTGCTCTTTGTCGGGATAGCCGGGACAGCTATAAATTGTTACATTGCGGTAGTCATCACCGATGGGTTTCTGTGATAAAAATGGCATGAAAACCTGGAACCAGGCCACACCCGAAGCACCGCCTATACCGCGAGGAATATACGAATCGAATACACCGGCGTATAAATCGGCCGCCATACCAATTTGACGCAAATTGCTCCTGCACTTGATATCGCCGGCCTGCTTTCTCACCCTCTGCAATGCAGGTGTCAATATCCCTATCAATAAAGCTATAATGCCTGCAACTACCACAAGCTCTATTAACGTGAGTCCTTTTCGCCCATGAACCGCCATATTCCACCTAATGTTTCAGAATGGATATTACGGATATATTATAACCGTTCCAAAACGCTGAATCAACAAAGATTTTGCTGATTTTTTTGTCGTTCTTTTAAGAAACCTGTTACTTTGTACTATTCGAATCAGGCTCATTGGCGTCGGGCACAACCTGCCCCAAATCCATCTGTGCAGGCTCCTGCATTGATTCGGTCGCATTCGGTTCTTCCGTCACATTCGTTTTCTGCGGCTGCGCTTCATCCTCAACCAAATCCGAAAGCGGCATTTTCAGGTTTTTCGCCTTCCAATCGGCGATTTCGTACACCCAGCCCTGATGTGCGGCCGTGAATTCCTTGGCCTTGTCGTCGGCAAGCAGTTTTGCCTCCTTGGCCTTTAATTCCTCTTCAGTCTCGACTGTATTGCTTTTGCCGGGTCTACCTTCCGTAAAGGCCGCACTGCAGGTTATGTACGTTTTGTCGTCCTTGACGGCAATATTCAGGGTGTACTCAGTGGAATTTTTCAATCTGCAAACATATTGCCTGTTAAATTCCAAATCGGATGAATTCTTCGTAACATCTTCGAATCTCAGGCTTGTCAAAGCACTGAAAACGGATTTGGCCTCGCTGTTTTTCAACTTCTTCCCCACCGGCAGATTTTCCAGCACGACATCCTGGCTGTCCGGAACCGGCTTGAGAACATATTGACCGTCCGGTGAGCTTACTGTCACCGATTCGATATCATCTCTTTTAACAGAAACAAGCTCCTGCTCGATATAATTATTCGGCTGGTCAGAGAACCAGGGAACGCTTTGAGCAACATAAACATTATTATTCATGGAATTGTCACTCGACAGCAGCCTTACATAGGTGCCCTGGCCGACTTCCTTGGTTTTACCGATGACTATTCCGGTCAGCAATACTGAATTCGGTTCCGGAGTCATAAACTTTATGACCGTTTTTGCTTTTTGTTCGCTAACTTCAAGGACGTCATGATTTGCCGGATTGTCCGTGACAAATTCCGAAGTCTGAATCCCGAGACATTTCGAGATTAAACTATTTACCTCACTCGTCTTCGCCGGATAGCTGTCCTTGTTTACAACAACAAATCGCCTGCCCTGTCGCTTCAACGTCACCGAATTGTCACTGCTACTTATGATGATGCCGCCGATACTATCCGAATCGAGCCCCTGGATAAGATACGTAATCCTGTCCGGCTCGACTCGCGGCCCGCTCGAAACACGCGACTGGATTACGGCCCATATCACCATAACAATCGCCACAATTCCCAATACAGTCAGTTTCCTGCTACTCATCGATATAACCTCCGTAGACACAAGTACGCATCCACATATTCACTTATTAACACATCAGGCATCACTCGTATGGCTGATATAGTGTCTCTTCATTAAGCCGCGGCGAATACCCAGTGAGACGGCAATGATGAGAATCACGAGCGGGGCCGCAAGCATGTTGAAATTGCGAAGCATATTACCCAGATGCTCGATCCGCTCGCGACGTTTCAACTGGACCTCGTTCAACTGCCGCTGGGCCTCGTGCTTTCTCAATTCTATCTCACGCTGCGCCTGGATAATTGAGCTGCCGACAACCTCTTCCTGTCCCTCCTTGGCGGATGCGAGTATGGACTGCAATTCAGCCGTACAGTTTGCAATCTGCTGATTAAGCCTGGCTACTTCTTCCTGTGTTTCGGCTTCCGCTCTCTTTTTTATCTCGTCAACAACTATGAAAGGCTTCTTAAAGTTGCCGCGTGACCTTATCGAAACCAAATCGCTCGAACCGCTCAATACATCAATTGAATTCAGCATCAGAGTGCTGTTGTCACCATACACCCTCTTGCCGAAGAACCAGGACTCATAAGCCAGTATATCGCTTATAAAATCGACATCCGAGAAGACTATTACCGCACAGTCTTCGGCAGCTTGAGTCAGGCCGGCGATATGCTTTTTGCTTTTCTTATCCTCGTTCGGATCAGCCGGTTCTTCGGACGACTGCTCCTCATTAGACGCCACTTCAATTTCAATGCCGTCGGGGAAACTGCTATCGAAACGGCCGGTAAGCAGATAACCCATTACAACCGGCTTGTCGCCTGGTAAGAATCTCTTGGTCAGCTCCGAGGCCATCATCAGCTCATACGGGCTGCTGATTGAAAAACTGTTGCCTTTGTCGGTCGTCATAATCAGCGGCGTCTTTTCTATCTTTGCTCCGCTTTCCCGGGCCTGGTTAGGTTCGGCAGTCTCTCTCAGCACACCGGCGTACAGGACTTCCACCAAATTAAGCTCTCCTGTAATGACACTATCAGGATTAAAACAGTCTGTAACCGAATCACCTGATACAAGATCGAGATAGCCGATTATCTTGTCCGACCTTGCATTGCCGGTGATGCGTACCGGCTGCGCCATAATTTCCCTGTCACCGGCAAACGTGTTTTCCGGCATTTCTATACCCCAGGTCCGCATAAGCACGTTCAGGTCCGAATTGCGAGCAATCTGCATTCCCATCTGCATCGACATCTGATTGGGTGTGTCGGAAAAACAGAAAGGATCGACACAGACAATAGTCGGGCCGCCTTTCAGCACGAACTGGTCGATGGCAAACAACGTCCGCTCGGACAAATCCTTCGGGTGAATCACCAATAACATATCGACGTCGCTAATATCGTTTACATCCGTTGGTACCTCGGTCACTTCATACTTCGAACGTAACTGCTCGATGAACGTCCAGGCGGGTTTCGGGGCCTGATTCTGCATCTGCATCATCCGGGCCATGTATTCGGAATCACCCATTACCGGCAGCGGGCTCATAATGCCGATTTTACGTTTCTGGCGGGTAATCGCACTGTCGATTAGAGAGCTGATATCATACTCGATGAAATTTTCCCTGTCCGGCGAGAAAAACTTTATGACCTTCTCCACACCAAACTGCGTCTGCACCACCAATCCGAAAAAGAAGCTCTCCTCCTGCGTAATCTGATACCGCGTCAGGCCGCACCGCATCGCCTCTATCTCCTCATCGGAAAAGGGCCTCGGGTCAATCACTTCCAGCTTTACCATGCCGTTCGAAGCTGCAACATACTCATCCAGCAGTGACCTGACAAATTCATAATAATTGTTGAAATAACGAATCTGGTCGGTCCCTTTAATGGTGGCGGTCTTCGAATAATACAGTTTCGCCTTGATAGGCTGATTCAGCTTGCTTAAAATCGCCCTGCTCCCGTCCGAAAGTGTATAGAGCTTCTGGTCGGTGACATCGACCTTCCACCTCTTCCCGATATTCTGGCTGATACTAATAGCCGAAAAAGCAATCACCAAAACAAAAACCGCTCCTATAAATGCCCGTATTGTCCGGTTCATCATCTGGCCTTCCTTTCATCCAAAACAATACCGCAGGCGGCAATCCACCCGACAATAAGCAAAACAAAATATGCAATGTCTCCGAATTTCAGCAAGCCTTTCTGTATGGATTCGAAATGTATCTGAAAGCTCATGTTCTCAATCGCCGAGATCAGACCCGCAGGCAGAAACGTAGAAATATAATTCAAAGTAGTCGGCATACCCGCAAAAACAAGTGCGGCACAGGCAACAACCGACAGTACGAAACTGATCACCTGATTCTTGCTCAATGCCGAAAAGAAACAACCTATTGCAAGAAATCCGCCGGCCAATAAAAAGCTGCCGAGGTACCCGGTGACTATCAGGCCGATATCAGGATTGCCGAGATAACAGACAGTAATTACCATCGGAAAAGTCAGCGCCAGTGCAATGGCAAGAAACAGCCAGGCCGCAAGAAACTTACCTAAAACCGCCTGCGATATTGTAATCGGCAGAGTAAACAGCAGCTCAATCGAGCCGACCTTGCGTTCTTCGGCCCAAAGACGCATCGCCGTCGAAGGTACCATAAAGACAAACAGCAGCGGCATATTCATAAAAAATGTACGCATATCTGCCTGCTCTATCTCAAAAAAGCCCTGTTTAAACGTTAAATACCCGGAGAAAAACAAAAAAATCACAAGAAAAACGTAGGCAAGTGGAGTAGTAAAATAGCCTTTCAACTCCCTTTTGAATACTGCCCAAAAACTGTTCATTTGTTACTCCTTAAAGTCAGATGACAGAAGACAGAGGACAGAGAATTTGTAAATTATGTCTTCTGCTAAACTGATATTATGTACTTTCTACAGACCGGCCTATTCCGTTCGCCTTTGTAATCTTCCGAAATACCTCATCGAGGCTGCAATTATATTCTTTCTTGAGTGCGGCCGGTGTCGAATCAACGAGTATCTTTCCTTTGGCAATGATTATCGTCCTCGTGCAAACGGCATCCACTTCTTCGAGGATATGGGTCGAGATAATAATACACTTGTCCTTTGCCATATTATTGATGAGCTTCCTTACCTCGTGTTTCTGATTGGGATCCAGCCCGTCCGTAGGCTCATCGAGAATAAGAACATCCGGATCGTGGATTAACGCCTGGGCCAACCCGACACGCCGCTTGTATCCCTTCGACAGCGTCTCAATCATCTGATGGTATACCGAATCAATCGAACACATCGGGACAATTCGATCCAGCGCCTTTTTGCGTTCGCCGCCCTTGATTTGCCGCACGTCGCAAATGAAATTCAAAAAGCTGCCGACCGTCATTTCGTTATAAGCCGGTACATTCTCAGCCAAATACCCAATCGACCGTCTGACTCCAATAGGATTCTGTAGAATGTCATACCCGCAAACCGTAGCTGTCCCGCTATCGGGCCTCAAGAAACAGGCAAGGATTCTCATCGCGGTGGTCTTGCCGGCGCCATTGGGACCAAGCAGACCAAGAACCTGACCCTTTTCGACATTGAATGATATTCCGTCAACAGCCGTAACAGAACCGAAACTGCGCCGTAGTTCTTTGACCTCTATCATCTTAACTCCGTCAGAAATACTTTTTTGAAATATTGCTTTTTCATTCCCGTTGGGGAAAACTCCCAACAGTATTCATTTCAACAAAACCCATGCCGGTTTTGTACTACAACAGTTTGCACTTGTATAAAAACATACAAATTTACTTAATATTTCTTGACAGTCAAGACCTGTATTTGGATTATTCTTAAAAAAGTTTTAACTACAGAATATTTTTGGATTTATGAGTCGGGTCGCAAAAGTAAAATTCACCGATTACCACAACAGCATAACAAAGGCCCTCGACCTTATTGGGGCCGGTCCCCGGCTGCCGCAGCAGGGGCTTATCATTATTAAACCGAACCTGACTAACTCATCTCCACCGCCGGTTACGACGAATGTTTTGGCGGCGCAGGCAGTTTATACATACTGTAAAAAATATACGAATGTTCAAATTGTTATTGGAGAAGGCTGCGGGAGCGGCCGAACCGAAGA
>CAZKYP010000137.1:1432-8737 GCA_964556885.1 uncultured Pirellulales bacterium | reverse complement strand
GGGCGGAGGCGGCGCGTATCGGTATGGAATTATCGACTGGCCGGCCCAAATGAGATACGGTTATGATATGGCCGCTGAAGCTCGTACTGTTATCAATGCCTACGCCTATATCGATTTTGATATCATCTCGAAAATCGCCGATCTGCTGGGCAATACAACCGACTGCGATACATACAAAACCAAAGCTCAGGACATGAAGGATGCACTCAACTCGCGATTACTCAACGCCGATGGCGTTTATATTGACGGACTCTACTCCGACCTATCCCCAAGTTCACACGTTTCACAACATGCAAACATGTTCCCCATGGCGATGGGAATCGTCCCGCAAGTTAATCTCGAACCGGTAACTGCGGCCATCAAGGAGCGGCAAATGAGTGTCGGTATGGTGACTGTCCGATGGCTGCCCGAAGCAATCGGACAAGCGGACCAGGGACCACATTTGATAGAGCTATATACAAACACAGACTGGGACGGCTGGGCCAAAAATATCACCCAGGGAGCAACTGCCACGTGGGAATCATGGAATGCCGATACGACCGGCCAAAGTATGTCGCATCCCTGGGGGGCCGCAGGTCTACAGGGAATCCAGAAATATATCCTTGGAATCAAGCCCCTGAAACCTCAGCATGAGCTAATCCAAATCAAACCACTGGAATTTAATCAAACGCTGAGCAGTGCCGCCGGAACATTACCAACCGACCGAGGCGATATTTCAATCGAATGGGAGCGAAACAACAACCGCTTTTTAATGACTTTGACCATTCCCGATAACATGACTGCAAAAGTTTATGTTCCCAAAAGCGGAACAATGGGAGCTGCAATAATAGTCGATGGAGTAGATATGACCGGAACCGAAGAAGGAAATTATGTCTATGTGGAAAATATCGGCTCCGGAACTCATACATTCGAACGAGCTGCGGGGACAGACTGAGAAGATTCAAACAATCAGGGATTTGATGCGTTACCAAATAGTTCATTAGATTTGTTGACCAATCCCTTTTTTTTAATATAATTGTATATTCTGAGCATTATGCGATACTTGAATTGTTTTTTACCGGATATGAGCGTTTTACCGTAAAGGACCTGTATGCAGGAAAGAACTCTTGGCGAATTAGTCGAATTTGTAGGAGGTCGAATTTGCGGCGATCCCAGCCTTAAAATCAGGTCCGCTTCGACGCTCGGTCGGGCCGGAGAAGGCGATATTAGTTTTCTGACCAACCGCAAATATGAAAAACAGCTCCTGACAACCAAGGCCAGTGCCGTAATCGTCGGCAAAGAATCCCCTCCCGCTTCGGTCTCTCTTTTGGTCGCCGAGGACCCATACTATGCCTTTATGCAAATAATGGTGCTGCTGCACGGACATCGAAAACATAAAAAAACCGGTATCAGTCCTCGGGCTTCGATATCCGATACGGCCAAAATCGGTGCCGAATGTAATATATACGATTTTGCAACAATAGACGATGATGCAAAAATCATGGACGGCTGCGTCATTTATCCCGGCGCCTATATCGGCCCCGGAGTACAAATCGGCAATGATTGCATAATATACCCGAACGTTGTAATTTACGACGGGTGTAAAATAGGAAATCGTGTTATCATTAATTCCAACTCGGTCATCGGTGAAGATGGCTTCGGGTACGCCACTCATAAAGGTGTACATCATAAAATACCTCAAATAGGTATCGTGATTATCGAAGATGATGTCGAAATCGGTACCTGCTGTGGAATCGAAAGGGGCACACTAAGTGATACCGTCATCGGCCAGGGCAGCAAATTAGGCGACCAGGTCGCCATAGGTCACGGAACAAAAATCGGCCCGCATTGTCTTCTTGTCGCCCAGGTTGGAGTCGCCGGTTCAACTACGCTCGGTCATCACTGCACAGTTGGTGGGCAGGTCGGTATCGTCGGTCACATCAACGTCGGAAATAACGTGACCATTGCGGCCCAGGCCGGCGTTATCAACGATATCCCGGACAATAAAGTGGTTTTGGGCGCCCCCGCCATCGACGCAACACACGGTAAAAGGGCATACAGCATGATACAATACCTGCCGGAGATGCGGCAGAGTATCAGGAACCTTCAGAACCAGATCGAACAGATATCCTCACCTTTCGAATCAGATACCGATAGTTCAATTGAAGAATAAGAGTATCTTCTGAATAAGACTTCACAAGACACTCAAAATGACATTTATGGATAGTCCAAAAGTACTTGGTTTGATTGCCGGGGAAGGCAAGCTTCCGTTTCTTGTCGCCGCTGGGGCCAAAAAGGCGGGATTAAAAGTGATTTGCGTTGCCTTAAGCGGTTCGGCCGAACAAGGTCTGGCAGATAAGGTTGACGTGTTTTATCATGTCGCAATCGCGCGGCCCGGGGCCTGGATACGAAAATTAAGGAAGCATGACGTAACTAAAACGATTATGGTCGGGCGGGTCTCCAAGGGACAATTGTTTACACCCCGGCGTATTCTGCAATATCTGCCCGACTGGCGTGCATTCAGGATATACTACTGGCGGCTGCGGGGTAAAACCAGACTGACGGACTCGATCCTGTGCGCCGTGGCCGACGAACTGGCAAGCGGCGGGATAATACTGGAGAATTCGACTATGTATTGCACGGAACACATGGCATCAAAGGGTGTAATGACAAAAACGCAATTAAGCTCATCGGTCAAAGGCGATATCGAATTCGGCTGGCAGATAGTCAAAAAGCTTGGGGAGCTGGATATCGGCCAGGCAATTGCGGTCAAGGAGAAAGAGGTTATCGCCGTCGAGGCAATCGAAGGAACCGCCGAGATGGTTGCGCGGGCGGGCCGGTTCTGTAAATCGGGCGGCTGGACGTTAATAAAGGCATCCAAGCCTGACCAGGACATGCGATTCGATGTGCCGTGTGTTGGGCCAGATACCATAAAAGGTTTAGCTAAAAACGGCGGTAAATACCTGGTCGTGGAAGCAGGCAAAACAATAATTATCGACAAGCCGGATACGATAGAACTTGCCAACCAGCTTGGTATAACGATTTTAGGATATTGAGACGCCGACAAACACACAACCGTGAAAAGGATATGAGCGAACTTCCATTTCAACTTCGAATCAAACGTACTTCATCAAACATGGAGTCTGTCCAGTGCACAGCCGTTATAAGAACGGTCCCCGGAAGGCGGCAGATTTACGATGCTGTCTGGAACGACAGAAACGTGATTGTAAAGGTGTTCTCACATAAAATCAGTGCGGGTATTCATCTTAGAAGAGAATGGCGGGGTCTAAGCGGCCTGCAGAAACGGGGGCTAAGCTCGCCGGCACCCTTGTTTTACGGTAAGACAGAGGACGGCCAACGGGCCATCGTCGTGGAAAAAATCCTCGACTCTTCGACCGTCCTGGATTCTCTGAATCAATTAACGAAACAATCGGAAATAATGAATCTTATGACACTGGTTTGCAGAGAATTAGCCGGACAACACGCCAAAGGCGTTATTCAAAAAGACCTGCATTTAGGCAATTTCCTGCTGGCCGATAACAAGGTTTATGCTCTTGATCCGGGCCAGATGAGGTTCTTTTACGGAGAACTGATAAGGTCGGAAAGCATCTGTCAATTGGCATTATTACTGAGCGGCCTGCCAAATTTGGATGTACAAACACACAGAACGCCATGCGAGGAATATTTCAGGGAACGTGGCTGGCAATTCGAGAAATCGGATGAGGTGATGTTGCATAAACAAATTATCGAACAAACCAAAAAAGCTATAAAAAGAGCACTGAAAAAATCTCTGCGGACAAGCAAAAGATTTACGAGAATTAAAACCGATAAACACCTGGCAGTATTCGACAAAGACTTCTGCAATGAAAAAGACCCGACCGACCTGCTCGAACAAATCGATGCCCTGATGGACTCGGGGCAGATTCTCAAAAACGGCAATACCTGCTATGTATCCCGATTTACGTGGAATGACAAAGACGTGGTAGTCAAACGTTATAATAACAAAGGATTTTTTCACTCATTGCGTCATACTATCAAAGGTTCTCGCGCCCGCCGCTCATGGCTGAATGCATATCGGCTCGGTCTGCTCGAAATATCCACCCCGAAACCGCTGGCTTATATAGAACAATACAAAGGGAAATTTATATGGCAGTCTTATATCGTGACCGAATACGTTCAGGGACGCGCCTTTTATTACTTTATAGAAGATAAAGACATCTCGAAGCAGGAGCTTTCGGAGATAATCCGACAGGTTATCGCCCTTCTCGATAATCTCGGCAGGCATAAAATCAGTCACGGGGATTTGAAAAACTCCAATATCCTGATAACCGAAAGCGGCCCGGTCATAACGGACCTCGATGCAATGAAGGTGCATATATTTAACTGGGCATACGAAGCAAGGCGAGAGAAAGATTTGTCGCGTCTAATTAATGGTAAATCCGGTGATTCGAAGATTGTCGACCTGACGGAAGTCATTAAATAATTACCATTTCCCTGCAAAGGCAGTAATGATTTGACAAGGAGTTTTATTTGTTGTAACCTGTTGCGACGTCGATGAAATGTTGGTTTTATTGGTTTTAAGCAGTTTTTACAAGCCGGATAAAATAGATAAGGCTAATTGGGAAAATTTATTTATGAGTTCGAAATTTACACATTTGGATAAACTGGAAAATCAAAGTATCTTCATTATCAGGGAGGCGTACAGTCAATTCAGAAACGTAGCCATGCTCTGGTCCATCGGCAAGGATTCCACGTGCCTGCTCTGGCTGGTCAGAAAAGCTTTTTTCGGCCAGATACCCTTCCCCGTTGTCCATCTGGATACAACATACAAGTTCAAGGAAATCTACGACTTCAGAGACAAATACACCGCCGAGTGGAACCTTAACTTAATCATCGCCAAAAACGAACAGGCAATCAATAGGGGTGTCGGCCCGACAAAGGGAAAGTTCGAGTGCTGCAACGAATTAAAGACCGTCGCCCTGAAACAGGCCATCGCCGGCCACAAATTCAGAGCCTTGTACCTCGGCATCAGGAGAGACGAGCACGGCATCCGTGCAAAGGAAAGATTTTTCAGCCCGAGAGACGAGGACTTCGAATGGGACTACAAGAACCAGCCGCCGGAGCTGTGGGACCAATACAAAACCAAGGCCGCAAATGAGGAGCATTTGCGTATCCACCCATTGCTCGGCTGGCGTGAAATTGATGTCTGGGAATACGTAAAAAGAGAAAACATCCCTACCGTCGACCTGTACCTGGCTAAAAACGGGAAACGCTATCGCAGCATTGGTTGCGAAACGTGCTGCTCGCCGGTCGATTCGGAAGCCCATACTATAGACGAAATTATCGAGGAGCTGAAGACCTCCAGGATTTCCGAGCGAAGCGGCCGGGCGCAGGATAAAGAAGATGATTATATGATGCAAAAGCTGAGGTCTTTGGGATACATGTAAGACGCATGAGAATCCAGACCGAATATAGGCTTGAGATATATTAGCGAGGAATTAAATGGATGCACTGAGTTTTGTTATTGTTGGTCATGTGGACCATGGGAAATCGACTTTGATCGGAAGGTTGCTGTACGATACGGATTCTCTTGCGCCGGATAAAATCGAGGAAGTCAAGAAGGCTTCGGCCATCCAGGGCAAACAGACGGAGTTCGCTTATCTGCTCGACCACCTGGAGGAAGAACGCAAGCAGGGAATTACAATCGATACGACGCAGGTATTTTTCAAGTCCGCCAAGAGGCGTTACGTTATAATCGACGCACCGGGACACGTGGAATTCGTGAAAAACATGATTACAGGCGCATCCCAGGCCGAGGCCGCTGTTTTAATCGTGGATGTAGTTGAAGGTGTAAAAGAACAGACCAGACGGCATTCATATATGTTATCGCTGCTCGGTCTGGACCAGGTCATCGTGGTTCTAAACAAGATGGACTTGGTTGATTTCTCCGAGGACCATTTCAAAAAAATCAAACAGCAGGTTCACGAATGGCTGACAACAATAGGCATCGAAGCTCCCATTTGCGTGCCGATCTCTGCCATCCAGGGCGACAACATCGCCAATAAATCCCAAAATATGAAATGGTATACCGGCCCCACCTTTCTCGAAAGTCTTGACACTTTAGAGAACAAACAGCCGCCTGAGAATAAACCCATGCTTTTCCCCGTACAGGACGTCTATAAAGTATCAGACAAGAGAATTAATGCCGGCCGGCTGGAGTCAGGTATTATAAAAAAGGGAAACGAAATAAAGATTCTGCCGGGCGGCGGCATGACTAAAATAAATTCGATTGAAAAATTCCTTGAAAAAACTGATAAAGCAGTCGCAGGCGAATGTATCGGGCTTACGACAACCGACTCGGTTTTTCTCGACCGCGGCAACGTTCTGTGCCTGCCCGGCTCGGAGCCGATGCTTACCGACAGGATAAATGCCAATATCTTCTGGATGGCCAGGCAGGATTTCAGAAAAGACCAAAAACTGACAATAAGATGCGCAACCCAGGAAAGCAGCTGCAAGATAGAGAGTATCAACAAGAGAATCAATTCGTCGACGCTCGAAGTAATCGCAGAAGACACCGATACAATCGGGAATCTCGACGTCGCGGAAGTTGTTGTCAAAACCAAAAAGCCGTTTGCCATCACGAGCTTCAACGATGTTCAGGAATTAGGCCGCTTTGTTCTTGTCCAGGATGAAAATATTTGCGCAGGCGGCATCATTACAAAAACGGACTGAGATAGTGACACAAAACGGCAGAACTGTAATAATTGGTCTCGATGGCGTACCTTTCGGTATGATTAAAGATTTGGCCGAAACAGGCGTAATGCCCAATACAGCCAAAGTTATCTCACAGGGATTATTCAAAAAAATGCACTCTTCCATCCCGGAGGTTTCCTCCGTCGCATGGTCGTCGATTATCACAGGCAAGAATCCCGCAGAGCATAAAATCTTCGGCTTTACGGATTTGCAGCCGGACTCCTACCGGATGACCTTTCCGAATTTCAATAACCTAATGGCGCCTCCGTTCTGGGAGCAATGGGAAGGAGAATCAATAATAATAAATGTCCCTTCCACTTACCCGGTTCGGCAGATGAATGGCGTGCTTATATCAGGTTTTGTATCAATAGATTTTGAGAAAAGCATTCATCCCAAATCGTTGGTGCCGCAACTAAAAGATATGGATTATCGCCTGGATGTGGATTCGCAAAAGGCCCATCGTTCGATGGAACAGTTTTTAGAGGACGTCGAAAGAACTCTCGAAGCGAGAATTCAGGCGTATCGGTTCCTGTTCGAGAACTACAACTGGCGTACTTTCATGCTCGTCTTTAC
>CAZKYP010000137.1:0-1332 GCA_964556885.1 uncultured Pirellulales bacterium | reverse complement strand
ACGGATAAATATCCACGCGGAACCGTCGAGAGAGCCGAAGCAGAAGATGTTCTATACCAACTTGAAAATGTCTTCCGCTCTCTGGAGATAGACGGCAAAAAAGTCATAAAACACGTACACAGAAAACAGGACATCTATTCAGGTCCTTACCTTGAAAATGCACCCGACATGGTCTTGATTGGCGAAAAAGGATTTAATCTCAAGGGATCACTACGTACCGACCGGTTGGCCGACAAAGCTATTTTCTCCGGCAAACATACTTATGACGATGCATTCCTGTTAATAAGGGGACTTTCGAACGAAAGTATAGTCCCGGATATTCCGACCGTAGCGGATGTGAAATCAATAGTGGAATCAAGTAATTTGTAGCTGGTAAATGGTTATTGCAGATTTGTTAACCATTCAGGCATGTTTTAATCAGGTTGACAAGCCGCTCACCTAAGACTTTCAAATCAAACTGCTGAACCCCCTGCCTTGACGCAGTACCTATTTTCTTTCTTAATTCGGAATCTTTGATCAGAAGAGAGATTTTTTCAATCCAATCAGAACAATCAGAAGCAAGGAATCCATTAGTACCATCTCGAATATAATCTGCATTGACCCCCACGGGTGAGGCGATTACCGGTAGACCAGCTGCGGCATATTGCAGAATCTTGAAGCCGCACTTGCCCCTCGTAAATAGATTGTCCGGCAAAGGCGCCAAACCTATATCGTTTGTAACCAAATCTGCCACTTCCGTCTGCTCGGACCATTGACACTTTTCAACAGTAATATTTCTTATATGGATAAACTCATCACATATTATCCGCAAAACAACATTATCAAATCGAGAGCCGATTTCTTCCAGGGCCGGTCCGATTTCTGCAAGATATTCAAGCGTGCTCTTGCTGCCTATCCAAACAAGTCGAACTTTTTGTTCATCCTTACTCGCACCCGGATTATATGCACCTGTGTCCAGGCCGGTCGGCAGAATCTCCACATTTGGATTGAACTGCCGGGCATGTTCGGCAAGATAAGAATTTCCGGCCAAAACCATATCGGCCATCCCAACTATCCTTCTAAAACGCCCCAGATGTGCCCGACTATTACGCTCCGGTGAGTTGGGGCTGTACATGACGGCATCGTCAAAATCATAAATGAGCTTTCTGGCGGACCGGGCCAACTGGAAAGCATCAATAAAATTCAGGGCCTTTTTATGCAGAAACACACCATCAAAATCCCCCGCTCCTTTCAGCAGTCTCCACCGTGCAAACGAACCGGAAGGCAAGGGAGCAACCTGGCAATCGATGCCATTGTCACGCAATATAGGCAGGTAAATTCCAATCCGTTGTC
>CAZKYP010000136.1:2878-8774 GCA_964556885.1 uncultured Pirellulales bacterium | reverse complement strand
TTTAAGCTGGTTCCACGGTATAGTCCTGCCGTCCGGCAGGGTAACATCCTCGCCGCTTCTGCCAAGAATCTCGGCAATCATCGGCAGCTTGCAGCCGCAGGGACAATTCTTTAGCGCCAGCCGGGCCAGATCGCCGTTTTTATAACGAACTATCGGCATGGCATAACGATTCAGGTTGGTTATTACAACCTCGCCGGTTTGGCCATTTTCAACAGGCCCATTTTCATTAACAATTTCGACTATTACATTGTCAGCATTGATATGATAACCTGCATTGTGATGACATTGCCATGCGACATCACCCGCCTCGGTGCAGGAGTAAATATCTGCTACTTTAACTGCAAATATGGATTCGAGTAGTTCCCTAACCTGTGGACTGAGACTTTCACCGGTGGTTAAAACCGCGCAGGGTTTAAATTCCGGGAACAGGCCGTCTTTGATTCGATAAGCAAGCGCCCTGACGGCGGGAGTAATCCCGATGAGAGCGGGTGTTTTAAGTTTTTTCAGAAGCTTGGTTGCATGTTCGATGTTTTCGGTAGAATCGATATAAGGATTGATATAAAAGGTCTTGTGAACGCCTTGGAGGAACGTCCAGTGCGGCTTTTTATAGAAAGGATCGTTTGCAGTTTTAAGCGGTGTCAAAATCGGCTTTCCGAGCAGGCCGATTCCCCATGCCTGTCGGTATCTTATTACTGCGGCCGAATTATACATACGCGAATTGTTATCAGAAAAGATACAGACAGGCACACCGGTACTACCGGAGGTTCGGCTTATTCGGCAGGCGGGCATCTGGCGAGGCAGGAAGTCCCAGAATCGCTCGCGGAGTTTTTCTTTGGTTAAGATCGGTATTTTCTGAAGGTCTTTCGCCGTCCTGATTTGCTCAGGTTCTATGCCCAATCTTTCAAATTCTTCGCGATAGTATTTTATATTATCGAAGCAATGATGTATGAGTTTGCGCAATTTTTGTTTTTGGATATTGATTATCTTTTCCGGATTGAATTGCCTGTTGATTGCAAAACAGCCCTCGCCGAACGTCCTTATGCCAAGTCGAATTTTACCGGCCAATCCGCTCATATCAGCACCTTGCTGTTGGTCCTTTCGAGCCATTTCGTAGTGATATCAAGAATCTGTTCTTTCCATTTGTAATGAAAAAAGCTGTGATTTGCATCCGCGACAAAGTGACAATCGTGCGGCAGCTCGTTTTCCCTGCACTTTGTGGTGTAGTATCGACTCGATTGCTCAGCCAGAGGATCACGGTCGCCGTAGATAAACAGGACCGGACACTTCGTCGCAAAACCGTTCGTCTTGGTCGGGGCATATCTGTTTTTAAGCCGCAGGGCGGTTGTCAGTGTTCGCCCGATTTGCCGGAAGTTTGCTTTTCCGCTCAATAGTTTCTGCAGATGTTTCGGATCTTTGAGCTTGCATAGATATTCATTTAAGCGGGTATGAAATGAATTTATTGCGGCCTTGTTGCCTGAGATCGGCATCGATAGCAGAATCACGCTGCTTAGCGGAAGCTCATGTTGCGCCATCGCGTTATAGCAGACGCGGGCGCCCCGGCTTATACCCAGCAGGGTCACGTTTTCAAGATTCGCCCTTGTCATAAAAAAGCGGATTGCTTCGATAGCGTCGGATACTTCAGCGGCTATATTGGCTTCTGAAACAGTGCCGGTACTGTCGCCGCAGCCGCTAAGGTCAAATCGAAACGTGGGGTATCCGAGAGAATTGAAATGACTTGCGAATTCCACAAACATCCTGTGCGGCCCGAGCCGGTTGCCGTCGGCGGCGTGGACAAATACGATGCCGGTTCCTTCGGCATTTCCTGACGGAATCGTGCATGAGTAATAAAGCTCATTGCTTCCGCTTTTAAAATATCCGGTTTCAGTCAAGGCACCACCTCAATATTACATCTGTTAATTTTGAATAGTCTGAAATCGGGATACGCTCCCAAAAAACGGGGAGGTTTATGATTTCGATCTTCGGGCGCTCCAGTTGTTCTTTAAAGCCCATGATTTCCGGTTCGATTTTTGAGTTGTTCGATATTTGAACGATAAGGACCGGGCATTTCGGTGGAGTTGCGGACGGATTCATATTTTTAATCTGGTCGAGAAAAAGAACGCTTGTTTTATATCCTTCGATGTTGACAAAACCATTTTCCCGGAGTTTATCCACCGATTCGCCTGTCATCAGGTCTTTTATATGCTGCTTGCGGTGCAGGTAATCGACGTACTCGGCCCCATCGATAATCGGTTCAAGCAGAACGAGTTTTTTTATCGTTTCCGGATGAGCGGCGGTGTAATTTAGTGCGAGCGTTGCGCCGAACCGCAGGCCGATGAGACAGGTCTCGTCGCCATTGATATGAACTTCCACATCCGCTTGCAAAGTATCGAGTGACACATCCTCGAATCGACCTTTGGCTTCGCCGGTGCCGCGGTAGTCGAACCTTTGCAGAGTTAATCCCGCTTTTTCAAGAGCATTCTGTAAATCGTAGGAGAAACGATGGGCGCACTTTCTTTCATCGAACAAAGGATGACAATATACGTATCTCATCGTTATCTCCCTGAAAAATTAAAGTTGTTCAGTGGCCATCTTTTTAAGCGCGTCCCGGTCTATCTTGGCGGTTCCGAGCCTCGGGAGCCGCTCTAAGAATTGAACGGACTTAGGGATTTTCGGGCCGCTCAATTTGTTTTTACAAAACTCAATAATTTCAATCGGTGTTAATTTTTCGTTTGTATTCTTTTTGACTATGAAGGCGTACGGAACTTCCTGCAGCAGTTTGTGCTGCTGCCCGATGACCGCCGCCTCGAGGACGGCGGGGTGGCGACCCAAACACTCTTCGATTTCCGCCGGTGACAGGTTCTCGCCGCCGCTTATGATGGTGTCTTTTATCCTGCCGAGTATGAACAGGTTGCCGTTTTTGTCAATTTTCCCGATGTCACCCGTCCTGAGCCGGCCGTTGATGATTGTCCGGGCGGTAAGGTCCGGCTGCTTGTAGTAGCCTTTCATTACACCGGAGCTTTTAACGCAAATTTCACCGGGGCAATCTGCGGCCAAGGTATTTCCCTCGCCGTCGATTATTTTGACGTTTACCGACGGTATGGGCCGGCCCACGCTTTCGACGGGGAACCTTTGTGGTTGTGGTGAAGCTATCGAAATTCTCGAACCGGCCTCGCTCATGCCGTATGTATTTATAAACTGAGTCGTGCCGTATTTTTCTCTGAGCAGGTTGTATGTCGATTCCGGCGTTTTTGATCCGGACAGGGTGACATATTTCAAGCTTTCGGTTTTGAACTCGTTCGGCTCAGGGTAATCGGCGAGCAGCATCGCCATGTACGGGACGAACGCCGTTATGGTGACATGGCGTTCCTCGACGGCCTGCAGGAAGTCTTTTACAAAGAACGGCGTGTCGGTGATTATAAAGGTGTCGGCGAGGCTTATATGTGTCAATATCTGAGCGCAGATGCAGTATATATGATGAAACGATAACGCGCAGTAGGCAACATTGTAAACGGCGAAGTTCATCAGTGTGCGATAGTCTGTCATATTCGAAATAAGATTGTTGTCCGTGAGCATAACAATTTTCGGCCTGCCAGCAGTTCCCGAAGTCAGTACGAATAAGGCGACGTCGCTGTTTTGTTCGTCTGTTGTGCAATCACATGACTTTTTTAATTCGATATCGAGATCTCCATCGGTGTCGTACTGTGCATAGAAAACTGTGATGTTATTGATATCGCTGATTGCTGCTGATAATCTGTGTCCATAAGATTCGTTGGTAATCAGTATCGAGACGTCGGCCCTTTTCATATATTCGGCTGTTTCGTATGGTGTCATGCGATTTGACAAAGGCAGAATTATGCCGTCTGCGGCCGATACTGCGAAAAAGCTTGTCAGGTATTCGAAGCTGTTACCGAGTGCAATTGCGACCTTCACGCCGCCGGTGCATCCGGCGCGTTTTAGCTGCTCGGAGAGGCTGACCACATCCGAAAGCAACTGCTTATAGGAGATTTCGGTCCGGCCGCTTCTCATTGCAATCCTGTCCGGCTCGGCCTCGACACTGTTTATTAATAAATCAATTATCTTCATTGAGTTTACTCTGTATCAAGTCGACCAAGTTGCCCATCATTGACAGGAGCCGGGAATCAAGCTCGTGATTTTTGATCGAGATGCCGTACTCTCGCTCAATGCCTAAGATTAACTGCAAGATACCGATGGAATCGATTCCCAAATCGGCTATCAGGTTTGTTTTTTCGTTGATGTCGTCAATCAAGTTGCTGTCGGAGATCCACGGCTCGACAATTTCGTGCAACTGCTCGATAATCTGTATTCTGTCTAATTTTTCGATTCTTTTGATTTCCATTATTATTTACTAACCTCGGTAATCGCCCTGACGTGAATATCATCGAAGTGTGATTCGATGTTGCCTTCCAGCCGCAATCCTATTCCGCCGGTGATTTTATAATCCACAGGAATCTCGACCGGTTCAATTTTGTCTACCTTTACCGCAATATTTCCATCATTGAGAGATATTTCAACCTGATGCCGTTGGGCGGTTTTCCACGGCACTTCGAATTCTGCCAAGGTTTTTGCTGCTTCATTTTCCATCCGGTTGATTTGCATCCTGACGCTTTCGGATTCTCCGATCGCCCGCCAGCTCAACTGGTGATACTGATTTGGATCTTTGACACCGAAGCATATTCCTATAGTGCCGTCAGTGTCGTCGGATATTACGGGAAGTATCGACACGTCGAGCGAGTAGTTCGACCAGTCATCGCTTTTGTAAGTGATAAAGGAACAATCATCGGATCTGCCTATCAGGATATTTTGTTCCGGATTCGTTTCATTTTCCGGATTCTGGACGAGCCAATTGCCGCCGACCACCTGCCAGTTTTCGAAGTTGCCGTGGTCGCAGCCGTCGAATCCGTCGTAAAAGATATCCGAGAACACCAGGCCGCAATCATCCGGTGTGAGGTTGGCTGCATTTGTAAAAAGTATTTCCTGAAGGGCGATGTGGTCACTGTGGTTGGACAAAACCAGTCTGTGCGTCCCTTTTTTCAAATGCACATCGAAGCCCCTGACCCAATGCCATTGTTTGTAAATCGGATCGTTGCCGAGTGTAGCCCTGTCCATCTCGTCAACCTTTACGAAAACAGCATTTGCACACTCATCGAACCACAGTCCGTATGTCCAGATGTGGTATCTGCCGTCTGCGGGGACATAAAAGCTGTAGCTCGCCTCGCCTCCGGCCTCACCCCGCCAGCCCCTTCCGATATTCGGACCGATACGCAGACCTTTTTCGCCGTTGTCACCTACTATCGCCGTCTCGAAGGGCCATGCTATTGACAGCGGTTTGCCGGTATCGATGCTGATGCTGTGAACAGGTCCATCCCGGTCGACGGCCGAATAGCCGTAGAGGCCGACGCATGCGAGTATTAGCAGGATTTTAATAATTCTTGTCATTGGTATTTCAATCTCCTGTGAAAACATGATTCGTTCTGTCAATAAGTGCGAGGACTAAAACGAAAACGATTACGACACCGTTGTAGTGGACCGATGAAAAAAGGTTCGCGGTGCAGACCGCCATAAGTCCGGTAAAATTGGCGGCGGCAAATCTGAAAGCGGCGGGGCGATTGAGTCGGCTGATACTGTCGAGCTGCCGGTATGCCAGCCGGAAGTAGTAAACGATTATCCAGCCGAAGCATACGAGGCCCACGATGCCTGTTTCGGCGCCGGTTACCAGCCAGCCGTTCTGGTCGAACGCCTTGAGTGTATTCAGCTTGGGCAGACGATAATAATAATTACTTCGAAATACGTTTATGCACCCGGCGGCGGTGCCGGTGACTGTTCGTTCCTCCATAAGATTTAGTTCCGCCTGCCATTCGAGGTAGCGCTGTTTGAG
>CAZKYP010000136.1:0-2778 GCA_964556885.1 uncultured Pirellulales bacterium | reverse complement strand
GGGCTCATGAAAAGGTATGCAGTGCACAGTGGGACAAGTGTCCCGATGTAAGTGCCGTATTTGTACGGGCTGTCGAAGGCGCCGAAGCGGTCTGAACCGAATCCGAATCTTGCCGACAAAGACCATGTGACGGCTATTATGACCGCCGCAATTGTCAGGAAAAAGATTATACGTAGTGATTTTCTACCGAATACCGCCGCACTGAACAGCATGTATCCGCCGATTAACATCAAGGCTAATTTTCCCGTATATGTGGCGGCCCTGCCCATGTCTTTTGCAAAAGCGGCGGAGAAGAGATTGATAAACAGGTATGCGAAGATACTGACATGAGGCAGGATATCGATAAATTTCCGATTGGGTCTAAGTAAAACATAACTTATGAGAAATGCAATCCACAAGAAGATGACAAGATTGGGCGGGCACAGCATCTGGTAGGTTTTATTATTCTCCAGGGGCCAAAAGTGAAAGGCCGATGTAATAATCGCAGCTCCGGCCAGAACTAACGCGCATAAATGCAGCAGGCTGTTTGACTGCCGATTCTCGGTAGCTGATGTTTCATCATCCGGATTGTAATGTGTATAACTTATCATAGTTGCCTGTTTATTAACATTGACACCGTGTAAAAAATTGTCATGATTAGGCCTGTGACCTGTCGGAAGCGAAGGTTACCTAATATCGGCCACAAAACGATAAATAACAATAAATACAAAATAATGTTTCCTGTCGTGCTCAGGTTTCGCTCGTATCCGTAGCCGTAAAAATTGTAAACAGTCAGGCTCAGGAAAATCGCATGGACAACAACGACGGCCAAAGCGAGCAGCCAGGCGATAATTATGTCTGTCTTTTCAGAATCGTCGGCGGTGTTGTTCGTGCCGGATTTTCTCATAAAATACCCGGCCGCACACAGCAGAAGCGGGATTGAGGTGCATGATACTTTGATATTTAGTGACAGGAATGCGAGGGAGAAATATTGTGCGGACAATAGATTGACCGCGACGCCGAACAAATAAAACGCCGTGATTTTTTGGAGCGTCTTGATGTTTATCAACTTTGAGGGGACAAGTATAAGTACCGATGCGAGCACCAATATCATCGGATGCTCGACAGGAATTGTCACTTTGGATAATAGGCTGATGACGCAGGCAGCAATCACGGCGGCTACGGGCAGACCGAATGTGAGGATTTTGAAGATTGTTTCCGATCTTGTTCGTTCTTTAATATTCATTAAAACTGATTCGGTCATTTTGCCTCCTTGTACAGTGTGCCTACAGCCGCTTTTCTATGTCGAAGCAGTGATATCATCGCACTGAATTCATCGATTCTCAGCAGATGTGAGCATACAACGAATGTCAGCAGGGCGCCCATACCCGGCAGTATAAGGTCAAATGTGAGCGTGGGAATAAAAGTTTCAGGATTGTCGATGCCGAGCAGCAGCTTCAAAGACAGCCAGACCGCGCAGGAAGTTGCGGCTATTTTCAATGAAAACGGTATTATCTTTAAATCGAACAGACCGCTTAGTCTTTTGTTCAACACGGCGCCGAGGGCGATAATCTTGATTGTCTTTGAAATTGCAAACGCACCTGCGATGCCGAGATATCCGAGCGGCCTGAGCAGCACAATCGCAAGGACAATATCCAAAAGCACGCATGCAACGCCGTAGATGACCGGCGTTTTCGTGTCCTTGAGGGCGAAGAAACTGTGCACGAACAGTATTTCCAGCGAGAACGTCGTGAATCCGAGGGCGTAGATCATGAATGCCTGTGACGTGCCGAAGGTCGATGCGGCGGAGAACTCGCCGCGCTGAAACAGGAACCTGATGATAGGCTGTTTCAGTCCGGCCAGCAGGCAGGCGACGGGTATACTCAGGTACAGCAATAACCGAAAAGTCCGGGCGACGAGACTCCTGAATTTCTCGAACTCTTTTGCCGAGGCAAGGTGTGACAGGTGGGAATAAACGACTGTCACCAGAGCCACCGGCCCAATCAACAGGAGGGCGTCGATGAGCTTTTTGGAATAACCTAAATACGACAAGTGGCCGCCCGGCAGGGTTGAGGCAAGCAGGTTGTCAACAAGACCGCTGATATGTGAAAATATCACGCCGACAACGAGCGGGCCCATAAGCAAAAGGACTTTTTTGAAAAGTTCCGTTCTGTCTGAGCTTTTGTCGTTTTTTAACAGGAATCTGCGTTCGGGGATGAAATAAAGCTGAGTCAGGAGGCAGCCGAGCCCTCCTATCCCCATGACCAGTGCGAGTGAATAGATACCTAAAACCGGCGATAGTACCAAAAGGCCGAGTACAATGAACAGTTTAAGGGCCGCATCTGGCCACGCCGCATTCAGAAATTTCTTTCGGGCATTCAATATCGTGTATGTCACCATGGCCAGCCCGAGGAAGATTGTCGCCGGTGCGAGCATCCTGAGCAGGTTGGCAGTGACCTGCCTTTTCGATTCGGCGAAACCCGGCACGAGCGCTTTGGTTAAAAGAGAGGGGAAAAATATCAGAACCATCGCCGCGACGATTAGAAAAGCTGCGGCCGAGAAGAACGCCTTCCTGAAAAGATTTCCGGATATCGAATTTGATTTTGACATGCTTTCCGTAAAAACAGGAAGGAGCGACGGGTACATAAGCTCCCTGACGATCCAGATAATCGAAAGAATTATGCCTGTAGATGCGAAATAAACGTCTGCCATATCGGTTGTGCCGAAAAAGTGTGCGATGACGGTCTTCTCGGCGAATCCGAAGATTTTCGCAAAGACGGATATTGTCGAAAGGCCGAA
>CAZKYP010000135.1:2733-8796 GCA_964556885.1 uncultured Pirellulales bacterium | reverse complement strand
GCCGGAATCAGCAAGTATAAAGCACACAAAAAAGAGGCCCTTCGCAAGCTCGAACGCACCGAGCAGAATCTTCTGCGCCTGGCCGATATTTTGGGAGAAGTCGCAAAAAGACTTAGAAGCGTCAAGCTGCAGGCTGGCAAGGCAAGGAGCTATATCGAATACACCCAAAGACTAAAAGACCTGCAGGTCAACTATTCACTGGTCGAATACGCAAGGAATTACACACAGTTCGAGGAAAAGCAGGCGACTCTCGACGAGATGTCCGACGAATCCGAGCATCTTTCCGCGGAAGTGACAAAGCAGGACAGCCTGATAAGCGAGCTTGGCGAACAGATAATCCAGACCGAGCACAAACTGAATACGGCCGGCAACCGCCTTGTGTCCGTACAGAGCAAAATCGACCAGCAGCTCCAGCGGATAGATTTCCTGCGGACGAGGGTATTCGAATTACAACAAAGAGAAAAATCAGCGGCGGCTAAGATCGAGAAGCTCACCGAGCAAAAGAATATCTTCGAGCAGAACGCGGCCCAGTACGACAGCGAATCGAAAAGCTGTGAAAGGATGCTCGAAGAAAAAAGTCACGAACTCGAGCAAATCAGGCAGGCGATACAGAAAATCAACGCCGAATGTACCTCCCTCGAAGCGCACCTCGAGGATGAGAAGTCCGGCATCATCGATATTGTCAGGAGGACCGCACAGCTTCATAACGAAATCCAGAGCATTTCGGTTTACCGCAACAACCTGTCGAGCCAGAAAGACCGGCTCGCCGGCAGGGCCCAAACCGCCCGCACCGAGCTTGAGCAGTTCCTGACCGAAAAGGCCCAACATAACGCCCGCTTGGATGACATCGAGAAGGTGCTGGCCGAGCTGAACTACAGCCTGGATTCCAAAAAAACAGAGCTTATCGAGCTTGACGAGGCCCTGGCCGGCGACAATAAACGGCTGGCGCACAGCAAAGAGGCCAGAAGCGCCATCAACAGCGAGCTGAATATCCTTACGGATATGGAAAGACGCTGCGAAGGACTGAACATCGGCGTAAAGAATATTCTGCAGTGCCGCTCGGCCGGAGACGACAGATTCGATTATGTCGAGGGGATACCGGCGGACATTATCGAAGCCGATGTCGAATATGCGAATGCCGTCGAGGCCGCACTCGAAGGCCGGACCGATGCTTTGATAATCAACAATACGAACAAGATGCTGGCCGATACCAAAACGATTGCTACGCTTGACAGCAGGATTAACTTTATATGCCTCGATAAGTTAGAGCCGTTTGTGGATAAAACCGATTTGTCCAAATTTCCATCCATTATCGGCAGGCTCATCGAGTTCGTCAAATTCGACGGCAAATATGCCCCCCTCGTCTGGAACCTGCTCGGCAGGACATTCATTGTCAACTCTATCGAAGAAGCAGTCGATTTGAGTGACAGGATGATGGAAACCTGTCAGTTTGTCACGCTGAAGGGCGAGCTTGTAAGCGCCGGCGGAATTATCAAACTCGGACCGTTGGGTAAAGCGACAGGTTTGATATCACGAAAGAGCCGCCTTCGCCAGTTGCAGGATACAATCGCCAATATAACCTCCGAAATCGAAACGCTCGAAGCTCAAATTGAAAAGAACATCCAGACCAGGTCACACCTTGACGCCTTGTGCAAGGAGCTTCGCACGGCCGTTTACGAGGCGAATACGGAAAAGATGCAGGCCGGCTCGAAACTCGCCGCTATTGAGCAGAACGTAAAGCGGCTGCGTGACGAAGAGCCGCTGCTTGCCGGCGAAATCGACCTGCTTGAAGAACAAATAGCCCAGTCGGTGCAGAAAGAATACGATTCGAAGCAGAAACTCGAGGAATTGGAAGCGGTCAACAACGAGCGAACCGCCCATATCGAAAAACTCGAAGCCGAGTACGACGAACAGAAGGCTCAGCAGCAGGTTCATTCGGACAAACTTACAGACCTGAAGATCGCTCTCGGCCAGATTACCGAGCAGAGCAAGGCGCTCAGGCAGATTATCGCGAACCTGAACAACCAGATGCAGGAAAACCGCTCGGCCACGAAAGCGGCCAAAGAAGAAATTGAAAGCTGCGTGAATGAGCTGGCGAATGCCCAGAGGGACATCCTCAACTGCGAGGCGTCCGTCTCGGAACTGTTCGTCGAAAAGGAAAAGAGCCAGGAATACAACCAGTCGCTTAAAAGCGAGATTGAAAAACTCGTTGAGCAGCGCAGGCAGACCGAAGACGCGATAAAAGTCAAACGCTCCGAAAAAGACCAGATGGAGCATCAAATCAACGAGCTTCGAATTGAGCTGGGCCAGTTGGAGGTCAAACAGCAGGACCTTATCCAGAGGGTGCAGGAAGAGCTGCAGATAGACCTGCGGGAGGCATATAAGAGTTACACGGACCGGGAGGTCGACTGGAACAAGATAAAGGAAGAAATAACAGATTTACGTGGCAGGATAGAGCGGCTCGGCAACGTCAATCTCGATGCGATAGAAGAGCAGGAGAGTCTCGAAAGCCGCCATGATTTCCTGTCAAGCCAGGTCGAAGACCTGAACAGCGGCAAGGCCCAGTTGCAGCAGTTGATCAACCGCCTCAACAAAACCAGCAGGGAAAAATTCCAGGAAACATTCGAGGAGATTCGCAGGCACTTCCAGGAGATCTTCCGCAAGCTGTTCGGAGGCGGCAAGGCCGACATAATGCTGGACGACGTCGAAGATGTTCTCGAAGCCGGCATCGAGATAATAGCCAAACCGCCCGGCAAGGAGACGCGAAGCATATCGCTGCTCAGCGGCGGCGAAAAATCGATGACGGCCCTTGCGCTTCTATTCTCGGTTTTCAAGTCCAAGCCTTCCCCGTTCTGCTTCCTCGACGAGGTCGATGCGGCCCTGGACGAGGCCAACAACGAACGGTTCAACATGCTGCTGCGCGAGTTCCAGCAGGACTCGCAGTTCGTGGTTATAACCCACTCCAAACGCACGATGAGTATCGCCGACGTGCTGTTCGGAATCACGATGCAAATCCGCGGCGTCAGTAAGAAGATAAGCGTCCGATTCGACGAATACGAAGAACCCGCCGCTGCGTAAATCCGATTTGTACACAGACTACAAAAAAGGAGCTGCGTGTTTCGACGCAGCTCCTGAAACTTTTATGGTTTTCTGCTATTCTTTATAAACTTTGACAGGTCATGTCACGATTCTGGTCCTGTAAACATGTACTGTCGCCGGGGCCTATACAATCGGTATCACACGTCTCTATACATTTCTCAAACGCAGCGAGATGCCTGGTCGAGCCTCTGAGCAGATTTTGAAAAACACGCTTCACATTTCTCATCGCAGTCTCTTCAAGAGCCGCATTGAGGTCAGCGATGTCCTGCTGTTCGATTGCCACACCAACGTTCAAAGCATCTAAAAGCGATGCACCACCATCCGCCACAAACTCCTGATAAAGAACCGCAAACACCGGATTGGCGAACTGGCCTACCGTATCATCGACAATCGGGTCTTCCAGGCCGTACATTGTGATTAGTTTTTTGACTGCATCCATGTGCCGCTGCTCGGACTCGCTGATATTCGCGAATATCGCGGCGTTCCACTGTTCGTATAACGTCAGATAGACATCACGAGCAAGTTTTTCCTCCTGTCGCATATAGAGGATATTTGCGACTTCAGCATCCGTAAGCTGGACGGCTCGTAAAAGTGCACGCGAAGCCGCCTGATTCTGCCCGGATACGCCGGCGACGGTCATCCCTGCCAATCCTACAAATAACACGCAGGCAATCGTCAATAGTGTTCTGAACTTCATTTTCTTCTCCTTGAAATTAATTGTTAATAAGTCTGTTCAAGTCATCCGTACGCGTTTAACGACAACTTCTACTTCAATCCTTAAACGGGGCCGACAACAGATACCTGCGGTTTTTATTAAAAAAATATTAATGAACCGAAAAGCATCGGAGCTGTATAATGATTTATTCGCAAAAGAAACTAAAGTTAAGCCCTGTTATGGCAATAGATAAAACAAATGAAAACGAGCTGATGAAACGTCTCGCCTCCGGCGATATGGCGGCTCTCGGCAAAATAGTGAACAGGCATCAGAACAAGGTCCTGGCGTTCGCATATCGATTTTGTAACGACTGGACAAAATCCGAAGATATTGCACAGGAAACTTTTCTTCGCGTTTACAAAGCTGCCGGCAGTTACACGCCGCAGGCCAAATTCACGACATGGCTATATCGTATCGTTGTAAACCTGTGTTTCGATGAGCAGCGAAGGCAATCAAAGGCGCCGGCATCTATCGAGCAGGTTGGTCCGAATTTAATCAACGGTTCGGAATTTGATGATGTTGAAAAAAAGGAAATGATTGAACTGGTAAAAAAAGCAGTTAACGAACTGCCGGAAAGGCAGCGTCTGGCGGTGATACTGCATCGATATGAAAACCTCAGCCATGAACAGATATGCGAGGTGACGAACTGGACGAAATCGGCGGTTGAATCGCTGCTGGTTAGGGCGTATGCGAATCTTCGGGAAAAATTAGGTAAAATAGGAAATTTTGTAGAATAGGCCGCAGTTTTTATGACTTTCTAACGTTTAAAGCATAGGTGAATATCATGGAACATATAAATGATATCGAATTAATGGATTTTATCGCCGGCAGGCTTACAGCTTCCCGCAGCGAGGAGATCGAAAAACACATCGCGAAATGCTCAGGGTGCTCCGAGCGCAGGCAGGAGGCTGAAAAGCTGTGGAATACGCTCGGAAAATGGGATGTCGATACTACCAGTCATGATATTGCCGGCAGAGTGCTCGCTTCTGCAAAGAACTCGAAGTTAAATTATAGACAAGATGGGCAGCCAAATATCATTAAAGGCAATTTTTGGGTGGATGTTCTGCGTATTGCGGCTTCAGTCATCATCGCCGTCGGTGTCGGGCAAAAGCTGGGCAAGCTCAGTACCGTCCAAAAAACGCCACAGGCCGTACCATTGCAAACCGGACCAAAATACATCGCAGCGTTGGGGCTGGAATGGTCCAGCGAGCTTACATGGCTGATTATGGATGAGCAACCGTCTGAGCAGGGGCAACAGTGATGAGTAAAAAGAAAACAACAATTTTTGTGATAATTTCCCTAACCGCTGGGGCAGTTTCATTTTTCAATGCCCGAATGACGGCACAGAGCCAACAAAATCAGGCTCAGATGACATCACAGCAGTGGCTGATGGATGCTCCACGTACTGTTGCGGAATCCGAGGCGAAATTTAATGATGAGGCCGATAAGCTCATCACGAATCTCCAGTCGCTCCAGAACTCCCTCGCGGCGGCCCTTGAGGACCCGTGTACGCCGGATGCAATTGTCACTGGAAATGTGGATGATGTCATCGAAGCACACGAGCATCTGATACGGCGGGTCGGCGAACACGTAGTCGAGCTTCGTAATGAATTGCCTGAAAGTAACCGGGAGCATCTGATGCAGCTTTGTGCCGAGGCAGTGAGCGGGCCGATGAGCAGACTTGGCGCCCGGATGGGTGGACCGGGCAGCGGCTCCGGTCAGGGCGGCCGCGGTTATGGATACGGCAGACAAGGACAGGGCGGAAGAGGTTATGGTTATCGTGGCGGCTCCGGACAGGGCGGCGGGGCCGGTTACGGGCGGCGTTTCAGATTTAAGGAAAGGCTGGCGAACAGGCTGCGGCTGACAGCCGAGCAGGTGACATTATTACAGGAAAACGACCCGAATTTCGAATCCGAATCTATGTATTTATACGAGGACCTGACGGCCGAAAGGCAAAAGCTCCTGTCAGTATTCGAAAATCCCGAAAGCAGTGACGATGAGTTATTGCAGCAGATAGACAACCTAATATCGACGCACAGCCGCATCGAAAGAAGAATCGCCGAGCACGTCCTCGTCCTGCGACCATATCTGACCATCGAGCAGCAGAAATGGCTGATCGGCCTCTGCCGCCGTTCCGAAGCCACACAATAAATTGATTTATGATCGGCCGGAGTTGTATATCGGGCCGCCGGAGGTTTGGTAGGCTTCGAGGACCTTAACCGCTTCTGGGCGCAGGATGTCGCGGAGGA
>CAZKYP010000135.1:0-2633 GCA_964556885.1 uncultured Pirellulales bacterium | reverse complement strand
ATTGCCACCATCTCGGCGTGCAGGATAGAACAATTGGTGCTGGTCACCATATTGACGCCGGGGGCGATTAGTTTGCCATGTTGGTCGAATACCGCCGCGGCGAAAGGCCCTCCGGTCTTGTGCTCGATATTCTGGCGGGAAAGCTCTATTACCAGGCGCATCTGTTCTTCGATCTCGAAATGACCATCCCCAAGCTTCGCTTGAGGCTGCCACACGGATAAAACATGTTCGACCCAATCAGGCAATTGAATTTTTAGTGAAGGCAGATTCATAGAAATTAGTGAATCAAGAGAATTAGAGATTAGAGAATCAGCCATAATTTACTAATCAACCAATTCACCAATCAACTTGTTAAAAGACCACTTCTTTGGCGTTAAAGACCGGGCCGGTTTCGCAGCAGAGTTTGTAGACTGTCTCGGACGAACCATCTACCCGGCATTCGACGGCGCAGCTCTGGCACAGGCCGATGCCGCATGCCATCCGCCGCTCCATGCTTATCTGGCAATCTATATTTTTATCTTTGGCAATTTGCGCCAATTTGGCCAGCATAGGCTCCGGCCCGCAGCCGCAGATAATCATACTATCCATATCGCTTCGCTCTGCGGCTGCCACACCCGCACTATCTCCGCTGAGCCATTCGGACAGGCAGCCGGTTACAAGTCCCTGGTAGCCGATAGAGCCGTCATCCGTGGCGACAAGCGATTCGATTCCGAATTTTGCAAATTCCGGCAACGAAAATCCAAGCTCTACCGAGATTTCATCCAATCGACCTTCGAACGGCAGGCCCCGGGCCGTTTTAGCCCCGGCGAATACAATCACTTCAATATCCTTCTGTTTTGTTGCAAGCACCACGGCCAGGTGCTGTATCGGTGGGATTCCCATGCCGCCGGAGACAAGCAGGGCAATTTTTTTATTCGCCGGGATATGAAAGCCGTTGCCGAGCGGGCCGATGATACTGAGCGAGTCACCCGGTTTCAGGGTAGTCATTCTCAGAGTGGCGGGGCCGAGGACACAATAGATAATATCGGCTTGAATTTTACCATGCTCGCTTGTCAGGCCGGCAAAACTGAAAGGTCTTCGCAGTAGAATCTTGCGGTCGGCGGCATCCTGTAAATCATTCGGTATGTCCTCTTCGGGCGGCAGGGCGATATCGGAAACGTCCAGTTGGACGAACTGCCCGGGCATAAATCCTGAAAATACTTTCGCCGCCTCCTGCGAGAACTCGAGTCTGAGTTTATTGAACCGCTGGCGTATCTGCTTATTTGCAATCACAGTCGCCTTATACTGGCCCTTTTGTGTGGATGATTCAGCAGTTGTCTGATTCGGTTCTTCCGTCATCGTAGTATTAATGTCAAATCTCAGATTTCAAATTACATTTTTTTTATAGCAGGCCGTCAAAGACCTTGACGCCATCTACGATTTTACATACATGCACTGCATATTTTTCGGCGTAAGCGGGGCGGCTGAGGGGATAACCCGCCTCTACGGCTTTTTTTACCGCTTCGACGCTTTCGGGAAGCACAAGTGCGCCGGATGCCCCTTTGTCACCGCCGCCCAACATCCGTTCTCCAAGCACGCCCGGAATAGTCCGGACTATATCGCACATCGTTTCCAGCTCCGGGCCGGAGATTTTATAATCGTCGCGAAGCCCTATACCGTCGGCCCGGAATATCCACCCGACCGTCTCGACGTCGCCGGATTTCCACGCATCGAGCATTTCATAGAACCGCTTCTGGGCGCCGAATATGTACTTTAGCCGGTCGCACAAGTCCGGATGGCTTTTGCCGAACTGGGCCATAATCTTTTCGTAGATTTTCTCGTCCTTAATGTCCGCCAGGCATGAGATTTTGTAACCTGCTTTTTTGAGTATCGAGACCAGCTCATCGCACTGTGAACGTCGGACTTTATACGTCGATTTTTCCAGGCCGGGCCTTTCGGTCCCGGTGTCCATAACCACAATCCTGAAATCGAGCGCCATCGAACCAAGCTCTATGTAATCGACCGACCTTTTGGCCGGATTGTAATAAGTACCCTTGCCTTCGCGGGCGAAAAGAATCATAATCTGGTCGAGCTTGCCGCACGGCGAACCGATGTAATCGTTTTCCACGGCCTGGGCCAAATCGACGATGTCCATCTTGTCCTCGATATCGATGCCGTTTGCATCGAACAGCGACAAAATCAGGTTCAGGCTCAGAGACGCTGAGCGGCTCATCCCGCCGCCGGGGATATTACCGTAGAGAACGCCGTCGATACCCTGCGAGAGCTTATGGCCTTCGCGCTGCAGGATGTAATCGACGCCGTACGGGAACCTTCCCCACGTATGCGCCGCCTTCTCGGATTTAGGCTCGGGGACATTACCCAGCTCGAACTCGATGACACCGTCGTCGGGAAAGTTACCGCTGAAGAGCCGCACCTTGTTCGTGCCGTTCGGTTTGTATGCCATCCAGATGAACCGGTCGGTCCCCACACCGAACAGCTCTGTGCCATTGTAGTCGCCGTGCTCCACACCCAGACAGAAACGACTGGATGTGCGGCGGACTTTGCCGCCTGTGATGTCAAGGCCCTGGGCCTTGGCCAGGTCGGCCAAGGCTTTAAAGGCCTGTTTATCAGTTGAAATATTCATCATTAGAAAT
>CAZKYP010000134.1:0-8836 GCA_964556885.1 uncultured Pirellulales bacterium | reverse complement strand
TGGTGCATCGTCGGTCCACACGGCTCTATCTCGGTCAACGTAATGCCGTTGACACTCATAGGGGGCCTCGTCCTTTTTAACTGCGTGCAAGGTCTGGCCACCCTCATTCTGTACGGCCGCGGGGGGAAAGATGAATCAGAATAAACTGACCAACCAGATTCGACGGTTTCGATTCGATAACGATGAGATGACCCAGCAGCAGTTGGCCGACAAGGCCGGCGTTACCCGCCAGACCATCATCGCCATCGAATCCGGCAAATACGCCCCCTCGCTACCCCTGGCCTTTAGAATCGCTAAAGCCTTCAACAGACCCATAGACCAGGTCTTCCAATACGAAAACTCAGACATTTGACAAACAGAATCTTTTGAATGGTTCATATTTCGAAACATTTCTGGTATAATCCGGTTTTTGAAGATTTAAACAGGATTGTTTATGGCGTTACCGGTAGTAGCAATAATTGGTCGGCCGAATGTCGGCAAAAGCAGTCTTTTGAATGCCCTGGCGGGGCAGATGATTAGTATCGTCGAGCCGACCGCCGGCGTTACGAGGGACCGCGTCAGCACAATCATCTCTAAAGACGAGCGGTATTTCGAGCTTGTCGATACCGGCGGATACGGAATCGTCGACGCCGACCAGCTCAGCGGCCACATCGAGCAGCAAATCCTCCAGGCAATCGAATCGGCCAATCTTGTGCTGTTCATGGTCGATATCCGTGACGGGATTGTGCCGCTGGATGAAAAAATATCCCAGCTTCTCCGCAAAACCGGCCTCGACGTAATCGGCGTCGCCAACAAGGCCGACCACGCCAGGATGTTCCCGGCGGCAGGGGAATTCTCCCGACTCGGCTTCGGAGATTTCCTGTGCATCTCGGCGCAGAACAATCTCAATAAGCAGGTACTATTAGATAAAATTTTCGACAAACTCGTATCGTTCGAGCCGGGCAGGCCAAAACAGCCGGTAATGAAGATTGCAATAGTCGGCAAACAAAACGCCGGCAAAAGCACACTCGTAAACGCCATAGTCGGCTCCGACAGAGTAATCGTCAGCGAAACGCCGGGCACCACCAGGGACGCCGTTGACGTTCGGTTCGAGAAGGATGGCAAGACATTCATCGTAATCGATACGGCGGGCGTAAGAAAAAAAAGGAGGATCAAAGACAGTATCGAGTTTTACAGCTACTCCCGTGCAACCAGGTCGATTCAGCGGGCAGATATTGTGCTGCTTATGATAGACGCCACTGTGCCTATTTCACAGGTGGACAAAAAGCTCGCAAAATTCGTAACCAGCGAACACAAAAGCTGTATCATCATCGTTAACAAATGGGACCTGGCAAAAGACAAAGCAATGACCGACGATTACCGTGATTACTTGACAAATACGCTCGCGGGCTTAAAATATACCCCGATAGCCTTTACCACCGCCACCGAGGCAAAAAATGTCCAGAGCGTCCTGGACCTCGCGGCGGAAATATTCAAACAGGCAACAACATGGATTTCCACAACCAGGCTTAACAAGGCTTTTGAAACTATCAAACAGGAAAAATTCGGTTCCGGCAAAGGCGGGAAAAGAGGCAGGCCGAAGATTTTTTACGCAACCCAGGTAGCGGTCAACCCGGTGACAATACTGATGTTTGTCAATAAGCCGGAACTGTTCGATGAAAATTATCTGAGGTTCGTAACCGGCCGCCTGCGAACGATGTTGCCCATTGAGGAAGTGCCGATTCGGCTGCTCACTCGCTCCCGGAGAACGGAAAGGAGTCCCGGAAACCAGCACAGGGCACACTGAATTATTTCATAAAAGTGTTGACTTGTGACGTTAGAAAATTTAAAGGAGTAATGTATGTTAGTTGCAATTCTCCTGACCGCCAGTGTTGCTTTTATATTGGCATACGTCCTTTATGGACGGTTCCTGGCTAAACGATACGAACTGGACGATTCCCGCCCGACGCCGAGTCACACCGATTACGACGGCATCGACCGGGTGCCGGCGCACAAGGCGGTGCTGCTGGGCCATCATTTCTCATCCATAGCCGGAGCCGCTCCGATAGTAGGACCGATTATCGCAGGATTGGCCTTCGGTTGGCTGCCCGTTGTGTTGTGGATTGTATTCGGTACAATTTTCATCGGTGGTGTTATCGACTTTTCCGCGTTAATCGCTTCCATCCGACACAACGCACGCTCTATCGCCGAGATAGCCAGACAATATATGTCCCCTTTAGCTTACAGACTTCTGTTGGCCTTTATCTGGCTGACACTGGTCTATGTCCTGACGGTCTTCGCCGACCTGACCGCCACGACATTCGTCGATGACGGCGGCGTAGCCTCGTCCTCACTGATGTATATCGCATTGGCGATACTTTTCGGACTGGCCATTAACAAAATGAAAATCCCGCTCTTGCGGGCTTCACTGATATTTGTTCCTCTTGTATTTATAGCTGTTTGGGCCGGCCAGAAAATGCCCCTCTCCGCCAACATGATTCCCGAAATTATTGCAGGAGATCCCAAGAAGACCTGGGCGCTTGTTCTGATTATTTACTGTTTTATCGCCTCAACCACGCCCGTGTGGCTTCTTTTGCAGCCGCGAGACTATCTGTCTTCTTATCTACTGTATGCCTCTGTTTTAAGCGGCTTCGTCGGTATATTGATAGGGGGATTCAGCATCCAGTACCCGGCATTCACATCCTGGAGCGTTCCGAATACCGGTACATTGTTTCCCATCTTATTCATTACGGTCGCCTGCGGGGCGTGCTCGGGATTCCATTCAATCGTAGCTTCAGGGACATCGTCGAAACAGCTCAACAAAGAAACCGACGGGAAAGCCATCGGCTACGGCGGAATGATACTCGAAGGTGTCGTGGCGGTGATAGCCCTGGCAACTGTAGTTATGCTGCCGAAAGGAGATGTTCTCACCAAAGAGGCGCCCCTGATAATATACGGAAAAGGAATAGCGAAATTCCTGTCCGTACTCGGAGTATCGGAAAAGATGGGTTTCTCCTTCGGGCTGCTGGCGTTGTCCGCATTTATCCTTACGACCTTAGACACGGCCACAAGGCTGGGACGTTATATATTCGAGGAGCTTTTCAACCTCAAGAGCAAGCACTCGCGTTATCTCGCCACTTTTGCCACGCTTACACTGCCGACGATATTCGTCCTGATAAACCTGAAGGACGCTCAGGGCAATCCAATCCCGGCGTGGAAGGCAATCTGGCCGGTATTCGGGGCGAGCAATCAGCTTCTGGCCGGACTGGTAGCGCTGGTGATAGCAGTGTGGCTGCATAAGACCGGCAGAAAGATGGGATTTATTCTCGGGCCGGTATTCTTTATGAACATAGTGACTATCTGGGCGCTCGTGCTCCTGCTGCGACAATACAGGCTTTCAGCCGTCGGTGTTATAGCGGGCGTTTTATTATTGTTGGCTATTATCTTAATTTTCGAAGCCGGCAAGACTTTCAGAAAAATTTTCGCTACATAAATTTTCTCTTCTTAACGCCATGTTAATGATCCTCGGCAGAATCTATCGGTATCAGGCTGAAGCGAGCAGGGACAGGTGGCTCTACCAACTCTATTTTGCCTTCACGAACATACTTTGGTGGGAAATTGTAAATTACCTCCCTGCGCGGCTCCGGATCCTTGACATCATCGTCATAGATTTCTAATATCACCTGGTACTTCATATTCTCAAAAACCTGCCTTGCCTCCTGTGTGGCCCTGATGGCAATCGAACCAATCACTTCGTTCAAATTGCTTACTTCAGCCTTATATTTGCCCTGTGTGTTAGGACTGTAGCAATAGCCTATTTTTGCATTAGTAATTGTGTAAGGCTTTAGCGGGTTTTCTTCCGGTGTAATTTTGATCTTCACGTTCGTAGCCGACTGTCTTATCTGGTCGGGACCAAGCTCAATGAAGGGGATTTTTTCAATCTCCGAGGTCCTGGCCTGCTCGATATCAGATTCACTCAGAACCACTTGTGCAATCAACCTTTCACGACCCCAGTCACTCGGAACATACATATCCACCTGCGAAGGAACGATGCTCTGAGCAGTTAAAGTAAGCCCGCTGTCATCAACACACTGGACGGTAAGCGGTTTCTGGACCAGCACTTCAACGTTGACATTAAATGTCTCAGGCTCACAGGATTCTACCGTAAGGCCGAGACGCTGTATCAGGTAGTTTTTACGAAGAAATGATAACACGTCCAGTGGATATATCCCGGGATTGACCATACCCTCCTGTTCGGCATCCAGGGTAAAATCAAAGCTGATAGCGCCGTTACTTAAACCCAGCCTGGCACTGCGTATCTTCGAAGCGGGACCCTTGAGAGTAAAGTTGTCGATATACACCGTAGACTCTTTGTCAAAACTTACCCAGATACGCGGATCACCGACCCTGGGAATACGTATAGGCGTGTTTGTAACAGACAAAGTCTCATCCGTTGCGAGGTCCGCCCAGACCCATATCAGCAACGTAAGAAATATCACTACGGCTATCTTCCTGTACTTGGTCTTTTTCAAAATCGATATCACATTCATAACTGGTACCCAAAAAGGCCTGTCAGGTCATTATACCCGCAAGATGCCTTGATAATTCCAGCTCATCGATATTACGGATAAGCTTGCCGTTCTTAACGATAGAGACAATACCGGTTTCTTCGCTGACTACCAAACAGGTAGCATCGGAACCGCTCGTTATGCCGATAGCAGCACGGTGTCGTGAGCCGAGGCCGACGGCGTCAATACCGACCGATTCGGCCAGCGGCAACTGAACCCGGGCCGCAATAATTCTGTCACCCCGTATTACAACCGCCATATCATGAAGGGCTGTGCCCTCGTAGAATATCGTCCTGAGCAGTTCGGCCGTAACCTTCGCGTCAATACGAACCCCCGTCTCTATAAACTCGCCAAGGGCCACACGTCTTTCGATAACAATAATGGCTCCTGTCCGCGTAGCGGAAAGCTCTCTGACGGCGCCGACTATCTCTTCGACGGTTTTGGACATGTGTGAGGATGTGCCGGACCAGAAATGCCCCTGTCCTATACGCATTAAAGCCCGGCGAACTTCAGGTTGAAAGGCCGCCACGGCTATAATCAATACACCAATTAAAAAGCCCTGATACAGATACTCAAGACGTTCGAAACCAAAACGACCCACAATAAGCTTGAGGACCAGAAATCCCACAATAAGGATGAATATGACGCCGCGGAACAACCTTTCACCGCGGGTACCCTCGAGGAAATCAACCGCCCAGTAAACCACCAGGCCGATACAAATCAGCTCTATGGCCACTTTCCACCAGGGATAGCCTGCCACACGGGTGAAATAATCAATAAGCGTTTCCACGATCCGTCTCCGGCTCTTTCGCGACCCATCCTTAGAGCCGCTAAGGATAAGATCACGAATTAGGGTATTCTTTTTTCGGTGAGTTTGCTGGGCTTGTCGAGCAGAAGAACCTTATCGATATCCGCCATCATCTCCTGCTGATTAATCCGCAGAGTTCGAAGGTGCCTTCTATGCCCTTCAGCGGCTGTCTCACCCGGCTGGCTGACCGTACAGCCGCCAAGAGACAGAAAAATAATGGAACTTAAAATAACAGTCAAAATCACCTTACATATAGAAACAGAAACGCTTTTCATCATTTCTCCTTATATTATCGGCCGTCCGGCACATTTACTATATGGGCGGCGTAAGATACCGTTTATCATGCTTCTATTATAGCAGCACCAAAAGCCGCTGTCAATCCAAAAACTCCAATAAACAGATTGTTTCCTTACTGAAAGACTATAACGAATTCCCTTGCAATTGCTCCCCGGTTGAAGTAAACTGCAGGGGAGTTTAGGGTAATGTTTTAAGCACTAAATCCTGTGTTAATGACGCCAACGTAGCTCAACGGTAGAGCTCTGGTTTTGTAAACCAGGGGTTGTCGGTTCGAATCCGACCGTTGGCTTTAGTAAGGGAAAAACATCGAGGCTATTTAAGCGGAATAATATAGTAAACCGGGGGATTTACATTAAACAAACGCCGCTCTTATAAAGAGCTGAATCGTCCATGCGGATCGAATTGCGGATGCCTGGAAGAAACAGACCTTAGATGCAGACCAAGGGCTTTATGGTACCCACCCGCCTGTCCGGCAGTGGTGACATACGCCCGATTTCCCATGTCCACAATTAAAAAATTCGTCTATTTTCCCATGAAATTCCTTGACATCATCAGCACAAGGCTATATGGTTTAGTCACTGTATATAATCTCAGCGATGTTGCGGGGTCGTGACGTTATGAAGACGAGCAGAGTCAGTAGAATAATTCAGGTACTCACGGCGTTACAGTCGGGACAACACTACTCGGTCGAAGACCTGGCAAAGCTTCTGGGCATAGGCCGACGAACGCTATTCAGGGACCTGAAAGACATCCAAAAAGCAGACGTTCCCTGCTACTTCGACAAGCAGACCCGCGGCTATACAATCGATCCTGAATTTTTCCTGGCCGCTCCGGGACTAAGCGCAAAGGAAAGTTTCGGCCTGCTCCTGCTTGTGCACAAATCCGGAAACCAGACCTGCCTGCCGTTCCGGGACTCTATCCTCCAGGCGGCACTTAAAATAGAAAATAATATGCCCGGTGCGATAAAAGGTTTCTGCCATAAAGCCTTTAAAAGCATCTCCATGAGAACCAAGCCGCAGGCGGAGATAAGCTCCTTCGACAAGATATTCGCACAACTGATAGATGCCACCCTCAAGAAGCAAATCGTGAATCTCCGTTACTACCTGCCGCGCGATAAGAAAAGCGTAACAATAAACCTTCATCCTTACCACCTGTTGTATGATGAGCGATCATGGTACGTTCTCGGCAAATCGGGCTTTTTTAAAGGAGTTCGTGCGTTAAAACTAAGCCGAATCGAAGAACTGAATTTGTCGGGCAAATGCTTCGTCGAAGATGTAAACTTCGATGTCGGCGAATACATCGGCAAGGCCTGGGCGATTATGCCCGAGGGCAAGCTTTACAATATCAAACTCAAATTCACACCGGACGTTGCACATGATGTCACCAAGGTCCGATGGCACAAAACACAATCAGTTACATTTCAAAAAGATGGTTCCGCAATCATGGAATTCTGCATAGACGGGCTTAACGAGATAACATGGTGGATATTGAGCTACGGGGACAACGTGCAGGTTCTTGCACCCGACATACTTCGACAAAGAATAATCAGAATCGCGGAAAATACGGTTAAGAAAAATATGTATTTATTATCCACCACCAACAATATCTGACATGTCACCTGGGCGGCATTTCTGAATTAACCGCCGTCACGCCGTTTCAGATATGCTAAAAAACCATCGCCGCATAACCCACACTTTCGGTACTCGTCGTTCCCATTTTACGAAACATCTGTTCGCTGCTATTCGTATGAGCGAGCAATAATCCCTGCGTGGAACCGAGTTTCTTCGCGGCGGCAACCGTCGCGGCCGCTGCGCCGGCGCCGCAGGCGTTACAATTCTCAGCGGCACTTGCGAGTATGCGCTGCGGCTCCATTTTTAACGCCGACTCGATAAATCTTTTGTCGTTGACGTTGCTGGCCCACTTTAAAGCGTCCGCCCCCATGCCCATCGGTGCAAAGCCGTATCGCCTGCCGTAATGTGTCAGATCCGTCGAGCCGATACAAACTATTTTTTTCGTATCCTGCTCGCATATCAACTCTCCGATTTTCGTCCCAAGCTCGATAGACTGCCCGGCCGGCGGGACAATAATCGGCAGTATCTTCGCACCGGCAAACAGATACTGGATGAACGGAATCTGCACTTCGATACTGTGTTCGTTCGTGTGTGCCCGCTGGTCGGCGATAGCGGGACCGTCACTCAAAACAGCTTCGGCCAGCTCCTCATCAACGGCGATCTCGCCCAGCGGCGTCTCCCAGAAACCTTTGTCATAAACCGCCGGAGCCGGGCCGAAGTAACCGTGAGCGGCCCCGAATATTACGAAGGTATGGACTTTTTCGTGCTGCTGCAGGATGGCCGAGAATACCATCGCGGCCAGAGAGCCGCTGAACATCCAGCCGGCATGCGGGACGATACCTGCCACTATGACCTCAGGCAGCGCTACGTCAATCGTCCGCTCATCGAGGCAGCGGTTGATTTCGTCGATGCAGGAATCGTGCTGGCCGGGGTAGAACTGGTTGGCGACAATAGGTTTTCTTGTCTGCATTTTCGCTGCTCCTTAGCCGTCAAAATGCCCCGGCGGATTGTCGGATTGAAACTTGCATCTTCGATGCCGGTTCGGTATTATTGTCTAATTGTTTGGGATTGGACAATATTGTAACCTGTTTATAAAAGAAGGCAATATGGTAACTGATAAAAAAGTCTCCGTAGCCGTCGTGATGGGTTCCGACAGCGATCTGGCAGTCATGCAAAACTGCATCGATGAGCTCATATATTTCGGGATACCACATACAGTACGCATCATTTCGGCCCACCGGACTCCGGAAATCGCCGCCGAATTTGCCGCCGGAGCCGCCGAAAACGGCATCAAGGTAATCATCGCCGCGGCTGGTATGGCCGCACACCTGGCAGGCACGATGGCCGCGGGGACCACGCTGCCTATCATCGGAGTACCAATGGACTCCGGGGCCGGCCTGGGCGGGATGGATGCCCTTTTGAGCACGGTGCAGATGCCGCCGGGCGTGCCGGTTGCAACAATGGCCGTAGGCAAGGCGGGGGCACGAAACGCCGCCATCTTCGCCGTCCAAATCCTGGCCCTTTCCGACAGGAAACTGGCCGACAAAATCGCCGAATTCAAGAAAGACCAGGCACAAAAAGTAATAGAAAAGGACAAAAACCTCCAAAAATAA
>CAZKYP010000133.1:7711-9050 GCA_964556885.1 uncultured Pirellulales bacterium | reverse complement strand
TTGCGTAATTTATGGACATAGCTGTGATTAAAATATTGTCCCGCCTGGTCTATCGTAAACTCGGGATATTCTTTATGAACAAGCCGCAGTCCAGGTGATATAGACAGACATTCCACAATTATCCTGTAATCAATATCCGGCTCGCCGACCAAAGCCCGGTTTGGATCGTACACGCTGCCTGCGGTCCCGGACGCCTGATAAACATCGAATCCCGGCTCGCCGAGCCTGTACCGATAGCTGGAAAAAATGCTCTCATGCAGGGGATAAAACCAGTTCTCATAATCCTCGGAGCCGCTATGTCGGTATTTCTGGCCGCAATCCACGAATAACTTCCAGTCATCCTCGGTATCCGGAATGCCATCCCTGTTGCGGCCGATTATTAAATGATCGAGCGGGCAATCGGCAAAGGTAGCTGCAGAAACAATCAGAACCATTGCCGCACTTATCGTAAACTTAAAAAATTTCACTTTTAATACTCCTTATGATTGTCAGGGATTCTCAGGCCAGACCGGAGCCGACTCCGGGTACCAGAAACATGTGCCGGGCCAGTTATAAGTCTGCTCGAACTCAAGATTCTCTGCGTGTCCATCTGCAAATAAATAATTCGACGTGCCCACATGCCGGTCCCAGGCGACATATTGTTTGGCGTACTCAATGGAACCTTCCCATGATTCCGGGTGAATATGGTCGGCCAGATTAAAACTCTCCGTATCCGGTGCTTCGCTTATCCAGATGCAGTTGGCAGGGTGACGGATTATGTTCACATTATTGTAGCGATTGGAACTTGCACCGTAGCGATAATGTATGGGGTCAACCAGCGCGTTGACGGCGAAACTTGAATATCGGGCACCGTCCTGGTCCGCAAGGGGCCTGTTCCAGTCCACAAATATTTTCGCGGTATCGGCGGGACAGCGAAAAAGCAGTTGCTCGCGGGTATAGCCGGCAAGGATGTGCAGCCAGTGGTCGTTCGGGTCCACGCAGTGACATGAGCTTGGAGGCAGCCGGTAATTCGAATCGGGCAGATAGGTGTTCAGAGCGAGACCCATCTGGCGCATGTTACTCAAACAGGCAATCTTTTTCGCCTGTTTGCGGACCCTGTTCAGGGCGGGCATAAGAATGCCCATCAGCAGGGCGATAATAGCAATAACGACCAATAGTTCGATAAGAGTAAAAGCCCTCCTTGGCTTTGTTCTTGATTTACAGAATACCGTTTTCAAGATAATCACTTCCTTTCCTGCCGATATGTTCAATGGTCTTCACCATCCTCATGCTCGTGGTCATGCAGCTCTGAATCCTCACCGTTATAGATACCGGACAAGCCCCAGTGCTCGATGAGAAT
>CAZKYP010000133.1:0-7611 GCA_964556885.1 uncultured Pirellulales bacterium | reverse complement strand
GTATCATCGGGCAATAAAGTAAAGAAATCGTCCTCGTCGAGGTTCGAGCTTGTTTGTTCCCGCTGTATATAGATATCCCAGGCAGGTACTGTGTTAGCATCAATACTTTCAAGGTTCCAAGCTCCCTGCGGCCCATCGGCTGAATGCCATCCGTCCAGGTGCTGAAAACCATTCGGGTCGCCATAACCGCCGTCTTTGCTGTAAGTGAAATTGCATGTATATAACGTTTTGTCGGGATCGCCGGGCTTTGTTATACGTTCACCTTCTTCCACCACCGGCGACAAAACAAGGAATGTATTACCGTTTGTTTGCTCCCAGTTCGGCCAGCCCGGAGTAGCACAATAATGGGCTGGAGGCACAGAGAAAAACCAGAGCTTGTTGTCATCGGTCGGATCGGTATCGATGAAACCGTCACCTGGAGTGCTCCAGTCGAGCGGCCGCCAGGTGGGATTTATACCTATATGGGTATGTGCCACGGAGTGCGCTGAAAATGCCGTGTTCGAGATGCAAAAAATTGCTGCAACAATGATGAAGTATACTATATTCCTAAACATAAATACTCTCTTTCTTCGACAATGGATAAACGTGATAGTCTCACTTTCTATCATAGAAAAGATAGTTAGTCGACCTGTTCAAATACGATATAGACGAACAGTGCCGGAGATGGCTGTTCTGTACCGGAACCTGTTCAGCCAAATAATTGAGGAATCGATGGAGGAGGGCGTGAATCGAATGGTTTCAGTCGGGATAAAACAAGTATCTCATCCGGGCGATGATATGCAGGATACTCGAATTGTTCCGTATCAATAGTATCCAACCCGGTTTTTACAGTGAACTTGCCGAAGATTAACAACTGCTGACAAATACTGCATTTATCAGAATCGTGTTCGTGTGGATGCTTATGGCTGTACAAGTGCAATTGAAGCGTTATGCCGGTAGCCGAAGATACAAGGCATGCAAACGCAATTATAAGAACAGTTTTTTTCAGCAATCGATTCAAATATTCACACCAGTATTTATTACATAATTGTTATGCACAGGCAGGGCACAACCCTTCGAGCCTGACCTGCTGATGTTGAATAACATAACCATTATAAGGGCTTTTAGCCTTAGCCATAGGCAGCATCATGCCAGTCAGACAGTGTGTATCGCCGCAGTTTGTACAGGTAAAATGCGGATGACACTGACTTTCGGTACAGTTATGTGCCAGCTCGTAATACCAGGCCCTGTTAGCCGTAAAGGCCCGATGCACAAGCCCGGCCTTTCGCAGGCTGTCGAGTGTTCGGTATATTGTCACCTTATCGAAATGGTTTTTTCCTGATTTCTGCGCAATTTGTTCCCGACTAAGCGGCCTGACGGCCTTTATAAGTAGTTTAAGTATTGCCACTCTGCTTTGAGTGCAGTAAAGCTCAGCCGATTTGAGCATTTTATTTGCCTGTACATTTAAATTTCTTTTCATGGTTATAGCCTTTTTTAGTGATGATGGTGCAGTGAGACAGCCCCGGATTTTACGAACAACAATGGGAAAATTATATCGCTAAAACAACAGGGCAGCCATACAGCTAAAAATAGAAATCCGAAGCTTCCCACCGCCTCAAAAACGGTAAGCTTTCCGCCCATTGCCATAAGTATATGAAACGATGAAGCCCATGTACTTAAAAGAACATGACCCGCATGCGGAAACTTTGTCTTCGGCCTTAAGAATCCAATCATTACACCAACAACAGCCGCCGGTATGACGACATACCAGCCTTCTATAAAACCAATATGAGCTTTTTCTGCGAAACTTTCATGTTCCTGTTCTTGTTCGTGTCCATGAACGTCAACATGCATACCCAACATTGCTTCTCCTACATAAGGTATCAATGAATCACTCAATGTACCGATACCAATTGAACCGACAAACCCGATTATAAAAATATAAACGAATTTCTTTCTTTTCTCATAAATCCTGAACATAGCGGTTGTCACAATTGCGCTTAATAAGACATGGCCGGGATGAAATATGTAAAAAATTGTGCGGCTCGTTTCGTGTGAAAGGTTTTTTAGAAGTATCATGCAGAGAATTCCAGTAGATGCTCCGAACAGCGTAAAGGGTGAATGGCTTTTCAACTCTGATATAATTGTACTTATTCTTCGATGCATTTTTTACTCCTAAAGTTGCATATACAACTTTTATTTCATACTTCTTAACATCATAACACTTATACGATAAATATGCAACTAAGTTGCATATTATTTTTATGAGAGTTCGTAAGTAACTATAATACAGACATTTATGGCATCTATTAATTTTATATTATTTGACGCACTATAGTGCTATTTCTGGTCTGAATATTTTTTTGATTTTTAGGTTGACTCGTATAGAATATCAGTCTATGTTCTCTATAGACATGATAGACATATATAATGGAAATATTTATTCATGGTACTTTTGGAAAGCTGGTTTCAATACTAACTGACTTAAGGAAAAACGATAAATATTAGTTGTTTAAGGAGAAATGCTAATGACAAAAAAGATTGTTTTTGCATCAATACTCATAACAAGTATTTTCCTGTCCAATCGGCCGGCCCGGGCCGAAAGTCGGTGGGAATACTGGACAAGCTTTGGATTTACAGAATCAGTAAATGACAAAGTTACTATTACAGTCGCGCCGGAGCTTCGTTACAAAGGAGGTATGAGTAATCATTACTATACGCATTTCGATATCGGCTTCGATTGGAAGGTCAATAACTGGCTGGTCATAGGACCATATTACAGACATGTTGAAGAAAAAAAGAACAGTGACTGGAAAGTAGAATACCAGCCGAATATGAATGCTACGGTAAAGTTTAATCTTTTCGGTATAGACTTCAGCGACAGGAACAGGATTGAATACAGGATAAAGGAGGATGATGATTTTTACAGATACCGTAACAAGCTAACGGCAAAATTCAAAAAAATGACACAATTCGACATTCAGCCGTATATCGCAGATGAGCCTTTTTATGATTTCGATGCGGACGAGTTCAACAAAAACCGTTTATACTCCGGTTTTAGCTGCACAATTTTCGAAAAGCTCAAGACGGATGTTTACTACATACTCGAATCACGCAGAAGTAACAACCATTGGACAGAAGTTAATGTTTTCGGAATAAATTTCAGGTATCCATTTTAAGCTTTAGTCAGAAAGGAAATATCTGATGAGAAACGTATTGACATTCTTATCAATAACTGTGATTTTAATTGTCACAATCTGTGGCATATCATGTACGAAAAAGACCACATCAACCGACGAAATTGAAGGTACAATCACAATCTCCGGGGCATGGGCTCTCTATCCGATGGTCGTCAAGTGGTCGGAGGAATTTCAGAAAATCCACCCTCAAATAAAGATAGATATCGCCGCCGGTGGGGCGGGCAAGGGTATGGCTGATACACTCGCTCAAATAGTCGATATCGGCATGGTATCCAGGGACATATATCCGGCCGAGATTGAAAAAGGGGCGTGGTGGATTTCGGTAACCAAAGACGCCGTTGTCCCTACAATCAATGAAAATAATCCGTTATTGACCGAACTTTTGTCAAAAGGCCTGAAAAAAGAAACCTTAATTGATATTTGGATTACAGGCAAAACAACCGACTGGGGCGAGATTGTCGGCGAAAAAGCCGGACATGACATTCATGTTTTCACACGTTCCGACGCCTGTGGCGCCGCCCAGACGTGGGCACAGTTCCTTGGTAAGAATCAGGAGGACCTTCAGGGAGTCGGTGTATACGGTGATCCAGGCCTGGCCGAAGCAGTTGCCAAAGACCCGGCGGGGATAGGATACAACAATATAAATTACGCCTATGACGGTCAGACAAAATTGCCGGTCAAGGGAATCAAGGTTCTGCCGATTGATATCGACGGAAACGGGAAAATCGACGAATCGGAGAATTTTTATAATTCCAGCGACCAGATTGTTAAGGCAATCGGGGCTGACAAATATCCTTCTCCACCGGCCAGGGATTTGCATCTCGTCTGCCAGGGCAAACCCCAAAGAAAATTAGTAATTGAATTCTTAAGATGGATTCTTACCGACGGCCAGAAATATGTCCCGGAAGCCGGATATATCAACTTGTCCGGGCAAAAGCTACAAAATGAGCTGGCCAAGCTTGAAACGATAAATCAGTAAAAACCGAAACGGATTTAAAATCAATGGAAGATAATGTACAGTAAAAGACTACTGAAAGACAAACTGTTCGGTAAATTCGTATTCGTGCTGACGATTCTTTCCTGCTCGATTGTTTTTTTGATGATCTTCAGTCTTTACCAAAGATCAAGATTGATACTATCGGCCAAACCACTCGGCGAATTGCTGTTTTCTTCATCGTGGCATCCTCTAAAAGGCCAGTTCGGATTTCTTCCTTTCATCACAGGTACTTTGTGGGTAACCCTGGTCGCCGTAGTTATAGCCGTACCTCTGTCACTTCTAACGGCGATATATCTTTCCGAATACGCTCCGAATTATGTCCGTAAATGCACCAAGCCGCTTATAGACCTTTTGGCGGGAATACCGTCCGTGGTCTACGGCGTCTGGGGAATCCTGGTGGTGGTTCCCTTGATCAGAGACCATATCGCACCGGCGTGTGGAACATTCTCAACCGGTTATAGCGTGCTGGCCGGGGGTATGGTGCTGGCCGTAATGGTCTGTCCGATCATCATCCATGTTTCATCGGAAGTGTTCAATTCCGTCCCGCATGAGATAAGAGAAGTGTCTTTGTCGTTAGGCGCGACAAAATGGCAAACCGTAAAACATGTTGTTATTCGCAAGGCCCTTCCGGGAATTATCGCGGCCGTTGTGCTGGGTCTGTCTCGTGCCTTCGGCGAGACAATGGCCGTGCTTATGGTCACCGGCAATGTGGCAAAAAATCCTTCATCGGTACTCGATCCCGCATACCCGCTGCCGGCGCTGATCGCCAATAACTACGGGGAGATGTTGTCCATACCTTTATATGATTCCGCAATGCTGTTGTCTTCGCTGATACTTTTGGCTGTGGTGCTCTTCTTTAATATCCTGGCCCGGCTCATACTTATCAAAGTCGAAAGGTCTGTTCAATAATGAATGCACGAAAGATAGAAGAAAACATTTTCAGGGGCCTGATGATACTATCGACCCTTTTGATACTGTTGGTATTGATTATCATATTAGGCACGATTATCATCAGGGGCCTGCCCAGCCTCAATCTTCAAATGATTACACAAACACCTAAAGGCGGATTCTACCTCGGCAAGGAGGGCGGTATTCTAAATGCTATCGTCGGCTCGGTTTATCTGGCCGGCGGTGCAACTCTCCTTGCCATTTTAATCAGCCTGCCGGTGGTGCTGTATCTGAACATATATGCAAAGAAGGGATCGTACTTTGTTAACTTCACCCGTTTTTCATTCGACGTTCTATGGGGAGTACCGTCGATCGTTTACGGTGCATTCGGCTTTACGATTATGCTTTACTTCGGCCTTCGTGCTTCGCTGTTAGGCGGTATAATAACTGTCGCGCTGCTGATATTTCCCATTATGTGCAGGGCGATGGACGAAGTAATAAAAATGGTGCCCGAAGAGCTCCTCGATGTATCGTACGCTCTGGGCGCGACGCGAACCGAAACCGCCCTGAAGGTGGTTACGAGGCAGGCTCTGCCCGGAATATTGACAGCGGTTCTTATCGCTCTCGGAAGGGGGATCGGTGATGCGGCCTCGGTATTATTTACCGCAGGCTTTACGGATAACATTCCCTATTCGTTGTTTCGACCGGCGGCTACTCTGCCTCTGGCCATCTTTTTTCAATTGGGCACCCCATTTCCGGAAGTACAGGACCGTGCGTACGGTTCGGCCCTTATATTGACCGCAATAATCCTGATTATCAGCATTCTTGCAAGGTTATTGACTGCAAGATATACAAAACACATTATCAAATAGGATGTTAGTATGGAATCACGAACGCATATAAGCGTAAAGAATCTCAATGTTCGTTATGGAACAGAGCACGTACTCAAAGATATAACCGTCGATATCCCCGACAAGAAGATAACAGCAATCATCGGTCCGTCCGGCTGCGGCAAGACAACGTTGTTGAAATCGTTCAATCGATTGACCGACACGGTGGAGGGAGTAAAAGTCTCCGGCCGGGTCCTCGTCGACGGTGAAAACATATTCGACCCCGGGGCGGATGTGACGCACTTCAGAAAAAAAATGGTGCTGCTCCTGCAGAGGCCGTACCCGCTGCCTATGTCCATTTATGACAATGTCGCATACGGACCAAGAATTCACGGTATCAGAAACAAAAAGAAGCTGGACCGGATTGTCGAACACTACCTCACGGAATCAACCATCTGGAACGAGGTAAAAGACAGACTCAATCAGCCGGCATCCAAGCTATCCGTCGGCCAGCAGCAGAGGCTCTGCCTGGCGAGAGGGCTGGCCGTTGAGCCCGAAATAATCCTCGGCGACGAGCCGACGTCCGCACTTGATCCGCAGTCCAGCAGGAGGATAGAGCAGCGTTTCCTCGAGCTTAAAAAAGAATATACAATCGTCATAGTCACCCATATCCTGCGCCAGGCCAAAAGACTCGCCGATTATGTAATCTTTCTGTATCTGGGTCAGCTCATCGAACACGGTCCGGTCGAGCAAATCCTCAACAATCCGAAATATGAGCTGACCAAAGAATACATCCGCGGCGTAATAAGCTAAATTCGCCGAATTTCTATTCAAATACAGCTTCAATTAAAAAACATTGCGGATTGTTATTCGTACGGTTAAATTATGCTCACTGATGTTATCCGGCCGGTAATTAAAAAAGGTGCATAAAATTGAAAGTCATTGATTCAACAAATCTTAAAAATATATCGAAAGGTTGCATACTAACCATAGGCAACTTCGACGGCGTACATCTGGGCCATCAGGAAATTTTGAGTGCGGCAAAACACACAGCCGAACAACAGAAGGTTGCATTGGCGGCAATGACATTTGAGCCGCATCCGGTAGCCGTTCTTTATCCCGAAAGGGCGCCCGGAGTATTAACGCCGATAGAATTCAAGAAACATCTATTAGCACAATGCGGCGTAGATTTCCTGATTGTTCTGAAAGGCGATGACGAGCTGCTGAAACTTTCACCGGAGGATTTTGTAAATCGATTTCTTGTCGAAAAGCTAAGACCGATTGAGGTCGTCGAGGGCAACGACTTTAATTTCGGCGCAGGACGCGCCGGAAATATCGATACATTGAGCAAGCTTGGGCAAGACGAGGGCTTTAACGTAACCGTTATCGAACCGAAACAAATCAGACTCTCGACCGGCCACATAGTCCGTGTCTCCAGTACAATGATCCGATATATGCTCGAAAGCGGTCATGTTGCCGATGCCGCTACTGCTTTGGGCAGACCATACCGTCTTATCGAACAAATCATTCCCGGCCGCGGCATAGGCAAAAAGCTTGGGTTTCCGACCTTGAATATGAAAAGGCCTAACCAGGTGATTCCGGCCGAAGGTGTCTATGCCGGATTTGTGAAGATCGGCAAATCTATAGAAGATGTTCTGGCCGACAAAAAACAGTCTCCTGCTGCATACAGCATCGGCCAGGCAAGAACATACGGTGA
>CAZKYP010000132.1:7298-9123 GCA_964556885.1 uncultured Pirellulales bacterium | reverse complement strand
GATTCTATGCGAACGAGGTCCAGCCCTTCTGGCAGGCCGCTCCATTGGATTTGTTCTTCAACACCAGGGGGCCGCAGGACCAGTATGTTTGCGGCGATTATGATCTGAACCGTGAAAACTTAATAGAACAACTAAGTGGTGGCAATGATGGCAGGGGCTATCATATCATCCGACACATCGGGCACGGCAACTGCAGCACCATGGGAATCGGAAGGGAGAGTAGTGCTTTTAAGGCTTCACACATCTCGCAGTTAGTTAACAGCATTCCCGGAATCATGATAAGTTCGTGCTGCGGCGTGGCGGGTTTCGATAAGTGTGAGCCATGTATAGGTGAGGCCTTTGTTCGTAATCCGAATGGCGGAACCATCGCATTGTTCGGGCCGGCGCGGTCCTCCGGTAACAACGTTATAAAAGATGAATTGCTGGAACGGATATTTCAACCCGACGGTCTCTATCTGGGCCAGATAATGATGCTTGCCCAGGCGGCTGGTGTGCCGGGATATGTAAACGACCCGTACAAGCCCTATATCTATACGTTTCTCGGTGATCCGGCAATCAAACGCTTAGGTTTGGAATCCGGACGCAAGGTTCAGGTATACCAGCCGGGGGGATGCGAAATCATCGATGTCGGGGATGATGTCACCATTCGGTGGAATGCCGTCGGTACGGATTTCGATCCTTCGGAGAAGGTGAAGCTGGAATATTCCGACAACAGCGGCCGGGACTGGTTTGCGATACCTGGTGCGGAGGAATTGCCCTACGACGGTCGCTCTTTCGTATGGCGTAATTGCCCCCTGCCCGAGGGGACTCACTACCGGATTCGTGTCAGTTGTCTGTCCCATCCGGATATCCGACACTATTCCCGGCGTGACTTCTCCATCGCCAATTTGGGACTGCTGACGGTCCTGAGTTATCCGAATGCGGGTGTTGGGATTGGAGGAACACACAGCAACGTTGCGGACTACACATATAGTATAGCCGCGGGCCGGATGGTTTCTCTCGCTGCTCCGGAGAATTCCGGCGGTCTCGAATTCCAGGGCTGGCTTGATCCTTACGGCGATATACTGTCCGATGAACTCGAATGGCAGTTCGAATTCGCCGGTGACACAACAGCCATCGCGTCCTACGGTTATCCGTCCCGGATACACTACTACGTTAATGACGATGAGCCGGAACGTGATTTCGCCGCGGGCAATGACTTAAACGATGGACTCAGTCCACAAAGTCCCAAGAGACATATCGGGACGCTGCTGTCCGGTGACCCTAATATAGGTGCAGGGGACATCATTCATCTGTCATCCGGCGTATACGAGGAGAACATAACGTTAGGTACGAACAACAGCGGTCTTACAATTGTCGGAGCAGGTTCGAATCTCACCGAAATCGACGGCGGGTATAATGCTGCATGCATCAATATCTATCAATGCGGCCCTGTCACGCTGAAAGGGCTCTGTTTTACCCAGGGGCATCGCGGAATCTATTGCGATGGATCGATTTGCATGATTTCGGATTGTGAATTCTTCAACAACTCAACCAACGAAAGAGGCGGCGGATTATGGTCCGACGGGAGCCGGATTATATTGAGTCGCTGTAAGTTCGTAGCTAACAGTGCAAAACGTGGTGGAGCTGTTCTTTTAAAATATAATAACGAAATCCTCATGAGCGGCTGCAAACTCGAGGCAAACAGCTCTTCGCAACAAGGCGGCGTTTTTTACATTCGCGAGAACAACAACCTGAAGATTATTAATAGTACGATTACGGGAAATTCAGGATCGATAGGAGGCGGTCTTTATATTCTTGACAGGAGCAGCGTTCGTATAACTAA
>CAZKYP010000132.1:0-7198 GCA_964556885.1 uncultured Pirellulales bacterium | reverse complement strand
TGCATCGATGCCGGCAGCGGAGATTCCGACTGGACGAGGGAAATATGGCCGAACGGCGGCCGGATCAATATGGGTGCCTACGGCGGCACAAGCGAAGCGAGCATGTCATATATAGCAGAGCAGTAGCTTCAACTTTTCATCCGATTTCTTTCAGTGCTTGTAAATCGTCTTCGCGGTGTTATAATGCCTGTCTGTGAATTATAATGTTTTTTTAGAATTTAGCCGGATGAATTCAGAGGCAAGTGTTATATATCCAGAGATGAAACAATCAGCCGCAACGGAGGGGGTGAAAAACCCAACACATATTCCGTTGACGAGGATACAGAAGCTCATCGGCCAACGGATGTCGCTGTCCAAACGGACCAAGCCGTGTTTCAGTATCGAGTCGAAGGCGGACCTGACTGAGCTGATGGCTATCCGGCCGAAGCTGCGAAAAAAATACGGTATAAAAATTACTACGAACGCCTTTTATATTCACGCCCTGGGTCTGGCTGTGCGGGAATATCCGCTTGCGGCCGGCAGGCTCTTTGATGAAACAATAGTCATCGCGGGGCATATCAACGTCGGCTTCGCGGTCAACGCGCCGCAAGGTCTTGTCGTGCCGGTTATCAGGGACGCCGACGAAAAAACGCTGCCTGAGATTGCCCGGCTGGAGCAGTTGCTGACTGACAAGGCGCGCGATAACCGGTTGAAGCTGAAGGACATCGAAAATGAAACAGTGGCGCTGAGCAACCTCGGCATCTACGGAATCGATTCGTTTTTGGGAATCGTGCCGCCTCCGGCCAGTACGATTCTGGCGGTCGGCAACGTTGTACCGACGGTTGTTTGCAGGGACGGCGAGATGACCGTACGAAAGATGTTAAGTATGTCACTTACAGTCGATAAGAGGATAATCGATGAGATTTACGCCGCAAGGTTTTTGAATTTTATTAAAGAATATTTGCAGAGTCCACAACGGCTAATTTGATTTGGAAGGAGAAAAAAATGGAACGGTATTACAAAACAATTCTTATTAGTTTTATCTGCGCTGTCACATTAATCGCGCCCATAGCTTTGGCGGGCGATGCGGCAGCTTCGAATAAGATCGAGCTGCTCTGGCCGGACGGTGCACCGGGGGCCAAAGGCAGCGAGGACGGCGACAAGCCCACACTTACGATTTGCCTGCCGCCTAAGGAGACGGCGAATGGGGCCGCAGTGGTGATTTGTCCCGGCGGCGGCTACGGGCATTTGTCTATGGATCGCGAGGGAATGCAGATTGCGCAATGGTTCAACTCCATCGGTGTTGCTGGTTTTATCCTGAAGTATCGCCATCAGGGTGTCGGCTACGGCCACCCGGCGCCGCTGCAGGACGTCCAGCGGGCAATGAGGACCGTTCGTAGCCGAGCTACGGAATGGAACGTCGATACGAATCGAATCGGGGTAATCGGATTTTCCGCCGGGGGACATCTGGCATCGAGCATAGGCACGCATTTTCAGAACAACTATTACGAAGCGCGTGACGCCATCGACCAAAGCAGTTGCCGTCCTGATTTTATGATGCTTATCTACCCGGTTATTACTTTAGATGATTCGTATACTCACAGCGGCTCAAAGAAGAACCTATTGGGTGACAATCCCGACCCGAAATTAGTGGAGAATCTTTCCAACGAAAAACAAATAACCGCCCAGACGCCGCCGACGTTCCTGGTCCATAGCGATGCAGATACGACTGTTCCGTCGGAAAACAGTATCAATTTTTATCTTGGTCTGCGCAAGGCAGGCGTACCGGCGGAGATGCATATATATCAGAGCGGCGGTCATGGCAGTGCAATCGAGGCTAAGTACGGCGTCATATCAAGCTGGCCGGACCGCTGCGCCGAATGGATGAAAGGGCGCGGACTTTTGGATAAGAAAGACAAATAAAAGGCCGATAAACACCGGTCTTTATACGCTGAAATTAGCCGTCGCGGCTGCAACGGGCTTTTTCCAACATTTTCCTTGTCTATGGTTTTTTTCTCTGTAGTATAATTACGAGGGGAATTTGAGTTTAGGATGCGAAAATGTATTTGCCAATTGCCTGGAGGGCAAAGGAAATGAAAAAGTGGATTATATCGGCGGTACTTCTTGGATTCATCATTAGTTCGGTTTGTATAGCGGGAACGCCCGGAAAAAGGCCCGACCGCAATCCTTCCGGGCTCGACAAGGCGTTATTCGGCGCAACACTCGAAAATGAAATTGTCAAGCAGTCCAACAAGGTAAAAACTCTGAATGAGAAATATGAAAATACACCCGAGGATAAAAAAGAGGGATTCTTAATCTTCAAAGAGAACGTCAGGGAAAAGGCGTTTAGAGAGTATATAAGGCAAAAAGAGATTTTAAAAGACTACCTTGCATCGACGCCTTCGGATGCGAATGCTACGAAATCGCGGATCATTAAAGAAAATACGGGCGGCCCGGAAAACGTGAACGCCGAGGCGATTGAAGTCCAGTTTTCCATGGAGAATCTGAGGAATGTGGTATTGCAGGGCCGCAAAGAGCTGATAGCCGACCCGTCCAGTCTTCAAAAGGCCAGGAAATATTACGATGCACATCTTGTTTGCCTGTCGACCATCGTCGAGATGAACGACGAGTTTATTGAAAATATCGACATCAAATACATCCCGGCCCTTGAGGACCTGATAAGCAAGCTCGAAGCTTTGCTGGGGAAAACCGAGGCTGCGTTGGACGGGGAATTCCAGGATGAGCAGTTAAGGCAGACGGTAGTGCAGATAATGGAAAATCAGAAGATACTTCTGAAAAAGCTGCGGGACGTGCAGGCGGTTCGATTGCCTGAAATGAGGCAGTGGGCCGTTGATTACAAACAACCTCTCAAGGAGCGGCTTAGCGTGGCCCGCCTGGCGAGCGAGACTTTGGCCATAACCGAACAGGCACAGGCCCTGGTCAGGGATTTCGGGAGCGATTATCAGCAGTTGAATTTCACGCCGCCGCCTCTGATAGTTTTTGAGATTGATTTGTCACAGTTCGATGTGAATCAATAGGATGCATCCTTAAATTTCGAGTGCGTTCCGCCTTCGAAACGCGGGCAGGTCCGTCCTGAGCGAAGCCGAAGGAATGCCCGCGACACAAGTCGGGATGAGGCTGCCACACAATCTTAGAAATCGGATTGTTTGGGTTCCGGCTGCTCAGTTTCGGTCGGTGTCGGTGTATATTCCGGATAAGGCTGAGTACTCGATGGAGGTATTTCTTTGATTTCGATTGGGCCGGTACTGCCTGTATCGGAGTCCGGGTTCTCGTTGGATTGTTCTGTATAGACGGGAGATTCCGATTCGAACGGTTCCGGCTCGTAAGTAAATTCAACCGAATCGGGTTGTTCAATTGATTGCTCATCTATTACTGAAAATTCCGTGTTCTCAGAGGCTTCTACGTTTTCTGCGATTTCTTCGCTCTGTGTGGATTCCAGGCTTTCTTCGGTGAAAGGCTGCGGAGCTTCGGGTTGTACCGGCGGTGAGTAAAGGGCGTGTATGAACTCGGCCACCTTTTGATAATCTTCGGCGCCGTGGCAACTTTGCTCGTATTCGAAGATTGTCTTGCCGTAGCTCGGGGCCTCGGCGAGCTTGATGTTTCTTCGTATGTACGTCGGAAAAAGCATGGCCTGCGCCCAGGCGCTGTTTGACCCTCGTGCATTGCGAAGGAATTGCTCGATATCATTTTTAACTTCGTTCGGGAGCGACGCCCTGCTGTCGAACATGCAAAGCAAAATGCCCATGACCTTCAGATTGGGATTTATCCTCTTGTTGACAAGCTCGATGGTTTTCAGAAGCTGTCCGAATCCCTGCAATGCCAGGAAGTGCGGCTGGAGCGGTATCAGAACTTCTTCTGCGGCGGCGAGGGCGTTGAGAGTGAGCAGGCCGAGCGAAGGGGCGCAGTCGATGAAGCAGTAATCGAATAACTCCTCGCTTGCCTCTATGGCTTCCTTCAAAATGGTTTCCCTGCCGATGACACTGACCAGCTCGCTCTCGGCGCCGACCAGGTCGATATTGGCCGGCAGCAGCCAGAGGTTGGGCCTGGTGAGTATAATCTCGGTATCGAACTTAGCCGACTGGGTCAGGACCCTGTAGGAACCGGCCCCGAGGGTCTGCGGCTCAAGGCCGAGGTGTATCGTCAGGTGCGCCTGCGGGTCAAGGTCGATAACGACCACCTTCGAGCCCGCCGCCGCCAGTGCCGCCGCGGTATTGGTTACGGTTGTTGTTTTGCCCACCCCGCCCTTTTGGTTTAATACTGCAATGATTTTCATAATTCGTTACTCATCATTCCTGAGCTGTCGCTCGTGTCACTTGGTTTGGTTCGCATGAGGTAATTTTTTTCAGGACCGCGTCGAGCACTCCGTTGACGAACGCTGGAGACTTGTCCGTGCTGTACTTCTTGGCAAGCTCGATGGCCTCGTTTATCACAACTTTAGGCGGGATGTCGGTGCAGAATTTCAACTGATAAACAGACAGTCTCAAGATGCTTTTGTCCACAAGCGAGAGCCTTGTGATCTGCCATTTTATCGTCGCATCCGAAATGAATTCGTCGCACTGCTTGGAGTTTTCCCATGCCCCTTTGGTCCAGTCGGAGGCGAGCCGGCATACGAGCTCGTCCGTATTCGCTTCCCTGAAGAACAGGTTTAAAGAATCAAGCACATCCGGCCCCTGTATATCGAGCTGGTAAAGCGCCTGCATAGCTAATTCTCTGGCCTTTGTTCTTCTGTCCATATTCCTGGTTTGCAATCCGTTATTTGCTCCGATGTGGTTAATCGGAACTGACTACCTGAGCTTTTCCATTACGTTGGCCATTTCCATAGCCGTCATAGCCGCATCGGCGCCGGCGTTGCCCATTTTCGTACCCGCCCTGTCAACCGCCTGTTCGAGTGTTTCGCATGTCAGCACGCCGAAAATCGCGGGTGTGGACGTATCGTAGTTTATCTGGCCGATCCCACGAACCACCTGCTGGCAGACGTAATCATAATGGGAGGTCTGGCCCCTGATAACCGCTCCGAGGCAGATGACTGCGACGTACTTACCGCTGTCGGCGAGTTTTTTTGCGGCTTGTGTTATCTCGCAGGCGCCCGGAACCCAGGCTACAGTTATCTGTTCATCGGCGGCGCCGTGCCGCTGAAGACAATCTATCGCACCGCCAAGAAGCTTGGATGTTATGAATTCGTTGAATCTGCTGACAACGACGGCGTAACTGCCTTTACCGGCGGTGATTAGACCTTTGATTTCCTTTATCATAGGATTGCTTCTCCAAAATGTCCTGAGCATTTAATTGTTCTTAGTCGGGTGTTTTCCGAATGCGTATTATAAGACTAACACCAACGACTTTCCAGAAAAACAAATCAGGATAAAAAAGACTCCATTAAATCCTGTTTTTATACTCTAAGGTAACTTTCGTAATTTTAAGAGTTTACGAGCAATGTATCCAGTAAAATTTTGTCGAATCGTAAAAGCTGCGAAACATGCCGGAAAATAGCTAACGCGGGTGCATTTTATGGGCGATATGGCTGTTGAAAGTGTCTTTAATGTCGGCCCCGAGAGGTCCGGAAGGTGTATATATGAATTTCGAAGATATGGAATTCGGCTCGTATGACAAGGCCGAACGCAAGGCTTACAAAGCCTTCGAGCTTTATGAAGACGGTAAACTGGCCCAGGCGCTTAGTGCGCTTGATATGGCCATCGAGATAAATCCTTCCAACAGCTCGCTGCATTTTAACAAGGCATTGACACTGGATTCGATCAGCCGATTTAATGATGCGATAAATGAGTATGAAATCGCGCTGCAGCTCAGCCCGGACGATTTGGAAATTCTGAATTCACTGGCGGTCGATTACACGCGGACGGGGCAATATGACCAGGCAATCGATACCTTCGAGCATATCCAGGAGCTTGACTCCGGATTCGAGCCGTGCTACTGCAACCGGATAATCACATATACCGAGATGGGCCTGCACGATATCGCCGAGCAGATGTTTTACCTTGCCCAGCAGATTAAATCCGACTGTCCATTGTGCTATTATAATATTGGTAACAGTCTTTATACTCGCGGCCAGTATGCGAAGGCGATTCGCTGCTGGCTCAGAACTGCCGAACTCGAGCCGAGCCATCCTCAGATAAATTATCGAATAGCACAGGCATACTGGTCCTCCGGCCAGACCGATCGCAGCAAAGAGCATTTCCTGGCGGAGCTTCGCTGCAATCCGGGTGACATCGATGTTATTCTGGATTTCGGTCTGTTTCTGCTCGAGAACGGAGATATCGAGTCGGCAAAAGAAAAATTCAACAGGATACTGGAAATTAGTCCGGATTATGCAATAGCCTCGTTTTATCTCGGGGAAATTGCCTTCAACAATCGTGATTATCAACGGGCCGTCGAACTTTTCAATAATGCAATTCGGAAGGACCGGACGCTTGCCGGGCCGTATTACAGGCTGGCACAGTACGAGCTTATGGCCGGCAAAAAACAGAAGGCCAGGACGTACCTGGTTTCCGAGTTGAAACTGGCTTCGGAGAATGTGGATACACTGGTTTCTATGGGTTCGATGTTCACGGCTATCGGCGATCTCGATTATGCGGCCCATTGCCTGCTGCGCGCCGTCGATTCCGACGGTTCGAATGCAGACGCCTATTATTACCTTGGAGTTGTCAGCGCCCTGCAGGGTTCGTTCGATGACGCATCCGAGTTCTTTTCACATGCACTCGATATTCAAAGTAATCACATACCCGCCCTGAGAGATTCGGCCTTTGTCTACCTATCGACGGGCAAATTAACGGACGCCTCTGAGAGGATCAAAAAGGCAATGGCCCTTGACAGCGGAGATTTGCAATTGAGAAAATTAAACCGGCAAATAAGTGAGACTATCCTGAAGCGGCGTATTAAAGACTGTATTGGCCGGTTCAAATTCAGGAGGTTTGCAAAGAAGTCTTCCTGTTGACTTTTTATATAAATTTTACATCGTTTTCGGTCTTTAACACTTCCGCCTACAGCAGTTCTACTCTGCTCAGACTTTACCCAAATTGAAATTTGTGACGGATTAGAACGACCCTTTTTGCCTGGTCCAACGTATATCGGTTCGTAGTTTTTTGGAAACAGGTTGCAATTTTAAGCTAAATACATTAGTTTATAGCGTTCGGCCGAGTGGCGGAATGGCAGACGCTGGGGACTTAAAATCCCCTGCCCGTAA
>CAZKYP010000131.1:0-9137 GCA_964556885.1 uncultured Pirellulales bacterium | reverse complement strand
GTCGGATTTTTGCAGAATCTCCCGGCCAATCCACCTGTTTAAATGAAGATATGAAGAGCAGGATATCCTTAAATATAATTCGGCTGGAAAGATTAATCTTATATAAAAGAGGCTCTTATGGTAACTTATTATATCGGAACTGATGTAAATTAAAACACAGGACCGGCAGTGGAACAAAAGAGGTAAGGTCGTTGCTGGATTTAAAAAAAACGCTTATTTGCTGTAAGTTAAATGGCTTCTCTGTAGGTACTTAAAAGTTAAGTATTTAGCTTATATAGCCGATTTATGGGTGAAGAAAAGGGCTTTTTAGGATTTGTATATTATGAAAATTGTCACTCGCAGGATTGAGTCAGATATAGCGACTGATGTTTACATCAACGCATCGGTCACCCCGAATTTGACGTTGCAGGAACAGGCAAATGAGCTTTTCAGCGGTATCCGCCGGGTTTTAGAGTCGGAAAGAGCTAATATTCTCCAGGAGAGGGTATTTGTCACTGAGGATGCGCTGGAAACTGTTCGTCCTATAAGAAAACGTATTTACGGTGGTTATGATGATGGTGTGGAGCCGGCATGGCTGGTAGTTCCGAAGGGAATAAACGGGCAGATCGCCGGAGTGCAGGTGCACGCATTGACAAGCGTGGAAGCTCCGAAAACTCTTCATTTGGGAGATTGTCTCTGCGGGCGCATAATACATTCCGGCAATATCAAGTATTTAACCGTCTCATGTATTCGAGCTTCTGAGGCCGGACAGCCGATTAATCAGATGAAAGCCATGTTGGAAAAGGCTGAGGCAATATTAAAACAGGAAGGTTTCAATTTGCATTCAGTGCCTCGTACCTGGATATGGCTGAAAGATATTCATACATGGTATGATGACTTCAACCGTGTGCGAAATAGTTTTTTCAATGATCATGGACTTATCGGCAATAGTACAGCGAACAGGATGCCGGCCAGCACCGGAATCGGAATCAGCCCGGGCAACGGGGCAATATGCGGGATGGATCTTGTGGCGGTAGCTGGTATGGGCAAACCAATAGATTATTTGGATGCCGGCGGGAATCAGGACTCCGCTCTCAAATACGGTTCGGCCTTTTCACGAGCTTCGCGAGTCCGGACACCGGCGGGAACAACTGTGTTCGTCTCAGGGACAGCCTCCATCGACGCTGATGGAAAGAGTACAAATACAGGTGACGTCTCAGGGCAGATCGAAGCTTCGATATGTAATGTGCGGTCGGTTCTCAGAGATATGAAATGCCGTGATGAAGATGTCGTTCAGGCGGTTGCTTATTGTGAAACCACTGAAATCGAAAAAGTCTTCCTGGATCAATGGAGTGACCTGGCCTGGCCTAATCTGACAGTAATAGCTGATATTTGTCGTGACGATCTGCTTTTCGAAATCGAAGCAACGGCTGTGATTGCCGGAGCGAGCCAGGCATAAATCAGCGTGTACATTTGCAGGTTCCCAGTATAAATGTCAAAAAAAACAAAAAAAAGACAGTCACCTGAGAAAAAAAAATCTTCTCGATACCGTAACCTGCCCGCAGGTTCCATAATATTTTTCGCCTGCACCTATCTTTATGTTTTGTTGATTATTGAGTCTCGCCTCATTTATCACAGCTTTGGAACCTTCATAACTTATCCGGCTTTTTCGGTGGACCGGGAATTTTTCAAAAGCTCCCTGAAGTATCCCGGCGGAATAGTTGAATACATAGGGGGATTCTTGTCGCAACTGTATTACTTCTCATGGCTGGGCGCACTGATTGTCACTGCAATTGCACTGATTATTTATATCGCAGCAAGGATTCTTGTCAGGTTGTCGGCGGGAGATAGATTAAAGCTTATTTCATACATACCGGTTGTTATTTTATTGATGGTATACAGTCGTTATGACAATCAGGTAAACACATTTATTGCTTTATCGGTGGCACTATGGCTCCTGGTAGTTTACGAAAAACTTATCGTACGCAGCAGTGCGGCCGCTGCCGCAAAGTTTATTGTTATGTTTGCTCTTTTGTATTATATCGCAGGCTGGGCGAATCTTATCTTTGCGCTTTTGGCTGCAATTTACGAATTTTTCAATAAAAGACGCAGAGTCCTCGGCGTAATAATGCTGACAGCAGCAATCGGATTTTATCTGGTGATGAGATATATCTTCTATTTGGAAACGGAAATCATCCCCGTACAGGAATTAAATATTACATTGAAGCCTGACCCGTGGATTAAAATTCTCATGTACAGTTTGTATTTTTTCTTTCCACTGGTTTTATTTGCGGCAGGTTTACGACAGGTATTGGCCGGAAAAAAAGAGGTTGTTAAGGGTTCTAAAATGAACACTCAAGATAAATCCCGACCGGCGAAGAAACCCTGGTGGAACTTCAACAATAACAAAGCAAAGCTGATTATAGCAAAAGCACTGCCGATTGTCATTCTTGCGGCGGGTGTTTTTATATCGTTCGATAGTACGAAAAAGAGGTTGGTACAGGTGGATTACTTCGCGCATAATAAAATGTGGCCTGAAGTTCTCCGGACTGCCGACAAAATTCGTCCGGAATCGTACGATATCTTTTGTATTCACGATGTTAACCGGGCGCTTTATCATACCGGACAACTCGGTGATAAAATGTTCGGTTATCCGCAGAAATTACAGGCCCTGATACTTACAGGTTCTCAAGTGAATAAACCTTCCGGGAGAATATTCTTAAAAAGAAGCCAGATACTCTTGCAGCTCGGACATGTAGGAATCGCTGAAAGAGACGCTTTCGAAAGCCTGGAGCTTGTCGGCAGCAGTCCGGTAATTCTCGAACAGCTTGCGACGATAAAGATAGCCAAAGGTCAGGTCGAGGCGGCAAAAGTATTTCTGAAGGCATTAAGCAGGGATTTGATATACGGTGATCGCGGGCGTCGGATGCTCGCAAGACTTGAAAAGGATCCCGGATATGCAAGCGATAGTTTGATTCGGTATATACGCTCGGTCGCTCTTGATAAAGACAGCGTCAGCTTTAATTATGGTGTAGGTGAGTTTTTTCAGCAACTGCTGGTTAAGAATCCCGGCAACAGACATGCCTTCGAATATTTGATGGCTGTATATTTGCTGTCCGGGCAGTTGGACCAGATCGCAGCGAACATTGGACGACTTAATATTTTAGGTTACGAGAGAATGCCAAGGTGTTACGAAGAAGCGATTTTGATTTTTATAGGCATGGGAAATACAAAAATAAATTTACACGGCTGGAAGTTAAAACCCGAAACAATCAGCCGGATAAAAGAGGTTGACAGGGTCTACAAGCTTCAGGGCGGTAAAAACAACGAACAGGATGTCAGGAAAACTCTTGGCAAAGATTTTGCCGATAGTTACTTTTTATATTATCTTTTTGATTTGTCGAGAGCAGGAAGATGAAAAAAGTTTATAATCGTCTGTTTCTGATATGTGTGACTTTCGCAGTGGCGGCGGCTTTGTGGATGGTATTAAGTAAAACTACTGCGACGGTTGATGATTATACTCTCATTTCCCGCTTGCCGGGCATTAAGCCTGATTATACAGGGACTGTGATTCCGCCGAATATTGCACCTCTTAATTTTCTGGTTCTTGAGCCGGGTATAGAATACTTCGTTACGATACATTCGACAAAAGGTAATTCCATCAGTGTTTCCAGCAGAACGGGGAAAATCCAAATCCCTCAGCGGCAATGGAAATTGCTGTTGGATGCCAATCGCGGCGAGCAGCTTTATTTCGATGTTTATGTTAAAAATAAAGACAATACCTGGAACCGATACGAGACAATCAATAACAATATCGCAAAAGAAAATATAGACGGTTATATAGTATATCGTTTTATTAAGCCGCTTTTCAACTGGTGGAAAGACGTCGGCGTTTATCAGCGTAATCTGGAAGGGTACGATGAATCTGTAGTTTTACATGGAAAGTCTTTCGGTAATGGCTGTCTGAATTGCCACACTTTCCTGAACAATAAATCCGAATATATGACATTAGGTATTCGCAGCAGCCATTATGGCAGTTCGACACTGCTTGCCGGCGAGGGAAAGGTCATTAAGATAGACCAAAAATGGGGTTATGCATCATGGCATCCCAGCGGCCGCCTGGCGGCATATTCTATAAATAACGTTCGACAGTTTTTCCATAAGACTACACCGGAGATTCGTGACGTAGTTGACCTCGATTCGGCCATTTATTATTACATAGTTGACAGCCGGCAGGTAAAAATTGCATCTGAAATATCTGAAAAAGACAGACTGGAAACATATCCTGCATGGTCGCCGGACGGTAAATATCTTTATTTTTGCAGTGCCCCGATACTATGGACTGATCGAAATACGGTTCCGCCTGAGCATTTTGACGAAGTCAAATATGACTTGCGAAGAGCCGCGTATAATATAGAAACGGACGAATGGGGACAGCCTGAGACTGTACTGTCGGCGGACCGGACCGGTATGAGTATTTTGTTGCCGCGTATTTCTCCGGACGGCAGGTTCCTGGTATTTTGCATGAGTGACTACGGCTGCTTCCCGGTATATCAATCCAGCAGTGATCTTTATATAATGGACCTGAATACCGGGGCATATGACAGCCTCCCGATTAACAGCGAATATTCGGAATCATGGCATAGCTTCTCCAGCAACAGCAGGTGGCTTTCGTTCAGCAGCAAGCGGCGGGACGGATTATTTACACGCATCTACTTTAGCTATATCGACGAAGACGGACATGCACATAAGCCTCTGATACTACCTCAAAAAGATCCTGCCTATTATGACTCATTGCTGCAAACTTACAGTGTTCCGGAGCTGATTACCGGCAAGGTTGAGGTCAGCGAGAGAGCTTTAGCGCGGGCGGCCCGCGCTGAGACTGAATCGGAGCTTGTGATAACTGTTACCAGTGCCACACCTAAAATTGAACATACCGAACCCTGGCAGAACCGGGAATAACCCGCAGCCGTTACGGTAAATCAACAGATATTCCGGTATGTCTCAATAATCTGCATGAACTGTCCTGATATTCAACAAGTTCCGAATAGGTGTATTACAATATATTACATTGCTATAAATTTGTTTTTAGAATAAGATTTTTCAGTTACTTGCCGGCTGGTCGTTGCCTTTTAAGGGTAGAAAGGAGAATCTTGAGATGGGTACAAGGAGAACAATAAATCAAATTCGGGCATTAAAAATCATTATCACATTACTTATCCTCGGCGGTTCGGCCGGAACTATTCTTGCGGTTGCAAACGGTCATATCACGTCCATCAGGGACCTGGCTGATGAGATTACCATGGCCGCCGGCGACCTCAAAGAAGCATCGCAAAGTGCATCTTTCGAGGCTGACAGAGCGGCTGATATTATTACCGAACTGAAAGAGCTGATAAAAGAATACGAAGAAGCGATGGTCTTCGCCGATAGCCCCTACCCCGGTGAGATTCTGCTGGGTACTACACCGGGCGGTGACAGTACGTGGCTCGAATGTCTGTGTGACAGCAGGTACGACGGTATGTTCAAGGAAATCCGAATAAGGCGGACCGGTTACAGGGCCGATTATCTGAGAATAAACGATATCGAAATTTCGTATATGGCGCCGGGCGGCATGGTAAAAGAAGTATTCAACGAGTCGGGACGGGTCAAACTTTATCGCGGGGACGTTTTCAAGCTCGCCCTGCCAAGGCCTATGAAAATCAGGCGGATTCGGATTAATATCAATCACGAATCGACCGGCCTTGAGGTCACAGGAATCCCGTTTTTGTCCGCTGACAGGGAGCCTCCAATTCCAGTTGTCACACACGTCGAGGTGCAGGCGTTCCTGATGGGTAAAACTCAGGCGGGACAAAATACATGGCTCGAAACCACATGCGGCAATCCGACAAACAGGGCCGTAAAAGAAATACTCTTGCGGAGGACCAGCCCGAAGGCGCGTTTTGTTTTAATAAAGGACATCGAGGTTACTTATAGAGTGGGTTATTTGACCCGGAAAGAAGTGTTCAATAAAGGCGGCAAATTCAGGCTTCGACCGCTCGGCACTTTCCGGCTCAAACTGCCCCAGCCTTTGCACGTGACCAGTATTCGTATTCTTATAGAGAACGAGACATCGGGACTGGAAGTCTTTGGGGTATATTAACTCGCAGTTCTTATCAAATTTAATCTTCCGAGTGCAGGCGGAGCACTCGGAAGTTGTCCATTGCGAGGTGATTCTGGACTGTTCGCAGGCCGAAGTGGCCCTGTTTGAACGGCTCGGGGTCATAGTAATGGAACAGCCGCTCGCCGTCGATGTAATATTCAACCACATTGCCGAAAGCAATAAGCTGGATTTGATATGTGTGGTTTGGGGTGATTAAATGATTCGGGTCGGTATATTCACCTAAGAGTATACGTTCCGAATCACAATAGCAACGAAAGCGGGTCGTTGAGTTCGTATTGCCGCCGTAGCCGACATAGTAGAGATTTAGATTGTCATAATTCTTGAAGGTCCCGCCCCGCTGCTCGCTTTGTGCAAAAAGATTGTCTGGATTAGCAGGGTCGGTTGCCATCCAGAAACAATTCAAATCGCTGACGCGGTCGTTGGGACCGTCTTTGTCAATTACGATGGCGTCATATTCAATCAGGATATTGCCGGAAAGCTGCGGCCGAAACCAGACAGTAGTTCCGACCGGCGTATCCAACTCCATCCTACCGCCGATTAATTTCGGCTCGATGCCCTCTGCAAGCCAGTTTGACAAATCGCCGGAAAAATCATCGAAGAATAAAACCTCGCTTCGTGAATAAGGCAGTTGCGATTTGATACATGAATTCATGGAGCAGCCTGTTGTTACTGTTAAGACAATTGACAATACAAACAAAAATTTTCGCAACATTTTTCTAATCCTTTTAATTCTAATCCGGTTTTCTGGGATTATTCAATTAAATAGGATTCTAAAAGATAAACGACAGGTTGGCAACTGATAGATAAAAAAATAGAACTCATCCCAATTCCTGTTTTGTGATGGGTTCTAATTTGTTGTTGTATCGTTTTTGTCTGAAATTACTCAATTAAAAGGGTATAAGTTGCGATTTCGGATCAGGGTCGCCCAAATCTGTTTCCCGGTCGCCCGCGTCTGTCATGGTCGGCATTTGGTCGATTCGGAAAGCCCGGTCGGTCAGGATGGTGTCCCGGAGGGGGTGATACGACTACTACACGTCTGGCATACTTGTGATTACGGTCGACAACTACGCACCCGCTGAGGTTGAGCATAACTGTCACGAACAGGATGGCTAATATTAAACGTTTCATTGTCAGTACTCCTTTCCTTTTATTTATGTTGTCTTCTCTACATATAAAAGGCACCGAATGCGAAGGAAGTAACGATTATTTTAGTAACTGTGAATAGTGGAAAATTGTATAGGAAATGCGGTTTCGTATTATTGCAATTCGGGTGAGATTTCAGTACTATTAATAGTGTTATAATTTTACGGCAAATCTTATATATAAAGGGAAATAGGCCATGTCTAAAAAACTGAATCGTCGCAAATTCTTAAGGGATTCCATTACCGCATCCGCCGGAGCAGCAATTGCCATGAGTCTCGAGGAGCAGATTTTGTTGGCCGGCCAGACCTCAGAATCGAAGATGCATGATGCCGGGACATCGGTCAAAGAGCTGCCAATGGGCAAAATCGGCAGCGTTAGAATGAGTAGATTGATTATCGGCGGGAATCTGATTGGCGGGTGGGCTCACAGCCGTGACCTGATATATGTATCGAAACTGTTGAAGGCTTACAACACCGAGGAAAAGGTCATGGAGACTCTGCAACTGTGTGAGGAAAACGGAATCAATACCATTCTGGTGAATCCGTCCTGTCTTGGGGTGGTCCAGAAATACTGGAAGAGAGGTGGGAAGATACAGGTGCTTTGTGAGTGTCACCCGACGGTGGAAGAAGGTTTCAGGGCCACGGTAATGAAAGCTATAGATGGAGGAGCTTCTTGGGTTTACATACAAGGTGGATATGGTGACAAACTGGTGCGAATGGCCAGGATGGATTTAATCGCAAGGACGGTGGATTTCATTAAAGAAAATAAAGTCCCGGCCGGTGTCGGCGGTCACACTCTGCAAGTCCCGATGGATTGTGAAAAATGGGGTGTGGAGCCTGATTTCTATGTCAAGACATTGCATAACGATAACTACTGGTCTGCAAATCCGAAAGAGCACAGGACAGAGCCGGAGACAGGTGATTATGACGAGCACGATAAGAACCATGACAATATCTGGTGTATTAATCCGGATGAAACTATCGAGTTTATGAGCAAGGTTAAGCGGCCGTGGATTGGATTTAAGGTGCTGGCCGCAGGAGCGATCCATCCGAAAGACGGATTCAGGTATGCCTTCGAGAATGGGGCGGATTTCATCTGCGTGGGTATGTTTGACTTCCAGGTCAGAGACGATGCTGCCATTGCGAATGAAGTTCTGGCCGATATAATGAAAAAAGGCAGAGCCCGGGCATGGTGGGCGTAAGGTTTAAACCTGCCAAACTGAAGTTATCTTAAGAAAACACTGTTATTGATTATTAAAATTGATGGCGGATTCTGGCGAAGAATGTCCTGCCGGGCGTCTCGTAGCTTGTGAAATAGCTGACGTCATAGTTCGGGCCGGAGGTCTTATTTAACACATCAGTTACACCAAATAAGATGTCTGTGTTTCCATCGAAAAGCTTATTGCTGACTGTAAGATCCAGCCTGTGAGAAACCGGTGCATTATCCGAAGGCGAGTTCGATTTATTGGTGTGAATTACATCATTGTACACATAATTTGCCTGGAGCCGCCAGTCGTCGATGATCTGGTAACTATAGCGGGCACCCACCTTGTGACGCGCTGGAAAGTACGCCCGAATCGCATCGCTGCTGTTATCTGTGACCAGCTCATTATATGCATACCACATAGAGAGGTTATATCTGTCCCCGTGATAACTGATCTCGGTTTCGCCGCCGTATGAATTGGCCCCGTCCAGATTGGCAAAATAGCTGTTCGTTACCGGCCCTGCCATCTGGTTCACCGAGCCCAACAGATGCTCCATTCTCTGGTAATACGAATCGACCCTGACTTTAAGGCGTTTCGAAAGATTTCCCGTATAACCTGCTTCTAACGAATAGGCAGACTCGTTATGCAAAT
>CAZKYP010000130.1:0-9429 GCA_964556885.1 uncultured Pirellulales bacterium | reverse complement strand
TTGTCTAATTTCTGTGCCCAGATTTTTGCCCCGCTATAGGTTAGTGTTTCACATCGGACCGGCTGCGAGAAGGTTTGGCCGCCGTCTTTTGTCATTGTAACTAAACGGTCTTTGAAAAAGCCGACCACTGTACCATCCGGCCGAGTGTAAAAACAAAATGCCTTGCCGGGTTCTTTTCTGCTGCGGTCGCTTCTCCAGGGAACACGATAGAAATCTTCATCTTTTGTAAGGTAATCCTCCTCCCACCACTGCATCCTGCGAATCTTGTCGGCCAGAAAGGCATTACATGCTTCTACAAAACCTTTGTCGCCGGAAGTTGTGTACAGTTGGTAGTTGACCTGGCCTTCCCAGTTGTCATTAAGCCGGATAAAATAAATCGGTCCCAAAGAATTGTCTTTATAAATCTCACGCACTACCCGGCCTATGCCGTAGCCGTCGTTAGGGCCATAATAGGCCATCGTTAAAAAGCGACCGTTGGGTGCGATATAAAATCCCATTCTCTGGTGCATGTGTTTGAAGACTATTGTTGCATCGTCGTTGGCTGTGAAATAAATAGGGAACAGTACCTGCGGCCTCGTCCAGTTCTTCCCGTTAGCGGAGCGGCTCAGCATCGTTACACTGGGTGGGATATGCTCACCGGTCGGGTTTGTCAGATACTGGCAGTAGAACCAGCCGTTAAAATAAGCCAGCATGGGGGCGTGGTTATACGTCCAGCCCAGGCCGTCCGACCACTCCGGGTGTGTGCGGTTTGCCCGCATGATTTGATAATTCTGCACACCGATAGCCGGCCGCATTTGTCCATCGTGATAGCCGTTCCTGTAATCGCTGTTTGACGTCTTGACCTTGCCGATATACCTGACCGGTTCATTTTCATCACCAACCGCCGCTGCGAGTATTGCCGGGAACAAACCGGCAAGTAGAGATGAAATTAAAAGTCGATATTTATTCATCATAATATTTTCTGAATTTGGCAACAGAACCATAAGCGGGAACCTAATGAAGCCGCTACATTCATGAAACCATGCTTCCGCAGCACCGTAAGGCGTCCTGTGGAGGATGACAGCACAAATCGGTCAGTTTGAGTTATTTATATTTTTCGAGTTCCCTGTCGTCAAGGGTAACGGGTTCGGCGCCGGGTATTTTTACGCCCCGTCGTTCGAGCAGGGAGCCTTCCAGCCTGTACAGCCCAACCAATGCCTTGAGATAATTAGCGAAAGTCTCTATTTCGGCAATCTGGCTTTCGACAAGGTCGCGCTGGGCCTGGGCGACAAGCAGGGAGGTGGATTTGCCAACCCTGAATTTTTCGGTTTCAGCTCGCAGTTTTTCCTCCTGAAAATTGCGTGTTGCGGCGGTTGCGGTAATCTGTTCGAGGGTTCGTGTTACCTCGATATAAGCGGAGCGAACATCTATCTGTACAAGCTGCACAAGGTTATCCATCGCTTCGAGAAGCTGTTGTTTGGTCAATAGAGCACGTCTGTACCTGGCGCGTGCAGCCTGGTTGGACAGTGGAGATTCGAATAAAAGACCAAAAGTGGCGTCATAACTATCGCCGAATATATTATTGGTGGCCTTATTAAAAACATTACCATATCCAGTTTTTCCGAATGTAATAAAAACATCCATCCTCGGAAGCAGGCCGTTTTTGGTTCTTACAACTTCTATGTCACCCTGCTGTATCTCCAGCCGCGCCTGGTTAAGGTCCGGACGCATCTTCAGGGCGACCTGAACGTGCTGCTCGACGTCATCGAGATTTACGCCCGGCAGAGTCGTTTCGTATTCGAGGACAATGTTCCTGTTCCAGTTGATTTGAGGCGAAGGATTCAGCAGCCGCAGCAAATTCAGCCGTTCCTTGGCAAGGTCGCTCCGCGCATTTATGAGGTTCTCCCGCCGCAGCGCTACCTCGGCCTGTGAAGCGGCCAGTTCCATTTCGGGGAGGTTTCCGATTTTTATTCTCTCCTCGGCCTCGTTCATCTGCTTTTCGGCAAGGTTCAGTGAATCGGTGTATATTTCAATCTGTCTCTGCGCCAGGGCATAATCCCAGAATTTCGATTCGACTTCTTCCAGCAAAATTTCTGCGAATCCGCGCAGCTCGTATTCCGAGATAAGCGTATCGAGTCTCGCCTGGTTCACTCTCGCCATATTGACGCGAACGTCTGCTCCCTGAAGCAGTGCCTGTGTGACAGATACACCGAGCCGGCTGTTGGTGAATGTGTCACCGTATAGGGACGAATCGGTGTAGTTTGTGCTGCCTTGAAGCTCGACGCTTGTTCCGGTAGAGAAGAATTTACTAAGTGAGGCCGAACCTGTAATAGTATCTACGATCTGACTTTCGGTGGTAAGAAGAACACGTTCAAGCCTTTCAGATATAGCTCTTCTTGAGGATTCTTCAAGACCTAAAACCGGTTCGAAAATACCAAGTTCTTCTTGTTCTAATGTCTGTCTTATATCGGGATTCATTCTCTCGACGATGAGCGAGCGATTGTTTTGCATCGCCATAAGAATCGCCCCTTCTATATTTATTTTAAGAGGTTCTTCGGTGGCTATTGTGCTGTTCGGATCCGTGTCGAGGGCGTCCCGCCCTCGATTCGCGGGCTGGAAGCCCGCGACACCTGAAGCGGCTGATATGTGCGAGAATAATAAAAGTGAAACGGAGATTATTAAAAGACCGTAAAATCCTGAGGTCGAATTACCGAACATAAGAATTTCCTCAAAGACAAATGTTAACTGTTTTTCGTAACTTCCACTGCCGGTTGCATATCACGTCTGCGACGTTCAAAAACAGAATATACGACGGGAACAAAAACCAGCGTAATGAACGTCGAGCTGAGCAGCCCTCCGATAACGACCCTGGCCATTGGCGCCTGGGCTTCGCCTCCTTCACCGAGTCCGAGGGCAAGAGGCAGCAGCCCGAAAACGGTTGTGGATGCCGTCATGAGAATCGGCCGCAGGCGTCTTCGACCGGCTTCCTCGATAGCTTCCCGTATCGGCATTTTTGCTTTTCGACGCAGAAGATTTGTATGGTCGACCAAAAGGATTGCGTTGTTGACTACGATTCCTCCGAGCATGATACTCCCGATGAACGACTGTATGTTAAAGGTAGTGCCTGTGAAGAACAGCATCAGGATTACTCCTATTGCGGCAAGTGGTACTGAGAACATCACTACGAACGGATCACGCAAAGATTCGTACTGGCACGCCATGACCATGTAGACCAGAATCAACGCCAGGACGCAGCTTAGAGACAGTTCACGGAACGATTTTTGCTGTTCCTCGTAATCCCCGCCGAAGGCGATACTGAACTCACGCGGCACTGGTATGGTTCGCAGTTGTTCCCGCACCTCCGAGAGGACCGAGCCCATGTCCCGTCCGCTGATGTCCGCCGAGACGGTGACAATACGTTCCTGGTCCATGCGTTCGATTACCACGGGGCCGCTTCGTGGACCGACGTTAACAACATTTTTAAGGACAACCGGCTGGTTCTCGGTGTTTGTTAGAGTCAAATCAAGAATCTCGCTCAAGCTTGCTTTCTCAGCGTCTTTGAGCTTGACCAGGATCGTATATTCGTCCCCGGCCTGGCGATAGTAACCGGCATTGGATCCTGAGAGTATGGTTTGAAGGGCATTGGCGATTTTCGAGACGCTCAGGTTCATGTCCGCCGCTTTTTGCCGGTCTATCAGAACCAATTCTTCGGGACTACCTGATTCGCGGCTGACTCGGGCGTCCGTAACTCCATCCACCGATTCGACGAGGCTTTTGACCTGTTCGGCCAGCATGTCAGACATCTGTAGATCGTGGCCGCGGATTTCGACCTGGACTCTGTCGCCTTCCGAGGTTCCCATTCGCATTATAAATAATCCCTGGCCGACACGAGTTCGAATAATCATTCCCGGAATGTTGCCGAGTTTACGCCGCAGGTCCGTGGCAATTTGTTCGCTCGATCTTGTTCGCTCGGACTGTGGTTTCAACGCCACGCGAAGATTCCCCGTGTGCCCTCCGGCTCCTCGCCACCTGGAACCTCCGGCACTTGTCACCACGTTCTGGATTTCAGGCACCGATTCGTTTACTCGCTCTTCGATGAGCTTCATCTTTACATCCAGTAAGTCAAGCCGTGTACCAACCTGCATTTCGGCGTCGACTCTGACTTCGCCTTCGTCCGTGCTGGGCATTAGTTCGGCGCCCACATAGGGAATCAGCAGGGAACTTGCCGCCATAATAAGAACCGCGATGATTACAACGAAGGCGCGATGGTCCAGAGCGATATGAAGGATTCTTTTGTAGTTGTTTTCCAGACGTTCGAAGAATCGTCCGCTTATTTCGAATATTTTCCGCCTGATACCCGGTTTGTGCGAATCGTCTTTCGAAGCCGATGGAAGGATTCTCGCTGATAGCATCGGCACCAATGTCAGGGCCACTGCAAGAGAACAAAGCAGTGAGAATGCAACCACGATCGATAGCTGTTTGAACATTATGCCGGACATGCCTTTGATAAAAACCAGAGGCAGAAAGACAACCATAGTGGTCAGTGTGCTGGCGATAATGGCGGACGTGACTTCTTCCGTTCCGTCAATCGCCGCGAGTTCCGGTTTTTCGCCCGTTTCCCGGATTCGGAAGATATTCTCCAGCACGACGATTGCATTGTCTACAAGCATGCCGATTCCGAGAGCAAGCCCGCCGAGCGTCATTATATTAAGTGTGAAGCCGCTGAAGTAAAGCAGGGCGAATGTGGCTATAATTGAGACGGGAATTGCTGTTGCTATGATTACGGTGCTTCGCATATTGCGCAGGAACACCAACAGCACGATAATTGCCAGAATGCCTCCGTATACCGCTGAAGTGCCGACGTTCCTGATCGAACTTTCGATGTACTCGGAGGTATCGATAATAGGTATTATTTTTATCTGTGGTATGTCACGGTTGATTTGTTCGAGCTCTTTGAGTGCGCCGCGAGCGACTTCAACGGTGTTTTTGCCTGATTGCTTATTTACCGACAGCCGGATCCCCGGTTCGCCGTTGACCCGAACAATCCGTGTTATCTTCTGCCACGAGTCCTCCACTGTGGCGATTTCTCTCAATTGAATGGGTGCTCCCTGTCGCATTGCCACGACCGTATCTTCCAACTGCTTGAGGTTCGTATACTCGCCGGGTGTCCTGACGGTGACTTCGAAGTTGCCTCTCTCGATGGTGCCGGCGGGAATATTGACGTTTCCTTCGCGAATACTTGAGATGATTCTGTCAAGGGGGATGGACAGTGCATTTATCTTGGCCGGATCGAGACTGACGTGGATTTCTCTTTCGAGCCCTCCCCAGATATCGACGGCCGCAACACCCGGCACTCGTTCGAGGCGATATTTGACCTGGTCTTCGATAATCTGTCGGGCCTGGATCGGGTCCAGTTTGCTCGATGCTCCGAGTATCAAAATCGGGAAGCTGGCGAGGTCAAATTTTCTCAGCGAAGGTCTATCTGCTTCTTCGGGCAGACGCTGGGTGACGCGGTCCAGGCGGTCACGAATATCATTTGCGGCCGCATCGAGGTCCGTGCCCCAGGAAAATGTCACTCGGACGGTTCCCTGCCCCTCGACCGATACGGAGCTGACCTCTTCCACTCCCGGCACGGCGCTCATGGCCTCTTCGATTGGGCGAGTGATGATTTCTTCGATTTCTTCCGGCCCGGCGTTTTCATAAGAGCAGGAAATGCTCAAGGTCGGATACGAGATGTCCGGCATAAGGTCTATCGGCAGTCGGATTAATGAGATTGTGCCCATGAGAATTACCATCAGCACGACCATAATCGTGAATATAGGGCGATGAACTGAAAGGCTTGAGATTTTCATTTTTAATCTCCTGAGCCCGTCTTGAGCTCGGTCGAAAGATTTGCATCCACAGGTGCCATTGTCGATTTGGGCAGGGTGATATCCGAGCCGTTCTCTAAAAGATGATTACCCATAGTAACTACTAAACCTGAGATATCCGGCTCCACGATTTCAGCCAGCTCGTTATTTGCGATGCCGACCGTCACCGGGACAAAACGGGCCTTAAGATTGTCCGTATCGGCAATGAAAACTCCCTGCTCGCCGTTTCTTCTGACTATAGCGGAAAGCGGAACCAGCGTGGCGTTTTCATGGCTGGCGAATTGGATCAGTGCCCTTATGAACATTCCCGGCTTGAGAAGCTGATCGGTATTGGGAATTTCAATTTCCGCCCTTGCCTGCCGGGAGCTTTCCCTAAGAAGCGGTGCTATTCGCATGATGCTGCCGGTAAAAGTTTTATCAGGATAGGCGTCGGTGCTGATAATTGCGCTTTGGCCCACCTTGACTTTCGGGTAGTCCCTTTCGACAATATAAACCACGGCTATCAGGGGCTTGTTTTCGAGAACCGAAACAATTGGTTGATTGACCTGTAGTAAAGCTCCTTCATCCACGAATCTTTCCCCGACAACCCTTTCCTGGTCGCCTTCCTCCCAGAATGCCTGTACCCTCGTGTAAGACAATCGAAGGTCGGCGGCTTTTAATGCGGCTTCTCTTTGGGCAACCTGGGCCAATGCAACTTTTAGTCTTGTCGCGCAGGCGTTAAGCGCGGACTCCGATTCATCCAGTTCTGAAGCCGATGCGATTTGCTTTTCACGAAGCGCCTTGGCCCTTTCGTACTCGCGTTGTGCCAGGTCGAGATCACTTTTGCTGTTTTCGGCGTTGGCTTTTGTGACCTGCAATTCCGCACGGGCTTGCTCGACCTGCTGTGTGAACTCGGCATCGTCGAGGATGGCTATGACCTGGTTCTGGGTAACCGTATCGCCCACGTTGACTAAAAGTTTTTTGAGCCAGCCGGTAACTTTGGGTGCGACAACAAATTGAGATTTGGGTTCGAGAGAGCCGGTGAAAATTCCGATGTCTCTGATTATGTCTTTATGGATTTGCTGTGTTTCGACCGCCACCGCGACGGCTTCGCGTCCGGGCCCGCTGCTGGAAGCCGCAGAGATTTGCCTGTATGCCTGCCATCCGGCTGCCGCGACAATGGCAAGGACAACAAGCAGGAAGATGAACTTTTTCATTTGTCTTTCCTAATAATTTCTAATAACTCAATTTAAAACCCATATTATACCATAATCTTTCGTTTTATCTATATTCTGTCAGTAAAAAAGAATGATTAATGAAATGTATTATTGATCTTGATTGTTGTTTTCGTTAGCCGAAGATGTCTTTGTGCCTTCGTAATTGTGCAAAGACCTCTGCATCGGAGGCGTTTGGCATACCGGTGGCCGCCTTGATTTCCGGGCTGCCGGCCAGAAGAAATATATTGGTCGCCTTTTCCTGCGCTATTGTCGATGGTACTGTTTTGCTGCCTTGCCCTTGGTACTCTTCGATTTCCTGCAGGCGATTTTTCAATGTTTCGTTGCCGGGTGCTGTTTGTGTGGCGAACTGGTAGTTTTCCAGTGTATAATCATGGCCGGCATATACGAGGGTATCATCAGGCAAAGAAGCGATTTTTTGCAGCGACTGCCACATAGTTTTACCGTCGGCCTCAATAATTCGCCCGCAGCCGCCAATAAATAAGGTATCACCGGTAAATACTATTCCCCGGTGTTCTTCATTTGGCCGGACATAATAACAGACCGAGTCGCGTGTATGCCCGGGTGTGGCAATGACCTGGATATCCGCCCCGCAGATTTTTATTACATCACCATCCCCAAGCTTTGCTTGGGGCTGCCACACCTCACAACCGGTCTTCTTTTTTAACTCATCGATGCCACCGGTGTGGTCGAAATGATGGTGAGTAATAAGTGCGGCCTTAAGATCCAATTTATATTTCTTTAATGCTTCGAGAACAACTTGGCTTTCACCCGGATCGACAACGAATACGTCTCCGTGACTATCTCGATAGAGATAAATATAATTATCACCTAACGCCTGTAATACTATAACCGGGTCCATATAACCGATATTGTACTGTTTTTTACCCCTGACTTCTAAACAAAATCCGCCATAGACTGTTTATTATAAGGGATTGACAGGCTGTCAATCTCAAGACGTAAGATTTGTTCACCATTTAGAACCTGCCCTTGGCATCCCAAAGGGGCTTTCCCAACATTACAAGACTTTTGGGCCTGACCATTCTTCGGGCTTGCCAAAATGCTGATTTCTGTATAGACTTTTCCAGGATGGCTTGTCTATAAAAATCAACCGAATATCGTCTTTTACATATAATTAAGGAGCATGCAAATGTTTAATAGAACCTGCCTAATAAAATTACATTGTACAGCATGGGCAAGCAAGTTGCCCATCCTACTGTTTGTTATTATAGTTTTGTTTACTGTTTCCGGATTTGCCGAGACGGTGAACGATTGGGAAAATCCTGAGGTAATCGGTATAAACAAAGAGCCCGCTCACTGTACGCTTGTTCCGTACGACGATTTGGCGGTTGCCCTGAAAATGAATCGCGAGGCCTCGAAGTTCTACCAGTCTCTAAACGGTAAATGGAAATTTAACTGGGTCAACAAGCCTGCCGACAGGCCGATGAATTTTTACAAACCCGACTACGATATAAACACATGGGCCGAGATACCCGTCCCGGCCAACTGGCAGATGCACGGTTATGGAATTCCCATCTATACTAATCAGACATATCCATTTCCAGCCAATCCGCCGTATATACCACACGATTATAATCCCGTCGGCTCCTACAGGAAACAATTCTCTATACCCGAACAGTGGGAAGGGCGTCAAGTGTTCCTGCACTTCGACGGTGTTAAAAGTGCGTTCTATGTCTGGATTAACGGAGAGCGAGTCGGATACAGCCAGGACAGCATGACACCGGCCGAATTCGATGTCACTCGATATCTGAAACCGGAGGAAAACACGCTGGCGGTGGAAGTATATCGCTGGTCCGACGGCAGCTATCTCGAAGACCAGGATATGTGGCGATTCAGCGGCATATATCGAAACGTTTATCTATTTGCCGCGCCGCAGGTTCATATCAGAGATTTCGCCGTCCGAACCGATCTCGACGAAAATTATGCAGATGCTACTTTGATGATTCGCCCGAAAATCGCAATTTACAACAATCAGAATATCGAAGGATGGACCGTAGAGGCCCAGCTTTATGACAAAGAAAACGCTCCTGTTCTGTCGGAATCTCTAACAAAAAGTGTATCTTCAATAGTAAACGAAGAATATCCGCACAGGGACAACGTCAGGTTCGCCCTGTTGGAAGGTAAAGTCAGTAATCCTCTTGAATGGACCGCCGAAACTCCTAACCTGTACACCCTTGTGCTGACACTTAGGGATAATACAGGTGAGATTGTCGAGACCGAAAGCTGCCGTATAGGATTCCGCGAGATTGAAATTAAGGACGGCCGGCTCTTTGTCAACGGCAAGGCCATCAGGTTCTTCGGCGTCAACCGACACGAGCACGACCCAGACCACGGCCGGGCTATTC
>CAZKYP010000129.1:9254-9512 GCA_964556885.1 uncultured Pirellulales bacterium | reverse complement strand
CGCGGCAGCCGCTCGAAAATATGTGTCACCGACTGGAATGAAGATGGCCGGCTCGACCTGCTCGTCGGTGATATTTCCTACCAGAAACCGGACCGTCCCGAACCTACACCTGAGGAAAAAGCAGAACATGACCAAATTCGCAGAGAGCTGGAACAGGTCCAAAAACAATATTCTGAACTATCACAGAAACTATACGGTCAGCAGCAAGTAAAAACAAAAGAACAAATCGAGCAGGTCCAAAAGGTAATAGAAGAAGTC
>CAZKYP010000129.1:0-9244 GCA_964556885.1 uncultured Pirellulales bacterium | reverse complement strand
AAATGACAGCTATGCGTTCGAAGCTGCCAGTCGAGTATGAACGGCATGGCTGGGTCTGGCTATTCCTGCGTAAACAATAATCGTGGAACTAAACGTATACGACACTTTTTTGAATCTAATGGCGGTATCTGACGAATTTGTGGATTATGTGATTGACCAGCTTGCGGGCTGGGGCGAAGTGATTGCCCGCAGAATGTTCGGCGGCGCCGGTCTATATTGCCAAGGGGTTATGTTTGGTCTTATCGCCGACGATGTCGCGTATCTGAAGGTTGACGATTCGAACCGGGACGATTTTCTTAAGACCGGCTCAACTCCCTTCAATCCCTATCCCGATAAAGCCAAATCAACGGTCATGAGCTATTATGAAATCCCTGTCGACGTATTAGAAGATCCGGAACAATTGGCCAAATGGGCAGAACGTTCTCTAATAGTCGCCAAGACGAAAAAGAAGTAGCCGAACTTAATCTTATCGACAAAAAGTCTTATTCTTCGTATTTGAGGACGTAAAATGATCAAGTCAGTACATATTAGCTTGATTCTCTATTTGTTCACGTCCGGCTTTGGGCAGGATTCAAGGAACTATGTCAGGATCGAAAAGCTCTCCGACCGCGTGACTATTGCCTACTGGCTGGGAACCGGAAGGACCAATATCGTGGCAATAAAATCACAGAAAGGCCTGGCCATTATCGATACGGAGATGTCTCCGCGAATTATGGCACCGATTAAAGAGAGGCTTGAAAAGGAGCTTAGCCGCAACGACTGGGTGTACGTCATCAACACACATGCCCACATGCATCATGCAGGCGGAAATTGTTTATTCAAAAATGCAACCATAATCGGTCACGAGAACCTGCCGGCTGACATGCAGTGGCTCATCGACAGTCAGGTCGACGAAACAAGGAAACAACAGAAGCTCGATTATAACACAAAGACTATCTCCGAATTGCAAACCCTGTTGCCGCGAGTCGCAGGAAATCGATCGCAAACCGAAAGGATAAAAGGCGAAATCAGGTTCTTCCAGCTAAACACTCTCGACGTCGAGGAAGGTTTCGAAATAATCAAACCGACTATAACGTTTTCCGACAGATATACTCTCGATTTAGGGGACCTGCGGCTGGAACTGATTTATTTCGGCAAAGGCCACAGCACCTCCGACATCCTTATCTACATTCCACAGGAAGGCATATTGATTACAGGCGCCATCGTTTATCAACGCGGCCACCTGCCAGGAATAACCGAACAGGCGGAACTAAAGGACATCCAACGTTATATCACTGTTCTGAACGAGCTTCTCGAAAAAGATGTAAAGCTTAAATGTGTGCTTGCCTCCCACAGTCCGCCGCTAAAACGAAATGACCTCAAACTCGTCCGGGATTATTACCAAACGATGCTCGAGGGGATTCGTTCAGCACAGGCCGAAGGGCTGACACTTGAGCAGGCCAAAGAACGCTTCTCCGTCCAAAAGAAATTCCCCCACTACTTCCAGAGGCAGAACGCCCAATGGGTCAATGCCAAACAGGACCGCAACATCAATGTCCTCTGGAACCTCCTGAAACAAGCAGACCAGAAACCAAATAATCAAAAACAACAAAAAATTAATACCACTGACACAGAGGAACATCGATGAGTTCAGAAATATGATAATGAAAGTAGTAGCAATAATAACAATTATTTTAGGTGGATTAGTATCCTTAGGGAACTGGGGAACTCTATATCAGTCATGGAGAACTAAGCATTTTGTTTCCTCTGTTCCGTTAGTAGGTGCAATACTGCTTTGCTTGGGACTTCTTTATTTCGATATAACTCGGCCGTATGCATGGCTTGGTTTGATCGCCGACTATGGCACAATTGTGTTCATATGCTCAATCCCTTTTCTGGCCAAACAGTTCTGGGGCACAAGCACTTTTAACCTCGCCCGTGAATATATTGGTAATTCCAACGATAAAAGTTTCAGGCTCAAGCTCTTCAAAAAAGGGATTTTTACAATTGAATCAAAGGTAGATATGAAAAAAATTGATATAAATTACGGAGCATGCATAGGATTCGGATTAACAGGAAAGTGGCATGAGAGTAACAATATCATCACACTAACAGATTATGCAGACAACAGAATGGTAATCCTTAAAAAAAAGGACGATAAATATCTCTCCGAGGAAACCAATTATCCCAAAGATAAGAAGAATCCATACGATTGCCTCGACGCAATAGAATTCAAAGTGATAAAAGGCTAACATGCATTGAATACCCGCCTTTTAATAACAGCATGATGACGGTTGTCAATGGGGCAAAGTACGTGCCGAATGAAGTCATTTCCTTCTGGCACTCGACGCCGGGGAGTCTGCTCATCTGGTCGGGTTGCCTGTTATTACCTATTGCGGCCGCTTACGTTCTGCTGTACAAGCAAAAAATCATCGATGGAATATTATTCCTTTTACTATCAATCCTCCCGTTCGGAGCAGTAGGATTTTTCATCTGGCTCCATGCATTCATCGACCTGCCGCACGAATGGTAAGCCATACCTCACTTGCATATTATGGCCGCTTCGATATCTCGAAGATGACTGTGCCGCCGTTCGTGCACTGGTACGGGTCCGGGCACTGAATATATGCCTTGGATTTATCCTCCACCCCGTCCAGTCCCAGTTTTTCAGGATCGCAGAGGTAAAGCGCGTTATAAAACGGCATCAAAGCCGCCAGCGCGTGCATGCAAATCGGAATATCGCTTACAAGCTGATAGCCCGCCTTGAGAACGAATGATTCTCCTGTTTTATTAAAAGTCGGGCACCGGCCCCTGATTTCCTTGACTGTTACTACGATGTCCATAATATACTGTCTCCATCTTTAACATATTTTTCGACGACTATACTACTATACGGACATCGCGGCAATATTGTTGTCGTGTAAATAAACTTTTGTTTCAACCAACTTCGGGTCGTCGCAGATAATACATCCGAGTCAATCCATTCTCTTAAAAAGTTTCCTGTGAGCGGCGGACAACCCAAAAATCCCCGTGCTGACAAGAACAATACAGGCGCCCGTGGGCAAATCCAGCCAGAACGACGCCAGAAACCCAAGTACCACCGACAAAACGCCAAAAAGTGTCGCAGTTATTACGACAGCTTTATGTCCCCGGCAGATTTGATACGCCGCAGCGGCCGGATTTGTAATAAGGCTGAAAATCATAAGCCCCCCGATGATCTGCAGATTTATCGACAGCGTAACTCCACACAAGGCCAGAAAAAGACAATAGACAAAACTTTCATGCACCCCAGTAGCGGAAGCAATAGACCGGCTGAATAACAAAACCTTCATCTCTTTGTTGAAAAGAATCGAAAATAAACCAACCAATAAAGCAATAGCCGTTATTGCAATAACCGATTTCTTTTGAACAAAAAGAATACTGCCCCAAAGCAATCCCAATACTTCGGAACGGCTGCTATCCATCAGGCCGATTCCTAAAAAGGTTAATCCGAGCAGAAAGGAAAACAAAATAGCCAGACCTACGTTGGTATCCAATCGGGATTTTTCAGGAGGTATAGCGGCCATGGGTATCGCCGACAAAACCGAAAAAACTATCGCCCCTATCGCAGGATTAATCCCCAAAAGACATGAATAAATGGTACCCGCCATAGCGGCGTGTGAAATGCAGGTACCTATAAAAGGCATACGCATACCCACGATATAGACCCCCAGAAATCCCGTGCTGGCTCCCGCAACGGCCCCTGCAAAAATCACCAGGTGAAAAAATGAATCCATATACTATGAGCCCGCCGTATCCCGGTTAATAATGTGTTTCTTTCCGTCCATTTCCTGAATTTTTATGCTGCATTTATAAACATTCTCCATCATCTCCGATGTCAAAATCTGTTCGGTGTCTCCATCGGCAATAATCCTGCCTGCATCCAGCAGGATGGTCCGGTCTGCATTGAGAGGTATGGAAGTAATCTCATGTGAAATCATAAGGACCGTCAGATTCATTTGGTTCTGTAATTCGCGAACAAAGCGGCTGATTTTGCCTTTCCAATGAAAATCCAGATTCGACGTCGGTTCATCGAGCATCAGAATCCTGGGATTTTGAACCATCGCCCTGGCAATAAGCACCTTTTGCTGTTCCCCTCCTGAAAGGCTTCTAAAGGTCTGATTCCGTTGATCGGCAAGCCCTATTTCGTCAATCCACCGGTCAACATAATCATAATCCATCCGCGCAAGCCTTGTGAATAATGGTTTTGCGCTTGTCCTGCCCATTGCCACAACCTCCCGCACGGTGAACGGCAGTTCTGAGTTGTACTCAGCCGACTGCGGAATATAGCCGACCTGTTTTTTTATATTGCTTCTTTTCCATCGGGAAAGTGACATTATGGAAGTCCGGTCGAATAAAACCGTCCCGGATGAAGGTTTTAACAGGCCGCACAATATTTTCAGTAAAGTGGTTTTGCCCGCTCCGTTCGTTCCGATTATATTTACAAACTGACCGGATAAGATGTGCAGCTTGTCTATATCCAGTATCTTTCTTCCGGAACGGACCACCATTATATCGGATAATTGCAGAGATACACCCGGCATTATTCCATCGCCTTATACAATTCATTTACATTCGACTGCAAAAGTACATCGAATCCGGCAGGCATGTCATTTCTCTCGTCGGAAGCGGGAAAATTGCTGAATACGACAAGCTTAACATTCAACCGCTCGGCAAGCGCCTGCGCCAATTCCGTCCCTTCCTGTTTATTGGCTATAACAAGTGCCGCCTGATTCTGTTCAGCCTCCTTGAGATTATCATTAATTTGTGCGGGTGTCACGGTATCCCGGCCGGCGAACGTCGAGACCGGATTTAAGCCGAGCCATTTTGCAAATTCTTCCTGGTGCTGCGAAGTTAACACCCTGGTATTCTGCAATCCGGAGCCTTTTATCCGTTCGAGAATTTTTTGGCTTAGATTTCCGATACGGTTTTCTATTTCCTTAAGCCTCATTTCATAATGTGTCTTTTTGCCGGGATTTTCTTCAGAAAGGGCATCGGCAACCTGCCCGACAATTTTCAAATACGTATCAGGAATACACAATCCCGGCGGCGGCACTATCTTACAAACCTTAAGACCTCGCTCTTTTATTCGTGGTACCGTATTTTCAATATTTTCCTGAAAGTCAAAAATAAACATTATTTTACAGTTAAACAAACGATTAACCTGCGAAGGTGAGATGTCAAAATGTCCCGGACACATCCCCGGCGGCACCAGATTATAAACATCCTGACGATCCCCGCAGAGGTCCTTTACTACCGCATGAAGATAAGAATTCGCCACGGCAATCTCAGGCTGCTTAATATCATTCTCTTTATTTTTACAGCCTGAAAAAATGCAGCAAACAGCGAACAGAGATATCAATATCAATTCGTTAAATCTTTTAACATTCGATTTGTTCCCAAGAACTATAGTTTCCATGTATTTCTCTGATAAAAAAGTAATGTTTTCGTTGAAATCGCGAAAAACAATATTATAATCACAATACTGCATAAAAATATTAAATTCGTGCTACTGCTTCAAGTATAAACTATAAAAAAATTTTAGGAGACCTTGTGATGTCGAAAGAGGCTTTTGTTGTCACTCTTGAAAACAGCGTCGAATATCAGCAGATATTAAATGGTAAACCGCAAACCTGCGGAATGCGTTCCGGCAGAGTTTATTTAGAGGCAGGCCAATCCTGCGGCCGACATTCGACAAACGCTCACGAGGAAGTACTCGTCTTCCTGTCCGGGCAGGGCCTTGCATTAACCGGAGAAGATAATAAACATCATCAGGTAGGCAAAGGAAAAGTGCTCTACATACCGCCGCATACCCCTCACGATATCAAAAATTCAGACACCATGCCGCTGGTTTATATCTACTGTGTTACTCCGGTTATTAACGAAAACTGTGAGACAAGATGATTTAGTGGTCATCCCCGGACTTGTTTTATGATGAGGATGGAGTGTAATGTTATAGTCGAGCAGTGCATAGACTTCCATGGGCTTATCCCCTCGACCATCTTCGTTCTACAGAAGGTATTTATATTGAACTAATCCGCTTTGAGACTGGTTATGAGGCAACCGGCGTATGTCTTTTCATTTTTGTAGAGCCGAAGATAAGCTGAGCGATCCCGAAGCACAGTATTAATAATCCTATTACCTGCAGAGGGGAAATCCAGATATACCTCCAGAACTCACCGATATACTTGTGCATCTCCCATCCTACGGTCATGGGCCACCTGAAACCGTGAAAATAAAAGGGTAATATCCATACATGCCGTGAAAACAATAACAGCGACCCAACCACACATAAAATAACTCCCAAAAAAATTCCCACCGGCCTCTTCTCCTTCACAATTACGGCCTTTTCATTTTCTTTTTTCTGGCTCCTTCTCAAATCCTCCTCGAACGGATAGCCGCACCTCGGGCAAAATCGCGCCTTCGAGGAAATTTCCGCCCTGCATTCGGGGCATGGTAATAATGACATCTTTCTTTCCTTTCAATCCAACTGAATCCCATGCACTTTATATTTATCCAGTTTCCTTAACGAAACCAATTTTTTTATTTCTAAAATACAAAATAAGCTACATGGCATTACTATGTCCGTCATGTATTACTACATTATCACAAAAAAATTGTTACGAATCTTCACACATCATTTTATTTTTAAATCAAAAACGATGCAATTTTTGAAAGTTTGTTTTAACTAAACATCGTTTTTCAGTACTGATAATTTAAAAATACAAAATAAATCAAAATATTTTGATTATTTATAGGACATATATAAAGAATTTACATATAATCGTCCGATAATAGCGATATGGAGTTCGTTTAACACTTGGCATAACGGATGCCGGTGAATAGCAACATTCCATATGGAAGGAGCCAGAATATGGGATTTAAAACCAATATAATCTGGATCATGGTCAAAATCTGCATCTTTCTTTTATACGTAACTGCACCACTTGGATGGTCCGTTGGAGGTAGTCTGAATGTCTGATTATGAATGGATTCGCGAACTAAAGGAAAAAATTTGTACAGAGGAGTTCGTAAAAGAAGCGGAGGGTAAATTATGCAACAGGACACTAATAGAACAGATAATCGAAGCATCAAGGCAGCAGGCGAGGAGACAGACGATACTGGAACTTCGAGCCGAAATCGCGGACGAAATCAGAAAACAGATTGAGCCGAAACTGACCAAACAAATCGAAGTCAGGCTGACCAAACAAATTGAAGCCAGATTAACAAAACAAATCGAGGTAAAATTGTCCGACAGGATAGAGCCAAGAGTCAGACGAGAGCTGCAAAAAGAGGTAGCGGCGGATTTCAAGTCGCAGCTTAGAGACCTTGTCGACTTTGGCGGCTGGTTCAGTTGGAAGGCACTGAGATTCAAACAGCCGCAGTGCAACCATGCAGTCGAATTAGTAAAAGACATCTGACATAAAAACCTTTTGTGCGGCCATTAGTTGAATAACAGTGTTTTTTTAATTACACCTGCTTGCTTATCCCGCAATTTCCGTGTAGAATAATCGCAGTCATCAGCGACGGATTAAATTTGTTTTTCTACTTCGGGAAAAGCGGAAGTGCATATAGATTCATATCAATTCGGCAGAATTGTCATCGACGGCACGGCTTATACCAACGATTGTATAATCACAGGTTCCAAAGTCCTGTCCGACTGGTGGCGAAAAGAAGGACACCTGCTGGCTGTAGAAGACATCAAATCCGTAATAGAATCCAAACCATCAATGCTGATAGTCGGCTGCGGCGCATCCGGCATGATGAAAATCGCCGAAACCATCCCCCTCCTCTTACAGGAAAACAATATAGAATTGCTGGTTTTTAATACTGATAAAGCGGCTTCTAAATTCAATGAATTGATCGAAAAAGGCGAAAACGTCGCTGTCGCCCTTCACCTGACCTGTTGATACATATTTTGCAGATTGCTATCTTTCTGTTTCTTTTTCCTGCTTTTCTATCTCACCTGTCATCGGCACGAAGCGGACCGGCAGGATGTTTCGTTTTTGCAGATTGCCGTTTTCATCCTTGGTGATAAGAATAAGGTACTGAAAACCCCGTGCATCACCTACCGGCAGTATCATTCGCCCGCCGATTTTAAGCTGGTCGATAAGTTTCTCCGGAATGCGGCCTGCCGCGGCCGTACCGATAATCGCATCGAACGGTGCATGTTCCGGCCAGCCGAAAAATCCGTCGCCGGCCTTGACGAACACATTCGGATAGCCCAATTCCTTCAGCCGCTCCTTCGCACTTGCAGCAAGCTCCTCGACAATCTCGATTGTGTAAACTTCGCGGGCAATCTCGGCACAAACTGCGGCCTGATAGCCGGAGCCGGTCCCGATTTCCAGCACCTTTGAATTCGGGTCAAGCTTCAGGGCCTGTGTCATAAAACCGACGATGTACGGCTGACTGATGGTCTGGTCATTGCCTATCGGCAGCGGGTAATCCTCGTATGCGAGACTCTGCTGCCTGGCCGGAACGAATGCATGACGCGGCACAATTCGCATCGCCCTGAGCACGTTCGGGTCGTTGACATCCCGCGCCTGAATCTGCTGGAAGACCATACTCGCCCGTTCTTTTATCCGCTCGGTGAATACCGGGTGTTTATGCTCGGGTTTTAGCGGCCGCTTATCGTTCGGATCGAACAACTCAACCTCGGTCGATACCTGATTAGCGTCCGCTTTCTTTTCCTGCGAAGCAAAAACCGGCCTGGTCCCGGCTCCGTCCTCAACCATCAGAAACACTGCAATTAATCCCAATACGGCAAGAACACCTACAGCCATCCAAATTAGCTTCTTATTATTAATCGCACTCATCTTCCATTCCCCCAACATACCATTGATAAATGATTATTGATTAATAACAAATTTTGATTATATGGTATTATAGCATAAAATGAGGATTTGGTCAAAAGGTGCAAAAGTGTAAATTATTGCCGGAGAATTGCAAAAAAATGAAAAAAATCCCCTTGCATGGGTGAAAACATGCTCTATAATTACCGATAATATAAGATGTAAATTTCGCGGGCGTAGCTCAGTGGTAGAGCGTCACGTTGCCAACGTGAATGTCGTGAGTTCAAATCTCATCGCCCGCTTTTGATAAGGGTATATGAGCACAGGAACGTACGGACATAAGCCTTGTGCCCTTGTGACTTATGCACTTATATAGTATCGGCGAGTCACCGGCTAAGATTAGTTTGGCGTTGGTCTCCGGTATGTTTAATTTC
>CAZKYP010000128.1:0-9578 GCA_964556885.1 uncultured Pirellulales bacterium | reverse complement strand
CGGTTATGCAAAACAAACGCAGCAACTACGACACTGACTTATTCATGCCGATTATTAATCACACCGCCGAGCTAAGCGGCCACAAATATACGGCCCAACTGGGCAACAAAACCGATAACGCATTCAGGGTCATTGCCGACCACATCCGCGCCCTGACGTTCGCGATAACCGACGGCGCGACACCTTCTAACGAGGGCAGAGGATATGTGATTCGTCGAATCCTGCGCAGGGCATCGAGATTCGGCAGAGAATTGGGAATGAAGGAGCCGTTCCTTTATAAGCTCGTGCCGGTAGTGGTCGATTGCCTGGGTGAGGCATTCGGTGAGATAAAACAAAGGGCGGATTACGTCTCAACCGTCATCGAAGCAGAAGAAGTGAGCTTTGGCAGAACGCTTGACAGAGGCATCGAGATATTCAACACGGCGGCAAAACGGGCACAGAAGTCGGAAGGCAAAACCATAAACGGCGAAGATGCATTCCAGCTTTACGACACTTTCGGTTTTCCGCTCGACTTAACGGAGCTCATGGCCTCAGAGCGCAACCTGAAAGTTGACACCGCCAAATTCGCCGAACTTATGCAGCAGCAGAGGCAGCGCGCAAGAGCCGCACAAAAGAGCGATTCCTTGATGGCCGCCCTGGCCGATACCGAGCTGCCGACAACCGAAGATATGAATCGATACCACACCGACAGTTGCGACGCAAAGCTCATCGGCTGGATTGACAACGATGGTTACAAAAACCATGGCCGCATCGAAAGCGGCACCGAAGCCGGTTTGGTTCTCGATAAGACCTGCTTCTACGCGGAAGCTGGTGGGCAGGTCGGCGACTGCGGCCTCATTAAATCGGACGAAGGCCAGTTCGTAGTCGAAAATACGATTAAAATTGCCAACTGTATCGTACACCGGGGCAAGGTCGCGGAAGGAGCATTCAGCATCGGCCAAAATGTCACCGCAACGGTCAGCAAAGACAGAAACGCAACAAAGAAAAACCACACCGCCACGCATCTCTTACAATGGGCGCTGCAGCAGGTGCTCGGCAAATCGGTCGCCCAGCAGGGAAGTTTTGTCGGACCTGATTATTTGAGATTCGATTTTACATATCCCAAAGCGCCGACCAAAGAGCAGCTCAAAGAAGTTGAGACTTTGGTCAGGGAAAAAATAGCCTCCGACTTGCCGGTGACGTGGTCGGTCATGCCGAAAGACCAGGCGCAGCAACTCGGAGCTATGGCGCTGTTCGGAGAAAAGTACGGCAACGAGGTGCGAGTCGTAGCACTCGGCGCTGAGGACCAAAATCAAATCAGCGAAGCCTTCAGCCGCGAGTTCTGCGGCGGCACCCATGTTGACAGGCTGGGGACCATCGGCGGTTTTAAGATTATCAAGGAAGAGAGCATTTCAGCAGGTGTACGACGAATTACCGCTCTTACAGGTTTGGGACTCAACAATTATCTGGAAAAAGCCAGTGACACCGTCGATCAACTCTCCACGTTACTAAAGGTTCCGTCAGAAACACTCATCGAGAGAGTAGAGCGGCTGTTGGACGACAATAAAACATTAACCAAAAAACTAAAGACCGCTTCCAGGGCCGCCGGTACTGACGTTATGGCCGAGGCAAAACAACTGCTTGAAAAATCCGAAAAAATCGGCGAGGCTCATATAGTCATCGGGCGACTCTCAACAACATCTATCGAACAGGCCCGTGAAGCAGTCGATATGCTTAAGAAAAAGGCAAAAACCGCCGCTGTTGTTTTTGGGTTCGAAGACGAAGGCAAGGTAACGCTTTTAGCAGGTATAACCGATGATCTTGTCAAAAGAGGATTAAAGGCGGGCGACATCATAAAGGAAATCGCGCCTATCGTAGGCGGCGGAGGCGGAGGACGGCCGCAAATGGCCCAGGCCGGCGGAAAAAATCCGGAAAAAATCGAAGATGCACTGGCCAAAGCCGCAGAATTAATAAAAGAAAAAATAAACGCCTGATTAGCCGTACAAAAACAGCGGAAAAATCTTCTTTTAAGATTTCTTGTTAAAGAAAATCCGCTCCGAAGCGTAGTATTCATTAGAGCAGAGCTGATGGATCGCCGCTGAGTGCACAGCAGATACTTTTTCAGGAAAGCGGTTTCGATAAGTGGATGATGCGGATTTTATAAAGTTTAACTGTAAAAACTGCGGGGGCAGAATCCGTGTTTCCAAAATTCACGCCGGCAAAAAAGGCAAATGTCCCAAATGCGACCACGTCATCGTCATACCTTTCGAATCGGCCGCTATGGAGCTACAGTGCAAAAACTGCGGCCTGAAGATAAGCGTTCCTCAGAACTTCATAGGCAAAGACGGTTTTTGCCCGAAGTGTAAGAGCCCCATTGTAACGCAGGCTGAGCCGGACACCAGCTCCGACACCGAGCAAAAAAACGACACGGACCCAAGGACCCGGCTGGTAGGCGCGGGCGGTAATTTAACCCTGCTCGATGTGCCGGAAGAATACAAACTTCAGGAGCCGCAGGCGGAACAGCCCGCCACAATGGAAATAAGCATCGAGCACAAGATTGAAACAGAATCCGAACCGGCCGGACACAGAAAGCTGCCCTGGATCGTAGATATATTTCTTTACCCTATGAGTTTTGCCGGATTGCTGCATCTGGGAATTTTTGTCGGTATTCCGTTTCTGATAAATATCACCGGTATATTGTTAGGGCCACTGGGAATAGTGATCGGCCTTCCGGGTTTCATCATTAACATTGCCATTAGAATTTACATGTATTGGTATTTCAGTGAATGTGTTCGTGACAGCGCCAAAGGCGGTACGCGAGCACCGGACGCCTTCGCAATAGTCGACTTTTACGAGATGCTGTCGCAGATGTTATACATAATAGCCTGTTGTCTGGTTTTCTTCGCACCAGTCGGTATATATTATCTTATCGTTCAAAATAAAGACGCAATTTTCTGGCTACTCCTTGCATCCGGTATTTTCTTTTTCCCGATGGGTTTGCTGGCCACAATCATGTTCGATTCCTTCAGCGGCCTAAATCCTATCCTGCTGATCGGCTCTGTTTTCAGCACATTTTTTCAATACTGCGGAATCGTGCTGTTCTCTGTCGCAACATTGCTCATACCAATCATTATAGTGAGCCTTCCGCACGAAAATGAGCATTCCTACGGATTCACCATCGTAACTATTGAAGGCGTATTTTACCTCATCATGGTGTATATAATCTTCGTCCTGGCCCATTTGCTCGGTAGATTCTACTATCGAAACCAGAACAAACTTAACTGGGAAGTATGATGTTTACTGTGTTCAAAAGACCAAACAGAGAACAGAAAAAAAGATTTTATGAATGAATTCCATTGTCAATATTGCGGTCAGAAAATAAATTATCCTTTAATCCCGCCGGAGGAAAAAGGAATTTGTCCCAAATGCAAGAAGCCGTTCGTCCCCGTCCAGACAAAACCAACTTACGATCTCACTCTTTTAGATGTATCCGAGGAACTCAAAAGTTGGATTTTACAAGACGATGGACATAATACGGAAGAAAAGACCAAAGAACAGGAAAACGAACCGAAAGAAAAACCGCCGGTAAAAGAAAAGGCCGCCGAACGCAGGTTTCCCTGGTTCATCGACATATTCCTGTACCCGACAAGCCGATCCGGCCTGATACATCTTGGGATCTTTTTCGGTATATCACTTTTAATCGATATTATTCAAAGTTTAGTTCCGACAATGTTGTATTTTTTGTTCTTTCTGACAAGTGCGGCGATTTATATTTTCCTGTTTATGTACCTGAACTGGTACGTGGCCGAATGTATTCGCGACAGTGCTGACGGCTGGGTGCGCGCGCCTGAAGGATTAGGAGCCATGCCGGACCTGTCCGACATGTTCGAAAAGACGATACTTATAGTCGGATGTTTTGCATTTCTGCTTGGTCCGCCGATTCTCTACTGGATATTCGTCGACAATTCAGGCATAGTCTTTTGGGCCTTGGTCTGCATTGCCCTGATACTTTACCCGATGGCATTGCTGGCCGTTGTTTTATTCGACTCCGTGGCCGGATTCAGCCCTTCTCTAATCATCCGCTCGATATACAATACCTTCCTGCCTTACATGGGATTGATATTGTTCATCGCAATGTCCGCAGTCGTATTAAGAAAAATTGCAGCGACAACTTCTACTTCTATAATCTGGAGATTCGGAACCGGTTTCGTTATCATATATATGATATTGGTATGCGCCCATCTTTTAGGGCGGCTTTACTGGTGCTGCGAGGATAAACTGAACTGGAACCTGCAGGATCAAAACAACCAAACCGGACACAACAGTTAAGTGAAAGATTTTATGAGTGAATTCACATGCAAACATTGCGGGCATAAAATCAGCATACCTGATGCACATACATCCATAAAAGGCACCTGCCCGAACTGCAAAAAGCAGCTCGATACTACAGGAGCGCGTTCGGTCTATAATCTGACCCTCCTCGATATCCCGCCGCAGCTACAGGACAATCAGGATGATGCCGGTCAAGCCGACGACGCCGAGGGTCCGACAGCCAAAGAAACTGACGCTACTGATAAGCGAAAACTGCCCTGGATTATCGATATTTTTCTATACCCCTTCAATAAAGCCGGTTTGACAATTATGGCCATGATGATAATCTTCCCGATATTAATTATTTATGTCACGCGAATCCTCGCCATAGCCGCCGGGCAATATATACTGATGCTGCTGATAGCCGTACCGGTCGTAATAGCGGGATTCGTCGCAATAGTCGTCCTCTATCTGTACATGTTCTGGTACCTATGCGAATGTATCCGCGACAGCGCCGCCGGGGGCACACGAGCGCCGGAGACTATGGGCATCTCGCCGGGCCTGGGTGAAATAATATGGAACTCTCTGAGATTGTTCATCTGTGTTCTCGTCTTCGTTGTTCCGATAGTAATTTATTACAGGTACGCGGGCCAGGCCGACACAATTTTTACAGTATTATATTGCTGCGCGATATTATTCTTCCCGATGGCCTTATTGGCAGTCGCCATGTTCGATTCTCTCTCCGGTCTAAATCCCATCCTGCTAACCGGCTCAATCGTCAGCACGTTCCTGCCGTACTGCGCGATGGTCTCGTTATTCGCCGTGACATGGCTTGTGATTGCCGAAATCAGCGCAAGTCTGTTCGACTCGACATTCGGGTTGATTATCGGTTATGTTTTCGGAATATATTTGCTGATGGTAGCAGCTCACGTGTTAGGCTGGTTTTATCATCGCTACCAGGAACAGCTTAACTGGAACGTGTAACCGTGTGCAACGCGTCGCTTAGTCCTGTTGCCGTATCCTCACACTTCTTGCATGCGCATCAAGTCCTTCAACCTCGGCCAGTCTTGCAATGTCATCGGCACAGGCCGCCAGCATTTCCGAATCGTATTCGATAATGCTTATGGACTTTAAGAAGTCGTTGCTTGTCAGCGCGCTTGCAAACTTCGCCCGCGTTCCCGTCGGCAGAGTGTGGCTCGGTCCGGCCCAATAATCCCCTACCGCCACAGGGCTGTAGGAACCGATGAAAATCGCGCCGGCGTTATTGATTTTATCGGCAATCGCCCTATTCGCCTGGCCGCACTGAATCTCCAAATGCTCGCAGGCAAAATCGTTCGCCATCTCTATCGCATGGTTCATATCTTCCATGACGACTATAGCACTGAATTTCTTCAAAGATTCTTTAGCCGCCCCGACCCTTGGTAATTCCTTTAGACTCTTTTTCAGCTCTTTGAGAATCTCTTTAGCAAACGGCTCCGAATCGGTCAGGACAATCGCGCTGCTGTCGGATGCATGCTCAGCTTGGCTGAGCATATCGGCCGCAACCCAGGCAGGATTTGCCTGCTCATTCGCAATGATTAACACCTCGCTCGGACCGGCAATAGAATCAATACCAACGTAGTCACCGCAGACTCCCTTTTTAGCCGCCTGTACCCACTTGTTACCCGGGCCGACAATCTTGTCGACTTTGGGGATTGTTTCCGTCCCGATTGCCAAAGCCGCCACGGCCTGGGCGCCGCCAATTCTGTAAACTTCATCGATACCAAGTTCGCAGCAGACGGCCAGAATGACCGGATGGATACTTCCTTCATGCCTTGGCGGCGAAACGACCGCAATCTCCTTTACTCCCGCCACCTGTGCGGGGACCGCCGTCATGATGACCGTGGAAGGCAGCGGGGCCGATGCCCCCGGAACGCACAGGCCGACCCTCTTAATGGGCGTATACTTTATACCGCGGGGCAAATTTTCCATATCGACCATGATGTCCTTCTGATACCCACGCACATTCTCTATCGCCTGACGCAGCGACGCCAGGATGTCCTGGTTGATTTCCCTGTTCGCCTTGTCCAGATCATCACGGTTAATCCGGAATTGACCTGGCTCCAATTTTACATCATCGAACTTCTTCGTGTATTCTGCAACAGCCTCATCGCCCCGCTCTTCTACATTGCGAAGGATATCCAACACTTGTTGATTTTCCCTGCTCCCGAAACCCGCCAGCCTCGCGGCCGAGGCCATTTTCGAGCGCAGCTTTTTTATTCTCTTTTCAAAATTGGATTCAGACGAAGTAATAAGAATCTGGTCGAGTTCGTTGGGCATTGGTCTGTCCTTTATCTTCCAAAGTTGCCGTAATTGTAAACTCTTGTCGCTTTCTGCAGCAGCAGGTAGCGCTGGTTTTTGTATTTGGTTATAATCCCTGCGATTCGGAAACGTATCGGTTCGACAACAGAAGATTGCCTGTTCTCAGCCAGCGCAAGCACCTCACACGGCAGCAATCGAAGCCGCTCTTCGATCGGCGACACGTTCCGTCCAACAGCATCCGGCACAAAGACAAATCCCCCCTCGTCCTTTATTAAAAGACCGGTCCTGTCCACGATAACCGAATCTGCGTTCTGCACTGTTCGAGATTCCGCACTCATAACATCATTGCCGTCTATTGCTTTTCTACCGGAGCCGGCCGCCTCAGCCTGCGTAGCCTCCAGCCTTTTCATAATCTCCGGCGGTATAGTCAAAATATCGCCCGAGTCATTAACGTCCGTTTGTTGCTCGGGTGTAGTCTCGGAAGGTTCGACCTGGTTCGGCTCCGACGTCTGCGATATGTCGGTATCGGGCCCTGCCATTTTATTGATGCGCATAAAATACGTCGGGAATATGTAATTTTTCCCTTTATACTGCGTGATTTTGCCCCAAAGCCGGTAATCCACGACCACAGATTCGTTGATATCGGCAATAATCTTTTCCAGAATCGAAGAAGATAGCAGCTCCAACTTTGTTCCTGATTTTATGACAACACCATAGTCGTTGACATCCGAGCTGAACTCGAAGCACCATACCTCATTAGCATCGGAGCCGATGACCTTGCCGTCGACACCTTTGAGTATGGAGCCGTCCGACAGCAAACCCCGGCTGACCATCCTTGCCCCAAATACCGCGGTAGTCATAAGTGCCGCCAAAACAAGGATCAGAAATCTTTTATTCATTCTAACCGTTCCAGGATTTATTAATCTATCAAGCATAAATCTATAACTAATCTGAATATTATTGTGTGGCAGCCTCAAAACCGAAGGTTTTGGGGATGGTTGCTACCAGAAGTCATCCCCAAGCTTCGCTTGAGGCTGCCACCCTTTCTTATTATCAAATCAAACTTGGCAGAGCATATCATTATCATATATCGACCAATTCGACAATTTGCTCCGGCCCATCTGCAAATTTCACATACCGGCCGCTTTTCGGATCGTCCGTTGCGACCAAATCAACAAGCGGCTTCCAGAATTCGCCCACGAGTATAACAGGTTTATCGCCTGCAAGAAAGCCTTTGTTTTTCAACTCCCAGACCTTCGCCAGCTCTAACAGGGTCCCGGTCCCGCCGGGCAGAACGACGTATGCCTGTCCTAATTTTATCAGGGTATCGAGCCTTTCATCGAGCGAGGCGGTAACAATTTCATCAGTAACAAATTCGTTTGACCTGCTCGATTTAAATGCCGAGCATGTAACACCGATTACCTGTCCCCCGGCCTTTGCGGCCCCTTCGGCGGCGGCCAGCATCGTCCCGCCGTACCCGCCGTTGGCAATTGTAAATCCCGCCTCGGCCAATACCCCGCCGACCTCATGCGCCAGCACATAAGCCGGCTCGCCGGCCTTTGCCCTGCCGGTCCCGAAAATGGTTATTGTTTTTTTAGACATTATTCCGTTAACTCATCTTTTAGGCACAAAGTTCCAAAGGCACAGAGGCACAGAGTTAATCAGTATCTTTGGTGCTTATTTTTCTTATTAAACTACTAAGCATACGCTCTACTTCTCTGCTTGACTCGTATAATTCTTTATAACTTTTTTCCTTAAAGTATTTCAAATTAAGTGAAATCTCTAATTGAGTTTGCAACTCGTATAAGGAACCCATCGCAATACGCAGAAAGCGTACATAGTCACTGGTCGAGTTTCTGCCATAACCTTCTGCAATATTACTCGGGATTGATATCGCACAGCGTCTCATCTGGGTGACTAAACCTTAAGTTTCATCTTTGGGAAATATCCTTGTTATCTTATATATTTCCGTAACCAAGGCCATGGACTTCTGCCACACAACCAAGTCTCTATACGTTTTTATATGTGCCATTTTAATACTTTGTGCCTTTGTGCCTCTGTTACTTCTCAACTTTTTTGCGTGTGAAATTCAAAAGTCCCGCCGAAAGCAGAATCTGCCTATCTCTCTCAGAAAGCTCCAGCCTGCCAATAAATTCAAACGAGCCGTCCGCCTTGGCAATCTTCACCGTCTTACTGCCCATGACTGCCTCGGGCAAATTGTCTATCCGAAGCTCATCGCCTTGCTTGATTTTGTTGTAGTCGGCCGGCTCTGCAAATTCTATCGGAACGATGCAGAAGTTTATCAGGTTGGCCTTGTGAATCCTCTCGATGCTCTTTGCAATCACCGCCCGCACGCCAAGATACATCGGACACAGAGCCGCATGTTCCCTCGATGAACCTTGTCCGTAGCTTTCACCCGCTACGATTATACCGGCGATTGATTTTTTCTTCAGCTCAAGAGCGCGCTGGGCAAAAGTCGGCTCGCCTTCTTTATTGAAGCAACTGAAAACTACCTTCGCATACTCAGGGACATTCGAGCGCAGCTTCAGAAAAACTCCCGCGGGCATAATATGGTCGGTGGTTATCTTATCACCGCATTTGAGCAGCACCTTGCCCACGAGCTTCTGCGGCAGCGGCTCCGGTGATTGCGGCACAACAATCGTCGGGCCGCGTATGACCTCGACCTTGGCTGCTTCTTGCTCGCTCAAGGGTCTTTCTATCATATTATCGTTGATATCGAAAACCTTCGGCATATCGACCTTCGGATATCCCAAGCTGAACAACTTCGGCAAATCGCGAGGGTCAGTAATTCGCCCTGTCAGGGCCGATGCGACCGCTGTCTCCGGACTGACCAGATAGACTTGATCGCCCTTCGTTCCGCTTCTTCCGGCAAAGTTCCTGTTAAATGTACGCAGACTCACAACCTCATCCGCGGGCGAAAAGCCCTGCCCGATACACGGGCCGCAGCCGGATTCAAGGATTCTCGC
>CAZKYP010000127.1:0-9746 GCA_964556885.1 uncultured Pirellulales bacterium | reverse complement strand
TTGGCCGTCGATCTGTGTACGAACCGCGGCCCGATAGCGCACACGTTTGCCACGGAAGGAGGCAGCATCGATCTTCTGCATTACGTTTCCGAAAGGGCCGGGTTTCTCCGTGCCACGCTTGATCGTCACACACTGTTTGCCGCTTTTCGGGTCCTCATCGCAGATAACTACCTCATAGCCGGGAATTTTGGGAATATACCAATAGTCCGGGGCCTGACCGGGCTGCCCCTGTTCGAAGCCCGCGTTCGCAGGTACGGTTTCAGCGGCAGCAGCAAGAGACGTCCGGACGAGAGCTATTACCACGGTGGCGAGAATAACGAGACGGTATATTCGGCAGTTCATTCGCTTCTCCTATCGAGTGTGGCATTGGTGCATGAATCAAACACAATGCGATCTTTGGCAACCAATTTAACAAACCTTATTTGATATAGAGTATGTTTTATGAGCATATTCATAATTGGCATGAACTGCAACTGCCGTACCAATTGCCCATTTGCTTGAAATATTCGTTTTTAGGCAAGGAAATAGATTTTATGCAGAGATGCATATTCTAAATATGAAACAGATGTCCGGTTTTGGGATAGCTGCGCCCAAAATCAGACCCACCAAATGCCCACTCATGCGGACACTATATCCTGACCCGGTTGTGTACGGTCTCAAAACCTGCGTCACTGGTGACTTTCACTCCGTGAAATTCGAGCTTCAATTTTCGATCAAAACTGACTCTCAGAGCATCCTTTTTGCTTTCACCCATCGGGTTCTCCAAATCAGAACAGCAAAACTGCCTTAAAAAGTATTCACCGGCTTTATACTATCGAATTCCCAATTTTCTGCACGGATTTATATGGGAAATCCGATTTTAGAAACAGACGGCTAATTTAACAATACGAACAGGTAATATGTGAATATTGCCTGTTCTTTTTTTACATTTGATTGTTTCGAAATAATAAAACCTTAAACCGGCTTTGACAGGCCCAAAGAGCGGATAATCGAAGATATCAGGAGCTTTACAACCTCGAAATGTTTGCCCAAAAACATCGAGGTTCCCTGCGGCTGCAAACACCAAAACCACCGCAATAAAAGACATAAATTGCCATACAAGCTGGAATTATAGCAAACATACCTAATTTCCGAACTATTATAAAAGGTATAGAACCTATTGACTTCGAATCCCGTATTGTATACAATAGAAAGTAGGTTATTTCGAAGAAAGGAGGTGAAGTTGATCAGGTCTATTAGCCGTTTTACCGGTCAAACTTAGAATTTCACCAAAATGTTAGTCAACGGATGTACACTTAGTAAAATCTATTAAAAGTGAGGGCAATATCATGAAAAAAGCAGAATTTACAATCATATTGATACTCCTCCTGTGCGGGATAGTATCAGGATACGACGTAATGTGGATTCAGGGACAGAATCCACCGGATTTCGGCAGGAGTCCGGCCAATCCCACGACAAGTGACGTAATAACAGTAACAGTTCCAACCGATGTCTACCTAAACAGCTCGGTCGCCCGGCAGGCTCTCGGTGGAACTCCAACGCTTACAGTTGACACGGCAAACAGAACAGTTTTGTTATCGTTCGAGCCGCCGACACCTTCGAATCCAACATCTAACTACAATCCTGTCTGCGGGCTTCTTTGCACCTTCGGCCCGTTAACGCAGGGCTCATGGTTCTTCTTCACCCAATTTCCTGGTACTGTCTATTTCGACGACTTTGATGTCACCAGTGCCCCTTCCACACCGACCATTTCAGGAAGGATATTAACCTCCGGCGGCCAGGGTATAAACAATGTGACGGTAACATTCCTTAACGACAGCGGCAGCACAACCACCAACAGCAGCGGCTATTACTCCAAGAGCGTTCCATACGGCTGGTCAGGAATTGTAATTCCAAGCAAGACCAATTATACCTTCTCACCATCATACAGACTGTACAGCAATGTAACTTCAAATCGGACAAACCAGAATTATATCGGTTCCGGAGCACCTGCACAGGTCAAAAGCCCGGTCAGGTTCATTGGAACCGCGGTCAAAGCCGAAGAAACTTCATCTAACCTCGGCGGTGGTGCGAATTTCCGGGTCTCGGTCAGCGTCGACGAAATTATCAACGATCCGAACAATGTTTTATCCGGTGTAACTGACGTGGACGTACATTATGTAGTGGCACTGGATATCAGGCCGAGCACATTCGGTAAAGTCTATGTCTACGGCTACTACCAGCAGGGTGCCGGAATTGTAAATCCGGACCGGGTGGACGCATATTACGACCCCTATTTCATTCTCCGAATGGGCGACGTCTCCGGCAACGGTAAAATCAACAGTAACGATGCTCTATACATCGACGGATATCTCGAAGGGATATGGGACCTGGTGCCGGCGCAGCTCTGGGCCGCAGACGTCGACGGCGACGGTGATGTCACACTCGACGACGAAGCCCTGATAACGCAGTATATCAACGGTCTGATTGACAACTTCCCAGCAGAAACAGGCGGGGGCGGTGGAGGCGGAACAGCCCTGGCACATCCGGCTGAACAGTTCAACTCCGCCGATGACTATTTTGACCTTGCATATAAGTCGATAACATTCACACCCACCGCCGACGAATTACTCTATAACGTTTCCGTGGAAGATATAACACAACTGCCTACAGCTTACACCGGCAACACAAATCTGTCGCTGGGCGACGATGATTTCAAATTTGTAAAGCTGACCGGTTCGGCCTCGGTCGCCCTCTACGGAGTCAGCTACACGGGACTTTATGTCGGCAGCAACGGCTATATCACCTTCAACCAGGGAGACAGAGACTATAGCGAAACCCTTGAAGAACATTTTAATTTACCTCGTATTTCCGCACTGTTTGACGATTTAGACCCAACCAGCAGCGGCGGTCAGGTAGGCTGGCGACAATTGTCGGACCGCGTAGCAGTAACATGGTTCAATGTCCGTGAGTACGGTAGCAGCGGCACAAATACATTCCAGGTTGAAATGTTCTTCGATGGCAGAATACGCCTGTCGTGGCTCGAAATGGCGGCCGAAGACGGTATAGTCGGCCTGTCGGACGGGCTTGGAATGCCGAGTGATTTCGAAGAAGTTGATTTCACAAATCTGGAATCCGTCCCGCCGGAACCGGAGAAAACGGATTACAACACCGAAATTTTCTCCTCCAGCGATGATATGTTCGATTTGTCAAACAAATCGATAACATTCACACCGAATTCGGACAACAGCGCATATACCGGCAGCATTAAAACGATTTCACAGTTGCCGACGAATGCTTCCTCGGGCACAAATATCCCGCTGGTAGACGACAGTTATGTTCTTGCAAGACTGACCGGTCGAAGCATCCTGATATTCGGCCAAAGTTTTTCCCAGTTTTACGTAGGCAGCAACGGCTACTTAACCTTCACCGAGGGAGACCGGGATTACGGAGAGAGCATCGAAGACCACTTCGACACACTGCGTATATCAGCTCTGTTCGACGACCTCAATCCCACCGCCGGTGGCTCGGTATACGCTGTACAACTGTCCGACAGGGTGGCTGTAACATGGCGGGACATCCCCGAGTACGGAAGCAGCAGTCCGAACACCTTCCAGATTGAAATGTTCTGGGACGGCAGAATCCGCCTTTCATGGCTTACAATCGCGGCTACTAACGGCCTGGTCGGACTCTCCGAGGGTCTGGGCGTACCTGATGATTTCGTGGAGACAGACCTTTCACAAAGATATCTTGTACCATAGGCCACAGTAAAAAACTATACTTTGAAGAAGGAGGACGTACAACAGGCCGATTCAAAATTACGAATCGGCCTTTGTATTTGATTTATCAGGGAGAACCAATACAATTGTATTTAGTTTCTGACTTTTACACAGCATAGATTGCTATCCTTAGAACACAGAAAGCAAAGTTAGCGTATCTATTATAAAAACTGACAATGATAAGGAGATCAGTCATGGCAAAGATACAAATTGTTTTTTACAGCATGTACGGGCACATTTATAAAATGGCCGAGGCGGTGGCCGAAGGCGCCCGTCAAGTCCCCAAAACCGAAGTAACTATCTATCAGGTCCCTGAATTGGTGCCGGAAGCGGCCCTTGAAAAAAGTGGCGCCTTGGCCGCACGAAAGGCGTTCGCACACATCCCTGTCGCAAAGCCGGATGACTTGGCAAAAGCAGATGCGATAATTTTCGGAACCCCGACGCGGTTCGGCAATATGTGTGCACAGATGCGCAATTTCCTCGACCAGACCGGCCAGTTATGGCTCAAAGGCGCCCTTGTCGGGAAAATCGGCAGCGTTTTTACCAGTACCGGAACCCAGCATGGCGGCCAGGAAACAACCATAACCAGCTTTCATTCGACACTCCTGCACCAGGGCATGATCATAGTCGGCGTTCCATATTCAGAACAGCGATTAATGAACATGAAAGAAATTACAGGCGGCTCGCCTTACGGAGCTTCGACCCTTGCCAATACGGACGGCTCACGCCAGCCGAGTGAAAACGAGCTGGAAATCGCAAAATTCCAGGGCAGGCACGTAGCCGAAATCGCCAACAAACTCTGCCGGTAATCCCCATTGTGTCAATACTCTTTGTCACACCGAGTCATCATGATGAAACGGGATTCATCAATATAGAGATACCCTGTCATCATATATAACACCTCACATTGAACGTTTTTTCTTTTGCTTATTCGACTTAAATAGTGTAACTTAATAGTTAGATTAGCGAGCCGGGCGTGAGCATTTTTAGTACCGGTTTTATATTCGGGATTCATTTTTGGTTGCCGAACGAATGATTAAAATAAGCAAAACCGAATTATTTAAAGGCTTTATTCTATACGAAAGCATTTTCGTAGCATTGCCGTTAACTGTCATGGGATTTACTATTTTCGAGTTGAGTCTGATCTATAAATATACACAACCTACATCGTCAACGACGCATTTTTACTTTTTTATTCTCTTATTACATATAGTTTCGAATCTTATCAGTCTATATTTTGTGCTGCCGGGATTAACTGCATCGAAATTGTTTCGTGCTACAACTATAGGATTTATACCTAAAAGTTTCGCCGCATGGATTATCACTATTGGGATTTATTCATTAATCGCCTTGTTTGTTGCAATTATAATGAGTCTTTACAAACCGTCACAGAAACAAAAAGATCCGGCAAAAGGATATTTAATAAATCCGATACGAAAGAAATTGATGCAGATTGATTAATCCGGATGGTCGTTAAAATGACTGCAAGCAGTGATAACTTCGAAGAAAACAGTAATTCGACGGTGTCGACGAAGAATGAATTGCTCCCAATAGCCGTCCCGAACCAGCCGCTATAAAAACATGTGATGATTTTTCACCGGTTTTTTCTTGCATACTTTATCGAAATAATGTAAATTATTTATTGATAAATACGGGCGCCTGATGATGTTGCGGATTAAGACATTCAGTAAAATTTTGAGAGGAACCTGTGATGAATACCATACCTTCTCTTAAATACCTCCTTGTAATCATATCGATAGCCGTTTTAATTATACCGATTAACCATACACTCGCAGATAATTCGGAAACTCCGGATACCAGGGACAGGACAGAGGTTCGGATATTGGTTTTGGATGACTGTGACAGCGACAAAAATCTACCAATACTCCCTTGCGGAGACGAAATATTGCTGCTTAATTCAAAATGTGAACTCCTAAGAAAAATTTATGGCATCAAAATTCACGCCGGGGGATCCGGACACAGGGCTATTTCAGTATCCGAAGACGGCTGCTATTTTACTGTATGCAGGAACGTGGATGAAAAGATTACCACGTACGAAACATCCACAGGCAAGGAGATATGGTCATTATCCGGTAAATTCGATTCTGCTGTAATGTTAAACAACACTGTCTATGCGATAAACGGGGAAAATACATACGCTATCGACGGAACCGGGACAATCATCAAACATCTAAGAACAGGCGGATTCGATATCGCCGCCGACCCATCAGGTGGTTATCTCTGGATAGTCGGTCCTGATGTTAAAAAATGTAGTTTTGACCTTGAGATTAAAATGAAGTGCGATCCAACATATCAGCTTTCAAATTCTGTCGATGTTGATCCACACGGTCCGATTTGGCTTACAATTGGAGATGATCCAAATCCTGCCGGCAATATCAAGTTACTGAAGATATCTGCGGAAGGCGTCGTTTTGAAAAGTTCCGGCCTGAATTTCTCACCACAATGTCTGCGCGTGGATCAAAGTGACGGTAGTGTATGGATTACCGGCATGGGTAAGAATGACCTTTCGAAACTCGGAGATGAATGGCCGGAGACACTCTCCGAATTATATGAAATAGCCGAGAGAGAGACCTTTACCTGCAAGCTTGATTCACAGGGAAATCTCCTGTTCGATATAGAACAGGGCGGTCATTCAATTGCATTCGACCCCTCCGACAATTCCGTATGGATAGCAGGTATCAAAAAAATATTGCATTATTCCTGTATAGGGGAGAAACTCAGTGAGTACACGGATGTCTCCAGTTCTCAGAAATGGATTGCAGTTGTCCCCCCAAGTCCTAACAATTAACCATTGTCATCTCAATCATTGATACCTGATATCGGTGATACATAATGGATTCTGTTTTTATTGCTGGCAGTCATGCCGCGGGATTAGTACAATTAATCGCACGTATAAATTCAAGCAGTGCGTGTTAAGACAAGAAGGATGAAGATTTATTGGCGGGCGAAAATACCTTGCACAAGAAAGATTCAGCATCGACGGGACTTATGTTGACGTTCTACGGCACCGGCATTATTGTCCTGCTTGTCCTAATATCGTTTGTCAGCAGCACATTCAGCTCCATAATTGTAATGGATAAGCTCCTGCTGATTGCGATGGGATTGTCACCTTTTATGTTTATGCTTGGGGCTGTGTTCTGCGCGGTAGCTTTAATCAAATGCAGGAGCAAAACAGCGGCCGTCATTGGAATCGTTCTGAATCTGATTTTATTGGTTGGTTCGCTCTATTTCTTCGCCGCTCCTTTTCTGGTGGAGTTAAGGATGTTGAGCTGATGGGAAAGCTGCAAACAGACAAATCATCATTGAGACGATTTTTACATTCGCCTTATGTAATTCTATCGTTGATTCTGTTTCTTGGCTGTTACCTGATATTTTCTTCGGCAGGAGGAAACTTCAAGGTAGTGGTCCCACAGAAAGTATATCGTTCCGGCCAGCCGACGCCCGAGCAGCTTCGAGAATGGACAAAAAAATATGGAATCAAAACTGTTATCAACCTGCGGGGAGACGTGGAACAGGCCGTAAAAGATGAACAGGCGACAGCGGACGAATTAGGCTTGAATATGATTACGATGACACTGAGCTCACGCAGGCTTCCGGCAAAGTACCTGTTAATCGAGCTGATAGAGCATATCGAAGCCGCCGAGCCGCCCGTGCTTTTGCATTGCCGTTCGGGCATCGACAGGTCCGGCACCGCCGGTGCATTAGCGGCCTTTGCAATTGGCGATGTGCCATACGATGAGGCCAAATGGCAGGCATACGTCGCACCTGGACCCTGGAAACGTAAAAAATATAAGAACCGGGATTACCCAGATGATTATTTACACATCAGCGACGTATTCAGGCTCTACGAAAGATACTGCAAACAAAAAAATCTCGATACACACAACTGGACACAATTCAAACAATGGGTCCATGACACAAACTCACTTCCCGAAAAAGAACCCGAGTAATCAACATCTTAAGACGATTTTTAACCAGTCATTGACGTAAAAGCCGCAAATCAATAGAATGTTTTGTTTGTTTGGGATTGGTAGTTGGTAAGCGTTGAATGGTGATTAACGAATTATCAATTTTACCAGTTACCATTTAATCATTTACGAATATCGGAGTAGAAAATGACATTGATTAACGAAAACTACTTGAAGTTGCAGGCCGGGTATCTTTTTCCGGAGATTGGGCGAAGGAGAAGAGCGTTTCAGGAGGCGAATCCCGACGCGAAAATTATCAGCATGGGTATCGGCGATGTAACCGAGCCTCTGGCTCCGGCGGTTATAAAGGCAATGAAAAAGGCGGTCGAGGAGATGGGCCGCAAAGAGACCTTTCACGGCTATGACGATGGCGGCGTCGGCTATGACTTCCTGCGAAAGGCCATCAGCGAAAATGACTTCAAGGCACGCGGTGCGAATATTGATATCGACGAGATTTTCATCAGCGACGGCGCAAAATGCGATACCGGCAATATGCAGGAGATTTTCGGGCTGGACAACATTATCGCGGTTTCTGATCCGGTCTATCCGGTATACGTTGATACGAACGTGATGGCTGGCAGGACCGGTGCGGCGTCAGAGAAGGGCAGGTACGAGGGTATTGTCTATATGCCCTGCACTGAGCAGAACAATTTTGTGCCAGAGCCGCCCGTCAGGAAGGTCGATTTGATTTACCTGTGCTTCCCGAACAATCCCACAGGGGCGATTGCAACAAAAGAGCAGCTTGTCGAATGGGTCGATTATGCCCGTAAGAACAAATCGATAATCCTGTTCGACGCCGCATACGAAGAGTACATCTCGCAGCCGGAAATCCCACATTCCATATACGAGATTAACGGTGCGAAAGATGTTGCGATAGAATTCCGGAGCTTTTCCAAGACCGCTGGTTTCACGGGCGTTCGATGCGGCTACGCCGTCGTGCCGAAGCAGTTGAAGGCTTATACAAAAGACGGCAGGGCCGTCGAGGTCGCCCCGATCTGGAAGAGACGCCACTGCACCAAATTCAACGGCGTATCGTACATCACACAGGCAGGCGCTGCGGCGGTCTACACCGACGAAGGCAAAAAGCAAATCAAAGATACGATTAATATTTATATGGGCAACGCAAAAGTCATCCGCGAAACGCTCAGCGAAATCGGCTATAAAGTCTACGGTGGAGTCAACGCTCCATACATCTGGCTAAAAACACCCAAAGGCATAGGCTCATGGGAATTTTTCGACAAGTTACTTAACCAGGCTCATGTAGTATGTACGCCCGGCGCCGGCTTCGGTTCGGCGGGGGAGGGCTTTGTTCGACTGACGGCGTTCGGCCGGCCGGAAAACGTCAAAGAGGCACTTAAAAGAATCACAGCTATATCCTGATGGCGAAAATAACTTCATATATCGGTTTGGGCAGCAACTTAGGTGACAGAAAAGCCAACATTGAAATCGCCATAAGGATACTTTCGGAAACCAAAGGAATCGATTCAGTTCGTCTGAGCGACTTTATAGAAACCATTCCATTAGGACAGGCCGACCAGCCGATGTACCTCAACACAGTCGCCGAATTGAAAACGTCACTTAGCGCCGAGAAGCTGCTCGAAAGACTAATGTACGTCGAAACGGCGCTCGGCAGAGAGAGAAACGGCAAATGGTCGCCGAGAACTATTGACTTGGACCTTCTATTATTCGGCGATGAAATCATAGAAAGTCTCGACTTGACCGTGCCGCACCCGCAGATGCATCTTCGTTCATTCGTACTCAGAGGACTGGCCCAGCTCGACAGCGAGCTGGTCCATCCGGTCATGAAAGAATGGATAAGCGAATTGGCCGCTCGATTGAACGGCTGCGATTTTTTCCTCGATCCTGATAGGCCGCAGCTCGTCAGCATCGCCGGCGTTATCGGCGTCGGCAAAACAACGCTCACCCACAGATTGGCGGAGCATTTCGGTTGCCCTACATTGCTGGAACCATACGATACGAATCCGTTTATGCCGGACGT
>CAZKYP010000126.1:0-9746 GCA_964556885.1 uncultured Pirellulales bacterium | reverse complement strand
AACCAGGGTGTCGAGGCCGCTCTGCGAATGTGCAGCTCATCTATAACGGCATTGCCTTTGTGAGTGACAAGATACAGGACCAGTTCGGCTATCTCTTCCGGCTTTATCAAATCCTGTTTGGGTATATCAGGCCGGACATTGCCGACCATGTCCGTATTGACGCCGCCGGGACAAAGCAGATGAACACGAATATTCGTGTCTTTTAATTCCTCGGCCAGCGATATCGTCAGGCCGCGAAGGGCGTGCTTGGAGCTTGTATAGGCACTCTGCAGAGGATAACCTTTAACTCCGACAACAGAGGAAATGTTGATAATATAGGACTTTGGCGACTTTCTCAGTAAACCAAGGGCCTCCCGGCACAAGATATACGGCGCCCGTGCATTTACATCAAAGCAATGCTCCCAATCCTCGGTTGATGTATCTTCGATTTTCGCCGAGTGTGTAACGCCGGCATTATTGACCAGGATATCGAGGCGATTATATTTTCCCCGCGTTACATTTACAAGATTTCTAATTGATTCTTCCTCGGTAAGTTCAGTAACAACGATTTCAGGATTGCCCCCGGCTTTTTCTACTTGTTCCGCAGTTTCACGAAGTTTTCGGATTGAGCGTGAGGCCAAAACGACTGTTGCCGCTTGCGTGGCTAATGCGATACTAATCGCCCTGCCTATCCCCCTGCCGGCACCGGTTACTATCGCTACTTTTCCTTCTAAGAGTTTTGCCTTTATCATCCTTGCTTAGCGGCGTCGAGTCCTTCCCTGTTCCTGCTGGCCCCCCATAGTATTGAACTGCCCCGCCCTGCCTCTTCCTCTTGTGCGGCCGCCCTGTTGCGATTCTCTTTCCTGTTGGATCTGTTCAAGCCGCTCCTGTTTTTGCCTTTCTTCCTCCATCTTGACAGCAATCTCTTGAAATCGCTGCTGTCTCTTAAGCAGAAGGCCGTCAATGGCTGCTATTGTTTTATTTGCTTTTTCTTCTTCTGCAATCGTTCGTACCGCAACAATCTCCGTCATAATCTGCTGCCTGACGGAATTTGCCAGCTCTTCCTTGTTATCGGTCGTAGTATCAAGCCACATGTCAATCTCCTGCTGGGTTTGAGCATCTTCCTGCGGCTCCTGTTCTGCCGTATTTCCCATTCTGCTGCCGGTTTCTGAATCGATAGACCTGCGGCTGTAATTTGCCCCCGTTGTTTCCGGGGTATATGTCGGCGTTGTTTCCTGTGTGCCCCTGCCTCTTATGTTTCTCTGGTTTGTCCTGCCGCGTCCTCGTGTACGAGTTGACTGTTCGGCCTGCCTTTGCTCTTTCCTCTGCATAAGCAATTCCCTGCTTATCTTCTTAAATCGTTCCTGCCTGACAGACGACATATCATCTATTGCTTTTGTAGTTTTTACAGCTTTTTCCTCTACGGCTATTTTCTTTATTAAACCTATTTCTCCCTCATATTGTTTCCCCATCACATTCAAAAGAGGAATCCTGTTGTCCGTTTTTATTACCTGCCACTGACGCGTTTCGTTCAGACTGTTTTGGTCTACTTTTTTAAGTAATTCGTCGAGTCCTTTAAAGTTTTTAACCCTTGCTTTTATCTCATTCGGATCATTAAGAAATTCAGGCAACACTTCTTCCTGATTATTCATCCTGCCACGAGTGTAATCATTTTCATAATCCATCGCCGCATTTTCTCGTCCCACTCCATCCTCTGAAGGATATAATCTTCTGCTCCTTCGATTGCCGGCTGGCATCGTAGCTCCATTTCTTACAAGTATCCCTTCTATGTTCGTATATCCTTTTTGTCTTGCCAGAGTGAGTGCGTTTTCACCCGGTCGTATTTCCGCATTTATATCTGCTCTGCGGAGAATTAACTTCTCAATAACGTCTGCCAGATTATTATCAACAACCAGGTATAACGGTGTAGCTCCTTCAGCATCTTTGATGTTTACATCAGCTCTTTTCTCTAAAAGAAGATCAATGGCAGCTACTTGTTTATTCTTGATAGCTATATGTAACGGGGTGTTACCTGCGCTGTCCTTTTCATTTACATTTTTACCATTTTGTAAATTCAGGTTAATCTGCTCTATGTCACCATCCGCAGCCGCTTGATGTATTGTCTTACTCGTCGCTTCCTGAGAATATGCATAATTGATATTTAACAACGTTGCTATAAACAGCATAAAAATTAAATAAATCGAATTCTTCACGATTGATCCTCCATTACTTTGAATTTTTTTGATTGATTATCAACCATTCTGAATTATAAAATGAATTTTAATTATTTATTATCCTTTTAACAATTATACACTATTTTGCTAAATATTTGTTAATAGTATAATTAATTTTCACTATGTTTCTTTTATATTTCCTCACCACATGCCAGTCCGAGTTTTTCGGTTATTCCATCGAATTCGTCGAGTGAATAAAATTCAATAACTATCCTGCCTTTTTGCCCATTTCTACGCGTTTCAATATTTACCTTCGTACCAAGCTGGCCGCTTAGTTTTCTTTCGAGATCGACTATATTTGCCGGCTTAATCCTGACATTTTTTCCTTCTTTTCCATTAGCAGCCAAATATTTTCTTACAAGCCTTTCTACCTCTCTAACACTCAGCCTGCCTGCTAAAGCACGATTTGCCAGTTTTCTGCGCAATTCATCTGTTGGCAAGGCAAGTATGGCTCGTGCATGACCCATACTTAGTTTTCCTTCGGCCAACATTTGTTTTATTTCAACTGGTAAGTCGAGTATTCTCAAGTAGTTAGCTATAACTGAGCGGTCTTCACCAAGCCTTTCTGCCGCTTCGGCCTGGGTCAGGGAAAATGTTCTAAGGTATTCCTGGTACGCTTTAGCTCGTTCTATTGGATTTAGGTCTACACGGTGTATGTTTTCAACTAACGACCATTCATGTAACTGCTCATCACTTGCTTGACGAACCAGGGCAGGTATTTTATTAAATGATGCTAATTTAGCAGCCCTAAACCTTCTTTCTCCTGCTATTATCTCATATCCCCTGCCTGCCGGTCTCACAATAATCGGCTGGATTATACCATTTGCCCTGATGGATTCAGCCAAATCATTCAATTCTTGTTCATTCCAAACGACTCGGGCCTGATATGGATTTGCAGAAACAGAACTTATATCTATTTCACGTAACGAATCCTGTAACACATTATCTGGCGGGTAGTTATGCGTATCTGATGAATTTGTTTCCATCTTATTCTCCCCAGATACAGAAGGTATTATAGGACTAATTAAAGATTGGAGCCCCCTGCCGAGATGCCTTTGTTTTTCTTTCCTGTTAATATCCATTCAAACGCTCCATCATTCCTTAAGGATCATAATCTATTGTATTTATTCACATAATTAATATTTCGGAATTTGTACTTGATTTTCTAAAATACTGCCAGAATAAAACAATATTTTTATATGAAAAATGTTTCACGTGAAACATTTTATGATTCTAAAGCCAAATTATTCCATTTATAAAACAATATCTAAATAGGCATTTGTATTCTATTTTCTAATATATAGTATTGATCATTTCTCCTCTTTCAATGTTATGACATTTACCATTATTCTTATTTATTCATTTCTACAGGAAAACAATCTCTTGCTTTTCCGTAATTTCTTCAAATCATATTCATTTACATCAAACATTTATTTTATGTCATTTATAATATATTCATATTTTCAAATACTTCTCTTTTTGAAAATCCTTATTTATCATACTGATATAATGTTTCACGTGAAACTTTTTTATATCATATCATTTGTCCTTCCTATTTATGTATATTTAATATTCCAGTATCTTAAGAATATAATGTATTTAAATCATATCATTTTCTATTTGTATGATCTCATTTCTTCTAAAAAATCTTTATTCTAATCCAAATTCTAATATCTTTTTCATTTTCATATATAAATTCTACTTTCATATTATATTTTTTGCTGAACAATATAATTTCTATGCTTATCAATTACTCGTTACACTATCTCTGATTATATATTTAATATCTATACAAAATTTATATGAAAAAGCCGCACTCTTTCTACATATTTTGTTATTTACTCATATAACATTAAATATCTATGATTGTTTGTAAAGGTCTATAACGTTGATAACTTATAGATAGTGTTTTCTTTTTTGTATTTTTTTGATTTAAATTCAGGTAGGGGGGGTTAATATTCTTTTAATCTCTTGAGACTTTTCATTCTTTTATATTTTGATAATTTTCTTACATCGTCCCAAAATAACTTATTTTTTAAAATTATCATTTGAACAATTATTTTATTTTACTTATTTAGTACTAAATAGATATGTTATGTATTGTATTAACATTGAATACACTATTAGTGCATCTTTATTAATATGCAAATTATGATACTCAAGGAAGTGGAAATTTTGTACGATTTCTAATTAACGTTTTGCTTTTGCTTTTTCGTCTCTTTTGCAATATTCAACTGGGCCGCCCACACTTCGAGCCATTTATTCCATTCCGGTTTCGGTTGTGTAATCTCAATTTCACTTAACCTTTTATAAATTTCATTTGGATCGGCCCCATTATTAGGATTAACGAAATAGCTATCGATCGATTTCGCCATGACATTGTTTGGATCAATATCATTCTCTTGTAAAAATTGCTTGAAATATTCTATAACGGGATCAATTTTAGAGCTCTTTAAGTAAGCATTAATCAGGTCCGGTAATATCGTATCTTTCTCCTCATCTGTTTGTGCTGATTTGTATAACATATTATAATAATCAGATGCTCTTTCATAATCTGAGTTTTTCATATATAATTCAGCTAACTTCTTTCTTATAATAGACTTATCTTCATTGCCAACCTTTGATTCTGCTATCCTAAGAAAATCTATCTGTCGTATATCAGTTAATTTTATTCTTCCACTCTGTGATGTTAGCTGTCCCGTCCAGTCCTTTATAACATTTACATCCGAGCCCTTGAAAATTTTCAACATAGCCTGCCATGCCGGCTCGCCTTCAGAATTAGAATTTATTTTTTCTGATAACCAGCTTAAATCATCTTTTCCTCCAACTTCATCTGCGAGTTCTATTAGTCTCTTTCTTATTTTCTCACTCGGATCATTAAGAATATCATTTCTACTTCTAAGCAATCCGAGCGCATTTGGCTTATCAATATAAATAAGTCCATCTATTGCTATTTCTCTTATGAAATCTGTTCTATCCTGTAATGATTTTCTAAATAACGGATCAAAAAGTATCCCTGCCTTGCTTTTATACGTACAATCCTGTGCGCATAAACCAGTCATTGCGCTCAATAATTGCCCTTTTAGTGCTGTATTAGGATTATTGTCCTGCGAATTATATCTTTCTGCGAGCAGGTTAAGATATTTATCTACGTCCTCTGGCTGCAATCCATCTCGTTTCAGCAGCTTTTTCAATACTTCAGCTCCACGACGTGCCATTTCCACATCTTCCATAAACAGGAATTTTGCCGCCCATTCGAGAATTTTTTTGCGTTCTTCCGCCAGTTCCGGCGTTATTTTATCAGGCGGGTTCGGCAATGCTATGTAACACGCCTCACCAAGTGCTACCAATAATTCGCTTTTCACCTGGTTGTCATTCTCTATTTCCAATTGTGCCAGCAGTGGGCGTACAGAATTTACATCAACTGAAATTGCCAATAATTTTGCTGTTTTCAAACGTATATTCTTATTTTGATCTGAAATTAAATTAAGAAAAATTGGACCAAGCTCCGCCGGCATCCCCATCGGCCCTGGTGCATTACGCCACTGATAAGCCTTATCCAAGGCCCATTCCTTAATCGTGACCTCTGAATCCTTCAAATACTTTGCTAAGAATTCACCCTTGACTTTATCATCACTTATGTTTTTATACGTATTTTCCAGTTCCGATATATACCGCTTCTGCCACATATTCATTTGTGACCTCATTGCGCGTATAATCGAATTCTGACTACTTAGCCTTGTCTGTAAAAACGATACTTCTCCACGTTTTATTATCTCATCAATATTTTGTCTTCTTGAATTAGGATCGGCTCCTACAGATATCCCAATTGAAGACAATGCTTTTTCGGCCTCATTTGCAACCTGTCTATTAGAATCATCAACAAGCTTTATTAGCCTGATAGCAGCCATCATATCGGACCTTATTTTTAAAGCATTTATAGCATTAATTCGCGTTTTATTTGGTTTATTTGGATCCGTTGCCAAATTTTCCAATAAATTTCCTATTTGGTCATAATTGAAAATTAAAGTAGTCTCAGCGGCTAACTGAGCTTCTTCATCATTTTCCGTATTCAATACACTTAATAGTGGTTGGATAAAATCATTCTCGTTCTTTATCTCCTGTTTCGATAATTTTGTTTGTATCAATGTCTTACAAATAGCCATGCGAGCAGCGGTGTTCTCAGGCTGCCTTAGTATTTCTATTAGAATCTCCCTGGCCATTGGATTGTCGCTAAGCAGTATCAATGTAGCAGCTTTTATCCGCAATTCTTCATTGGCTCCCTGCAGGAGTGAGGTCTTATTTATCATTAATTGGTCATCAGGTTTGATTTCTGTTGATGTTCCGTTCGTATTAGCCAGCGTTATAGGCTCATCCACAGCCCCTACAGAATTTTGACATCCTACTATTGCTATGATAATTGATATGAAGAACAGCCGCATTACGCTCATTAAGAGGACCTTTTATGAAATCGCTTCTTACCTATTTTAAGGTTATCAGCTAATTAATTGTGGAAATATTTTATCATCTAACTTCTTAAAAGTCAATTAATTTTATATTTTACCTGTTAAATCTTAATTCTTCTGTTAATTACGTTATTAATTCCTTTTTCTTATATTCGGATACTTTATGGTCTTGGGTGAAATTGTTTATGTATCTTTCTTAATCTTTCATTATCCACGTGTGTATAAATTTGAGTTGTAGCTATATCTACATGTCCAAGCATTTCCTGGACGCTACGTAAATCTGCCCCTCCTGATAATAAATGCGTAGCAAAACAATGTCTTAACGTATGCACCGTCAAATTTCTTGGCATACCTGCCAAAATCGCATATTTCTTGACTAATCTCCAAATTTCAATACGACTCATTGGTCTGCCTGTTCGGGAAATCAATAAAAAATTGCCACTAAAGGGTTTAGCCAAAGCAGGGCGGCTGTTTGTTAAATAATCAACTATCGCATTGATTGCGATTTTGCTTATCGGTATTACACGCTCCTTGTTACCCTTTCCAATGCAGCGAAGATAGCCTATATCTAATTTTATGTCTGCAATTTTCAGATTTGCCAACTCCCCGGCACGCATACCCGTAGCGTAAAGCAGCTCAAGCATAGCTTTATCACGGAAATAGTAAGGATTTTCAGGAGCAGGTGTATTTAAGAGGTCTTTTACCTGTTTTTTACTGCAAACACATGGGAGCTTCTGCCAAAGTTTGGGACTTTCGAGAATAGACGTAAAATCATCTTCAACAAGTCCGGTCAGCCTGGCAAAACGCAGTAACATGCGAATCGCCACAAGAGCACGTTTTACAGACCCCTCGCTTTTATCATCCCCAGTAAGAATCCTGAGGTATTTTTGAATAACCTGCGGCTTGATTTGCTTAATCTGTGTTATTCTTTCTGATTCACAATACCTTAGAAAAAATAATAGATCCCGGCCGTAGGCTAAAATGGTGTTTTCGGATAGACCTGCTTCCACGGTCAGATAATTAAGAAAATTTTTAACTTCCCGCCCTAATGGTAAAGAATGTAGCTTGTCGCCAATGGTTTGTGTTTGCACTGAGAGCATGTAATGTATATCGTCATTCAAACTTCGCCTACTTTAACCCTTACAATATAATTAGAATATTAACTTTGACCCAACAGAGCTTATACAAAAATGATTTGTTGGCATATTATGACCTTTAGATATGTTTCACAAATTTCTTTATTGAAGATGGGTATGTTCATAGAATCTAAAAAAGCAATTCACTCTTGAGCTATCAGCACGGCGTATATATAATCACCTCCGATTAAGGAAAATTGAAATGAACGGATATAAGATAAAGACATATTTCAGACACAATTTAATACAACCGGTCTTCATTATTGGTTTTTACTGTGCGGCTTGTGTTTGGCTCCTTTCAGGCTGTAATCAGCAGCAGGGCAGTGCATTAGTCGAACAAATCAGCGTGCCGAATCTAAGTAAAGCTCATGCAATTCAGACCGTCGAGGACGTTCTGGGCGAGATGCACTTCGAGATTGACAAGGCCGACATCGACAGTGGCTATGTCCGGACCAGGCCGCTGGCAGGGGCACAATTCTTCGAATTCTGGCGCAGCGACAGCGCCGGAGACGACAACTGGATTATGAATAACCTGCACAACATACGCAGAACTGTGGAGATAGAGATAAGCCAAAATAACGAACAACTGCAAATAGTCTGCAACGTTCACGTTCAGAGGTTATCTCTGCCCGAACCGGAAATTACCGGCAGCGGGCAAACCTACCGGATGTTTTCGAGGAGCAAGCCGACAATGCAAAGACTGGCACTAAATCCTAAGCTGGAAAAAGATATGGCCTGGATCGATTTAGACGACGACAAACAACTCGAAGCGGAGATTCTGAAGCGAATAGAAAAACGAATCAATAAAAACAGTATCAAATCTTCAAAACAAGCAAGCGATGATGCAACAGCAACGGGGAACAAGACATGAAAGTATTAGTATGCGGCGGGGCGGGTTACATCGGCAGCAACATGACGGCTTTACTTACCGCGGAAGGCCACGAGCCGGTCGTTTATGATAATCTAAGCAAAGGTCACAGGTCGGCTATCGGCGATACCGATTTTGTCCTTGGCGACCTGGATAATTACGAATTACTTATCGAAACACTCAAAAAATACAACATCGAAGCCGTGATGCACTTCGCGGCCTTCATTGAAGTCGGCGAATCAGTCAACGAACCACTTAAATATTACCGCAACAATCTTTCCTGTACCCAGAACCTGCTTTCTGCAATGGAGACCACCGGTGTGAAGAAGTTCGTCTTCAGCAGCACTGCGGCCGTCTACGGCGAACCGAAACAGATACCGATAACGGAAGATTCACCGACTATACCAATCAATCCGTACGGCGAGTCAAAATTAGCCGTTGAAAAAATGTGTCACTACCAAAGCAAAACCGGAAAACTCGCTTATGCGGCCCTTAGATATTTCAATACCTGCGGCGCCGGAAACGGTGCAAAAATCGGCGAGGACCATCGACCGGAATCTCACCTGATTCCGCTGATTATCCAGGCCGCGATGGGTAAACGAAGTGACATAAAAATTTACGGTACAGACTACGATACGCCGGACGGGACCTGTGTACGTGATTACATCCATATCGACGACCTTTGCCGGGCGCATTTGCTGGCTTTGGATAAACTGGGAACAAACCGCGAGCTTGTTTACAATCTTGGCAACGAAAAGGGCTACTCGGTAAAAGAAGTGATTGAGACCGTCAAGAAGGTCAGCGGCAAAGATTTTAAGGTCATCGAAACCGGCCACAGGCCGGGCGACCCGCCGATTTTAATGGCCGACGCCACTAAGGCAAAGAAAGAGCTCGGCTGGAAGGTGCAAAAACCGGAACTCGAAAAAATGGTCGCTACCGCCTGGCAATGGCATAATGAGAATCCGAACGGTTATCCCGATTAAATCCTCATTGACAATAAGGAGGCTGCTCCGTGGAGCATACGAACAATAAAGCCATTGATTTTCTTCGAAAACATAATATG